>DATFEN010000273.1:0-17002 GCA_035251085.1 Vicinamibacteria bacterium | reverse complement strand
TCGCGCACGCGGTCCCGGGCCGTGAGCAAGGCGCTGCGGCGCGAGGGCAGGTCGGCCGCCTCGAGGAAGGCGCTCGCCCGCCAGGGGCGGAGCGGCGCGCGGCGCCGTTCGGCGTCCGAGCGATCCTCAGCGGCACGACGGGCGGCGGCCACACGTCGGTCGCGAGCTCGCTGAGGTAGACCGCGCGACTCGCGCGGCTGACTGCATCAGGTCGTCATGGCTGCTCCAGCGCGCAGTGGCGCGTCCAAGGCTTGTGCACGTATGGCAAGCATCTGATCATACATATGTGGCGAGGAAGCTGACCAGCTGAAGCAGGTCTTCGACCACGTGAGAGACGTGATCGCCAGCCGGGACCCTTCTGGCTTCCCCCGTGCGCGTCAGCGACTCCACGACGGTCCTCGCGTGGCTGGTGGCAGTGTAGATCGCGTTCAACGTCGACCGTGACTGTCTCCTGATTCCGAATATGCTCTGACCCGTGCACCGCAGGCTCGTTCGGCTCCTCACGGCGCTGCGTCTCGCCTGGGAGTCGTCGCCACGAGCACTGGCTGCAAGCGCCGGCCTCTGGGTCGCGCAGGGCTTGCTGCCCCTGGTCGCGCTGATACTCCTGCGGCGTCTGGTGGATGCGGTCACAACCCCCTCCGAGGCGCAGGGTGCGGTCTGGCTCGCCGCGCTGCTCGGCGCCGTGACCCTGCTGGCGGCGTGGGCGCAGTCGCTGTCGAGCCTCGTGAGCGAAGCCCACGCGCAGCGCGTCGCGGATCACGTGGCCGAGAAGCTCCACGCCAAGTCCCTGGAGCTGGATCTCGAGTACTACGACGACCCGCACTACTACAGCGTGCTGCACCGGGCGCAGCAGGAAGCGCCCTACCGGCCCGTCAAGACGGTCAACGACCTCGCGGCGATCGGGCAGGGCGGGCTGGCGCTGCTCGCCATGACCGGCCTGCTCGCCTCGATACGCTGGGAGCTAGCGCTCGTGCTCTTCGCTTCGGCGCTGCCGGGGATCGCCGTGAAGGTGCGCTCGGCGCGTGCGCTGTTCGCGTGGCAGAGGTCGCGCACGGAAGACGAGCGCCGCGCCTGGTACTACCAATGGCTGCTGATCGACGGCGCCTACGCGAAGGAGGTGCGCGCCTTCGATTTCGGGAGCATGGTGCGGGGCTGGTTTCGCGAGCTGCGCACCCGGCTGCGGGGCGAGCGGCTCGCGCTCCTGAAGAGCCGGACGTGGGGGCAGATGGCGGCGCAGGCGGTCGGCGTGGTGCCTCTGTATGGATCGCTCGCCTACCTGACCGCGGAAACCGTCGCGGGGCGCCAGACGATCGGAGACCTCGTGCTCTTCTACGCCGCCGCCCAGCGCGGTCTGGCCTCGCTCCAGGAGCTGTTGAGCGGCCTGGCGGGCTTCTACGAGGACAACCTGTTCCTCTCGAACTTCTTCGAGTTCCTCGAGCTGCCCTCACGCGTGCGCGAGCCCGAGCGGCCACGGCCGATCCCGCGGGCCGTTCAGGAAGGCTTCGCCCTCCGCGACGTGAGCTTCCGGTATCCGCGCGCGGATCACGACGCGCTGTCCGGCGTGAGCCTCTCGGTCGGCCGCGGCGAGGTCGTCGCGCTCGTGGGGGAGAACGGGGCGGGCAAGAGCACCTTGGTGAAGCTGCTCTGCCGACTCTACGACCCCTCGGCCGGGATCGTGGCGCTCGACGGCGTGCCGCTCACCGAACTGCCCCTTTCCAAACTGCGCGGGCTGCTCACGGTCGCGTTCCAGGACCCGGCGCGCTATCACCTGACGCTGCGTGAGAACGTCTGGCTGGGCGACGTGTCGCAGCCCATCGACGCCGCACGGCTCTTGCGGGCGCTCGAGGTCTCGGGAGCGGCACGGGTCGCGGCCGGGCTGCCCAAGGGCGTCGATACGTCCCTCGGGCATTGGCTGGAGGGCGGGCACGAGCTGAGCGTCGGCGAGTGGCACCGCGTGGCTCTCGCCCGCGCGCTGTGGAGGGACGCGTGGCTCGTGATCCTCGACGAGCCGACGAGCGCCATGGACCCGGAGGCGGAGGAGCGCTTCTGGACGGAGCTGCGGCCCGCCCTGGCGGGACGCGCGGCGCTCCTCATCAGCCATCGCTTCTCCACGGTGCGCCAGGCCGACCGCATCTACGTCCTGGAGCGGGGCCGCATCGTCGAGAGTGGAAGCCATGACGCGCTGGTGGGGATGGCGGGGGTCTATTCGCGCCTCTATGCATCGCAGGCGCGCTATTACGCGTGACGCGATGAGCGACGCATCCCGCTTCCGCTTCCGGCCGACGGTCCATTCGGTGACGGCGGAGGAGCGCTGGTGCCTGGTGCGGGCGTTCGCGCTGCAGGGGACGCCTGCGCCTGACGTTCGCGCGGAGCGCGCCGTCGATGTCGCTCGCGCGCTCGGGTTCGCCACGCGCATCGTCGGGCGCCTGGGTCCGACGGCGCTCCAGGACCAGCTCGGAGTTGAGGCCGCTCGTGCTTTCATGCACGACTACGCGGTCGCGCTGGGCCAGAGTCAGACGCTGGCCAGGGCTGCCAGAGCCGCGGCCGAAGCCGCGGCCCAGATCCAGGCGCCCTTGGTCCTGTTGAAGCGAGCCGCGCTGGTGGCCCTGGGCCTGGTCGACGACGCGCAGCGCGAGGCCGTGGACGTGGACGTGCTGGTGGCCGAGGAACGCTTGGCGACGCTCGAGGCGCGGCTCGTCTCGGGAGGGTGGCGCTCCGGGCAATCGCCGCCGGCCGACCACCAGGCCGCGCCGCTCACCGATCCGGACGGCGCGATGGTCGAGCTTCATCGCTTCGTGCCGGGTCTTCGTGTGGAAGGGAGCCGTCGCGAGGCGCGGCTCGCGGACCTCGAGCGCGCCGGCGGGCTCGTGCCACTCAACGATTGGCCGGCCCGTACCTTCGCTCCAGCCCACGACGTGCTGGCGGCGCACACGCTCGTGCACGGCCTGCACCAGCATGGCCTGGCGCCGGCGTCCTATCAGCTGGCGCGGACTCTGGCCGACCTCGCCGATCTCGAGGCCGGCGGCTGCGCGCTCCGCTGGGAAGCGATCGAACGGTGGATGTGAGGAGCGCTAGGCCGCGAGGAGGTGTTGGCGGCATTCGAGCTGGTTGCCGCCCTACGGCGCGGCGATGCGCCGTCGTCGCCGCGCGCGACGGCGCTCCTGCACCACGTCCTCGTGGCCGCTTCGGATCCGAGCTACCACGCGTCGCTGAGCCAGCGTGCGCTCGTCTCGCAGATCACGTCGGGCGCGCCGAGCGACCGCTCGCGACTCCTCGCCGGCGTCCTCTTCCCGACCCGTGCGCAGCTCGACGCGATCTATGGCGGCGGGCCGCGCACGGCACTCGGCTACGCGCTCTTGCGGCTGTGGAGGCCCCTGGACCTGGGCTTGCGTTTGTTCCAATACCTCTGGCGGTCTCGGCGACCGCGGGCCTTGGTCTAACCGCTCGAGGTGTTCACGCTGGCGCCTCCGGCACGACCACCCAGAGCACCACATAGACGACCGCGCCGGGGAAGATTGGCAGGACCGCGAACAGCACGAACAGGACGCGCACCGAGAGCGGGGTCCACCCCAGGCGTTCCGCGATCCCGCCGCAGACGCCTGCGATGATGCAATGACGCCGAGAGCGGTAGAGACGGGCGGCCATCGAAGTCTCCTCGATCAGCGAGGACGCAGGTGGCCCGGAGGAAGTTCCGCCCACATGGGTGTGAATGTCGAGCCGGTCATCCTGCCCGGCGAATCGAGCGCGAGAGCCCACGAGGGAGGTAGCCTCCGCTCGTCCCAACGCAGGAGGTCGCGATGATCACGAGGCTCCCTCTCTCGTGCCTTGGCCTCGCTCTGCTCGCCACTGTGGCGCTTCAGGCTTTCGCCGATCCGCTCACGCCACTCCACGCCGAGGACGTCTTCGAGATCGAGCAGGTCAGCGACCCGCAGCTCGCGCCGGATGGGCGAAGCGTCGTCTACGTCCGACAGCTCGCGGATGTGATGACCGACATGCGCTATTCGAACCTGTGGATCGCCAGCGTGGACGGCAGGGACCATCGTCCGCTGACGACCGGGAAGCGAAGCGACTCCCGTCCTCGCTGGTCGCCCGACGGGCGCCGGCTGGCGTGGGTTTCGGAGGTGGACGACAAGCAGCAGATCGTGATCCAGTACATGGACACCGGCCAGATCCAGGTGGTGACCAACGTCCAGACCGCGCCTGGCGGCGTCAGCTGGTCGCCTGACGGGACGCAGCTCGCGTTCGTGGCAATCGCGAAGGAGCCGGCGCCCAAGGTCGCGACCTTGCCCTCGCCGCCCGAGGGAGCCAAATGGGCGGAGCCGCCCCAGGTGATCGATCGGCTCGTGTATCGCTTCAACGCGCAGGGCTACCTGCCGAACGGCTATCACCACGTCTTCGTCGTGCCCGCCGAGGGCGGAACGCCGCGTCAATTGACGAGCGGGCGCTTCCATCACGGCATCGCCTCCCTGGGCGAAACGCCAGACACGCTCTGGACCAGGGACGGCAGCGTGCTGATCGTTGCCAACCGGCGAGACGACTGGGAGCTCGAGCCCTTCGACAGCGAGATCTACGAGCTCGACGTCAGGACTGGCGCGTTGAAGGCGCTCACGGATCGCCGAGGCCCCGACATGAGCCCCGCGCTCTCTCCCGACGGCCGGCGCATCGCCTACCTGGGCTATGACGACCGCTACCAGGGGTACCAGCTCACGCGCCTCTACGTGATGAACCGGGACGGCAGCGGCGCGCGCGCGATCACGAGTGAGTTTGACCGGGACTTCGAGAACCCCGTCTGGGCTGCGGACGGCACGGGCCTGTATTTCGCTTTCGACGAGGAGGGTGAGAGCAAGCTCGGCTTCGCGACCTTGGACGGGCGCATTCGCACCGTCGCACGGCAGCTCGGGAGCGCGCTGTCGGCATATGGCGGCGGGGCCCTGGCTAGCAGCGCGCGTGACGGGACGCTCGCCTTCACTCATGCCACGCCGACGCGCCCCGGAGACGTGGCAGTCCTGCCTCGCGGCGCGGCCGCGCCACGGGTGGTGACCGCCGTCAATGACGACCTGCTCGGGCAGCGTCGACTGGGTGCCGTCGAGTCGTTCTGGTACGAGTCCTCCCTCGACAACCGCCGCTGCCAGGGCTGGCTGATCAAGCCACCCGACTTCGACGCCTCCAAGAAGTACCCGCTGATCCTCGAGATCCACGGCGGCCCCTTCGCGAACTACGGCGAGCGCTTCGACCTGGAGAAGCAGGTCTGGGCCGGGATGGGCTACGTCGTGGCCTACTTGAACCCGCGAGGGAGCACCAGCTACGGCGAGGCGTTCGGGAACCTGATCCACCACGCGTATCCCGGCGACGATTTCCACGACCTGAATTCCGGCGTCGACGCGGTCATCGCCAGGGGCTTCGTTGATCCGGATCAGCTCTTCGTCGGTGGCGGGAGCGGCGGCGGCGTACTCACGGCGTGGATGATCGGCCGCACGACGCGTTTCCGCGCGGCCGTCTCCTACTATCCGGTCATCGACTGGACGAGCTGGGCGCTCACCTCCGACATTCCCATCGTCGGCGTGAAGTACTGGTTCCCGGGGAATCCGTGGGACCACCGGGAGCACTACGACAAGCGTTCGCTGCTCTCGGTGGTGAAGAACGTGAAGACCCCGACCATGGTGATCACCGGCGAAGAGGACTGGCGGACGCCGATGTCCGAGTCCGAGCAGTACTATGCGGCCTTGAAGCTCCTCGGCGTGGAGGCCGTCCTGGTGCGCGTACCGGGCGAGCCGCACGGCATCCGTCGCCGCCCCAGCCACCACGTGGCCAAGATCCTCGAGATCGGCGCCTGGTACGACAGACATCGGAAGAAATAGGCATCAGCCGCGTTTCGGCCTGCGCGGTGCTGCTGGCTGCGTCCATCGCGCAGCGGGCACGTACTGCGCTTCACCGCGTTCCTCCACGACACCCGGTTGCAGGCGTGCCTGTTCGCATCGACCGGGCCCTTCGAGCTGCGCGCGGGAGACGCTGCCACAGTCGACCTCGTCCTGGTCAGCTCGCGACAGGAGTGGGGCGTCGGGTACACGTTCCAGGCGTTCTAGTCTGCTATCCTCACGCCTCTCGATTCCCGGATGACACTTCCGAGCGGCACGCGGCTCGGCCCCTACGAAGTCGTCGCGCCCCTCGGCGCTGGCGGCATGGGCGAGGTGTACCGCGCGAGCGACGCGCGTCTGGCCCGGGAAGTGGCGATCAAGGTACTGCCCGCGACGTTCGCACGGGACCCGGATCGCCTGCGCCGTCTCGAGCAGGAGGCGCGTGCCGCGGGCTCACTGAACCACCCCAACATCCTCGCCGTCCACGATACCGGCCACCACGAGGGGTCTCCCTACGTCGTGTGCGAGCTGCTGTCGGGCCAGACGCTGCGCGAGCGCCTGGCGGGCGCCCCGCTACCGCTGCGCAAGGCGGTCGAAATCGCCACGCAGATCGCGCGCGGCCTGGCCGCGGCGCACGAGAAGGGCATCGTCCACCGCGATCTCAAGCCGGACAACGTCTTCGTCACGGACGACGGCCACGTGAAGATCCTGGACTTCGGCCTGGCCAAGGTGCTCCAGCCCGACACGGGAGACGAGAGCCACTCTCCGACCCAAACCCGCGCGACCGATCCCGGAGTGGTGCTGGGCACGGCCGCCTACATGTCCCCCGAGCAGGTGCGCGGAGCCGCTCTGGATCACCGCTCGGACATCTTCTCCTTCGGCACGATCCTCTACGAGATGCTCACCGGACGACGCGCCTTCAAGAAGGAGACGGCCGCCGAGACGATGGCCGCAATCCTTCGCGAGGATCCGCCGGATCTCACGGAGGCGAACGAGGCACTCCCGCCGGCGCTGGAGCGCATCGTCGCCCACTGTCTCGAGAAGAACGCGCAGGAGCGCTTCGCGTCGGCCCGAGACCTGGCCTTCGATCTGGAGTCGCTCTCCGACAGGTCGGCCACGACCGCCCGAGCGGTCCGCCCCGGCAAAAGGAGTCGGCGCGGCGCCATCCTTGCCGCGGGATGGCTGGCCTCGCTGGCCCTCGTCGGTGGAGGGGCGTTCGTGCTGGGCCGACGCACGGATCCGCCTCGCACACGGTACCAGCGGCTCACCTACGGGCACGGGAAGATCACGGGCGCGGCCTTCTCGCCGGACGGCGCGTCCGTCGTGTACTCGGCCACCTGGAACGGGGCGCCCTCGAAGATCTTCTCGATGCGTCTGGACATGCAGAGCGAGCAGCCGCTGGGACTCGAGGGCACCGTGATCGCAGCGGCGGCCGGCGAGCTCGCCTATCTTCGCGAGGACGGTACGCTGCTCAGGACGCCGCTCACCGGCGGCGGGGCCCGTGAGGTGGCCAAGGGCGTCCGCAGCGCGGACTGGTCGCGAGACGGCACGCGCATCGCGGTCGCGCGTCGCGTCGGCGCCAAGGGCGTGCTCGAGTACCCGGTCGGCACGGTCGTCGGCGAGAACGTCGGGGACTTCCTGCGCGTCCGCATCTCCCCCGACGGCGGCCGCGTCGCGGTCGTGGACCGAACCAGCGCCGGCGTCGCCGGCGGCTTCATCACGGTCATGGACGCGGGCGGCGCGCGGCGCCTCACCAACGACGTCCAGCTCATTCCGACGAGCCTCGCGTGGTCGCCCGACGGGAACGAGGTCTGGTTCACCGCCGACGAGCAAGGGGACTACGCCCTCTACGCGGTCTCGCTCTCGGGCCACAGGCGCCTGCTGATGAGGGCCGCGGAGGAGCCGCGCTTCCTCGGCGGTTTCGGCGACGGCCGGGTCCTGATGAGCCTCGGCCAGACGCGCCGGCAGGCCGCGGGCCTGTTTCCCGGGGAGCGTGTCGAGCGCGACCTGAGCCTGCGCGGCTTCACGCAGACCTGGGACATGTCGGCCGACGGAAGCCGCTACGTCGTCGCGGACGACACGGGCAGCAACACGGTTTCCGCGTTTCTCGGCGAGACGGACGGCTCGCCGCTGGTCCGGATCGGCGAAGGCATTCCGAACTCGCTGTCGCCCGACGGCGGATCGATGGTGGTGTGGAAGGACAGCACCGAGGGGGTCGGCGCCGCGCTCACACTGCTGCCCACGGGCGCCGGCCAGGCGCGGGAGATCCCGCGCGGCACGATCCGCTCGTACCTCGATGCCCGCTTCCTTCCCGACGGGCGCCTGCTCCTGAGCGCCAGCGAGGCCGGCCGGCCGCGGCGGCTCTTCGTCCAGGAGCTTCCCGAGGGCCTGCCCAAGCCGATCACCCCCGAGGGCGTCTTCACCGAGTACGCCTTCACGACGCCCGACGGCTCGTTCGTCCCCGCGGGCAGCAACTACGACGAGGCGCCCTACGTCCTGTACCCCGTCGGTGGAGGCGAGGCGCGGCCGATCCCGGGCCTCGAGAAGGGCGACCAGCCGATCCGCTTCAGCGCCGACGGGCGGCGGCTCTTCGTCCGGTCCGGCTTCGCCGCCGACAACACCAAGGCCCGCATCTCGATGCTGGACCTCGCGACCGGGCGCAAGCAGCCCTGGAAGGTCATCGGCCCGGCCGATCCCGCGGGGGTCGACGAGGTCTCGCTCTTCTACCCGTCCGCCGACGGGCGTGCTTACGTCTACACGTACGACCGGCTGCTCTCGAACCTGTACCTGGTCGATCACCTGAACTGAACACGGCCGCCGGAGGACGCGCGGAATAGGCCACCGGGCCGGGACGTACAATCCCAGGGAGCAGTCGGGGCATGGCGCTCGGTCGTCTCACAGTCGATCCGCGGCATTGGCAGATCGCGGCGCTTGCCGGGCTCACGGCCTACGGGGTCTTCGGCCTGGGCTTCGACACGACCCCGGCCCGCGCCGGCCTCGTCGTCGCCTCGGCGCTCGCCACGCAGTGGGCGTTCTCGCGTCTGGCGCGAGTCCGCTTCGATCCCCGCAGCGCGCTCATCTCGGCGCTCTCGCTCTGCCTCCTGCTGCGCGCCAGCGCCCTGTGGCTGCTGCCGGCGACCGCCTTCGTGACCGTCGCGAGCAAGTTCGTGATCCGCTTTCGCTGCAAGCACGTTTTCAACCCGACGAACTTCGGGCTCGTGGCGATGGCCCTCGCGACCGGACAGGTGTGGACGTCTCCGGGCCAATGGGGCAGCGCGGTCTTCTTCGCCTTCCTGATGGCGTGCCTCGGCATCCTCGTCGTCCACCGCGCCGTTCGCTCGGACGTGACCTTCGCGTTCCTCGCGTGCTACGTCGCCGGCATCGGCGCGCGCGCGCTGTGGCTGGGCGATCCGCTCGCGATCCCGCTGCACCAGCTGCAGAGCGGCGCGCTCCTGCTGTTCTCGTTCTTCATGATCTCCGACCCACGCACGACGCCCGATGCACGCGCGGCCCGGATCCTGTTCGGCGCGCTGGTGGCTGCGGGCGCGCTCTACGTGCAGCTCCGCCTGTATCGGCCCGGTGGCCCGCTGCTGGCGCTGTTCCTTCTCTCGCCGCTCGTGCCCGTGCTCGATCGCCTGATGCCCGGATCCCGCTACGTCTGGAAAGGAGACTCTTATGCGACGCCGGCTGCTCCTCGCGAGCGCGCTCTCGGCCCTGCTGTCGGTTGACGTGCACGCCTTCTGCGGCTTCTACGTCGCGAAGGCCGACACCAAGCTCTTCAACAAGGCGTCGCAGGTCGCGCTCGTCCGCGACGGCGAGAAGACCGTGATGACGATGGCGAACGATTTCCAGGGCGACCTCAAGGAGTTCGCCATGGTGATCCCGGTCCCGACGGTGATCCAGAAGGAGCAGGTGCGCGTCTCCGAGAAGGCCCTCCTCGACCATCTCGACGCCTATTCGGCGCCGCGCCTCGTCGAGTACTTCGACGAGGACCCCTGTCGCCCGCGGGAGCTCGACCGCATGGTGCAGATGGCGGCGCCGGCTGCCGGCGCCCCGCCACCTCGGAGCAAGAGCCTGGGGGTCACGGTCGAAGCCCAGTACACCGTCGGCGAGTACGACATCCTGATCCTGTCCGCCACGCAGAGCGATGGGCTCGAGACGTGGCTCAAGGAGAACGGCTACCGCTTGCCCGCCGGCGCGGGGCCGGTGCTCGGCAGCTACATCAAGCAGGACATGAAGTTCTTCGTCGCGCGCGTGAACCTCAAGGAGCAGGCGAAGACCGGCTTCACCTATCTGCGCCCGCTCCAGGTCAGCTACAGCCACCCGCGCTTCATGCTGCCGATCCGGCTCGGGACCGTGAACGCGGACGGGCCTCAGGAGCTCTTCGTCTTCGCGCTCACGCGCCGCGGCCGGGTCGAAGCCACGAACTACCGGACCGTCAGGCTGCCCACCGGCATGGACGTGCCGGCCTTCGTGAAACAGGAGTTCGGGGCGTTCTACAAGGCGATGTTCGCGGACCAGGTGCGGCGCGAGCAGATGCGCGTGCTGTTCCTCGAGTACGCCTGGGACATGAGATGGTGCGATCCGTGCGCCGCGGACCCGCTCTCGAGCGACGAGCTGCGGAGGCTCGGCGTGTCCTGGCTCCCCGGCGAGGCGCAGGTCACGCCGCCGTCGCAGGGAGTGACGCGGAGACCGATGCCGGCGCCGCCGGGCCAGCCCGTGGACGTGTTCCTGACGCGGCTGCACGTGCGCTACGACAGCCAGCACTTCCCCGAGGACCTCGCGTTCCAGGAGACGGCCGATCGCGAGAACTTCCAGGGCCGCTACGTGCTCCGCCATCCCTGGACGGGGAGCGCGAGCTGCTCCGCGGCGGACGCCTACCGCAAGGAGCTGGCCACGCGCCGCGAGCGCGAGGCGCAGAGCCTGGCGAGCCTGACCGGCTGGGACATCGGCGAGATCCGCCGCAAGGCGGGGGCTCCGGTCAAGATCACGAGCGCCGGCCCCGTCCGCTAGAACCCGTCGCAGAAAAACATTCGCCACAGACCGAGCGTCACCTGAAGAACATCGCGACCCGCGTGCTTCCGTCCCTCACCGTGCTCGCCTATGACGTCGCCGCCGCGCGCGTCCATGGGCGGATCCGCGCCGAGCTCGAGCTGGCGGGACGCAGGCTGGCCGACGCCGACCTCCAGATCGCGGCGACCGCCCTCGTGCACGATCTCGAGCTGATCACAGGCAACGTCAGGCACTTCGGCCGCGTGCCGACGCTCCGAATCAACCCCGTCCTGGAGGACGCGCGAAGGCGGCCTTGAGCGAGCGGCGTCTCAAGATGTCCCCCACCAGGTAGAGGCTGCCCGCGACGACGACCGCCGCGCCGGACGGCGCCAGGCGCATCGCCAGGCGTAGGGCCTTGGCGATGCTCGGCTCGAGGCGCGCCCCCTTCGCAGCGCGGCCGGCGGCGCGAGCGATCGCACGCGGAGTCGCGGCCCGGTCGCCTGGGGCTTTCGTGAGGACTACGGCGTGGGCCAGCGGGAACAGGGCGCGCGCCATCTCGGGAACCTTCTTGTCGCCCATCACGCCGAAGACCAGCACGAACGGGCGGTGCCCTCGCAGGTAGAGCGCGAGGGCGCGGGCGCCGTCGGGGTTGTGGGCGCCGTCGAGAAGCAGCGGCGGATCGGCGGGCAGCCACTGCAGGCGGCCGGGCCAGCGGACATTGGCGAACGCGCGGGCCACGGTGCGCCGATCCACTCCCAGGCCTGCGCGTCGGGCCTCGCCGAGCACGTGCCAGGCGACCCAGGCGTTGCGCCGTTGGTGCTCGCCCTCGAGGGCAAGCGGGCCAGCATATCGCCCATGGCCCGCGTCCACGAGTCGCGCCCCTACGCGGGCGGCCTCGCGGGCGATGGCGCGAGCGGCCTGAGGCAGCATCGGCCCGACCACGGCCGCGCGGCCGGCGCGCAGGATGCCGGCCTTCTCCCACGCGATCGAGGCGAGCGTCGAGCCCAGGTACTGCTCGTGGTCGCGGCTGATGGAGACGATCGCCGAGATGAGCGGCTCGCTGACGTTCGTGGCGTCGAGGCGTCCGCCGAGGCCGACCTCGAGCACGGCGACGTCGACTCTTGAGCGCCTGAAGTAGTCGAAAGCCGCCAGCGTCACGACCTCGAAGTACGTCGGGTGCGCCTGTAGGATGTCCCGATCCACGAGGGTCTGGGCCGCGGTGCGCACGCGTAGCACTGTCCGGTCGAAGGCCGCGTCGGAGATCTCACGGCCGTCGACGACGATCCGCTCGTTGACCCGCACCAGGTGGGGCGAGGTGTAGCGCCCGACGCGCAGCTTCGAGGCGAGGAGCGCGGCATCGAGGTAGGCGACGACGGATCCCTTGCCGTTCGTGCCCGCGACGAGCAGCGTGGGATACGCGCGCTCGGGGTTGCCCAGCTCCGCCGCCAGCGCCCGCGTCGTCTCCAGGCCGAACTTCATGCCGTGGAGGATCCGCGACGCCAGGTAGGCGCGAGCCGGAGTCATCTTTGGCGAGGCAGGCCGCCGCCGATCGGGCCTAGAGCGAAAGGACCAAGCGCAGGCCGTCGTCCACCTGGCGCATCAGTGGCTCAGACAGCCGACCCACTCGCTCGACCAGGTCCTTCCGGTCGACGCTGGCCACCTGGGAAACGTTGATGACGGATGCACGCGGCAGACCGCTGTTCCTTGGACGGCACACGACGTTGCCCGGAGCAAACGCGAGCGCCATGTTCGTGGTGATGGCGAGAGTCACCGCCGTGGCGATGCCGCTGCGGTTGAAGTCATCCGACTGCACGATCAGGACGGGCCGGCGAAGGCCAGGCTCCGAGCCCCGGGGCCGAGCGAGGGCGGCCCACCAGATTTCACCCCGCTCCAATCATTCCTCCCACTCGACTCGTCGCAGCATCTCGAGGTTGTGGGCGAGGATCGCCGGGTCGGGCCTCGTGCCCGGCTTGCCGTACACGGCGTTCAGCCGCTCCGTGATGTCCGGCCGGTCCTGTTGCTTGAGATAGGCCTCCAAGGCACGCGAATAGAACTGGCTCCGAGGCATGCGCAGGCGCTTGGCTGCACGGTCCGCCGCCTGGTAGAGGGGATCCGGAACCGACACTGCCACCTTCATGGTTGTGAGTATGACCCATTCCTACCGAGCGTCAAGACAGAGCGGCGAGCGCGCTCGCTCTAGTGTGGAAAAGTGGAAGAAAGTGTGGAAGACTCCTAGCTCGCTGTGTTCAAAGGAACTTACCGGTACCGGATCGACCCTAAGGGCCGGCTTCCCGTGCCGCCGCCGTTCCGGCGGGCGCTCCGAGAGCCGGGTGCCGATCACGTCGTCCTAACCGTCCTGGACCAGTGCCTGGCGGCGTATCCACCAGCGGAGTGGGCCCGCCTCGAGGAGCAGCTCGCGAGCCTTCCCGCTTTCAGCAAGCCGGTGAAGGCGCTGACACGCGCGCTGGCCAGCCGTGCGGTCGATTGCGCCCTCGACGGCCAGGGCCGCGTGCTGCTGCCGCCGGCGCTGCGGAGCGCGGCTTCGCTCTCGAAGGAAGCGGTCGTCGTCGGCGTGTTGAACCGCTTCGAGGTCTGGAGCCCGGAGGCCTGGGACAGCTTCCTGCGGGACTCCGAGCGCATCCTCGACGACCTGAGCCTGGACGTGCAGTGGCCGCCGCCTCCCGCGGAGCCTCCATCCACAGGCAAACCCTAGACGCTCCTTCAGTTTTTGCCTTGACAGGTCCCAACCCCGGCCATAGACTCGCGGTGGTTTTTTGTGGTCCAAAGTGGGCTCCAGGAGTCTCCGTGGGTCGGAGCTGGCGGGGACACCCTCGATCCCCGGGGGATCAGTGCTGCGCGGTAACCATCCGGCGCGGATCGACGACAAGGGCCGGCTCAAGGTCCCGAACGGGTTCCGCACGCTCGTCGAGTCGCAGTACGGCCCGGAGCTGTTCGTCACCAGCGTGACCGGCGAGTACGTGCGCCTCTACCCGATGGCCGTGTGGCTGGAGATCGAGCGCAAGCTCGCGAACGTCCCCTCGGCCAATCCCTCGAAGCAGCGCTTCCTCGATCGCGTCAACTTCTTCGGCCAGGCGCTCGCGATGGACAAGCAGGGCCGGGTGCTGATCCCGCAGCTGCTGCGCGAGGCCGCGGCCATGACTGGCGAGGTCAGCGTGCTGGGCCTGCAGAACCACCTGGCGGTCTGGAACCAGAAGCGCCTCCACGAGCGACTGTTCAAGAAGGAGCCGTTCACCGACGACGACGGCCGTGTTTTGTCGGAGTTCGGGATCTGATGTGCCTGCGCCGCGCCACGAGCCCGTGCTGCTCGCGGAGGTCCTGGAGGCCCTTCAGGTGAGGGCCGGCGGCCTCTGGGTCGACGGCACCGTCGGCCTCGGAGGACACGCCTTCGCGATTCTCGAGAGAAGCGCCCCCGACGGGAGGCTGATCGCCTTCGACCGCGACTCGGAGGCGCTGCGCCTGGCCGAGGAGAGGCTCGGCGCGGCCCGCGAGCGCGCCCGCTTCGTGCACGCCGACTTCCGCGAGATCCCGGAGGCGCTCGACGCGGAGCGCGCGAACGGCGTGCTGCTCGACCTGGGCGTGAGCTCGATGCAGCTCGACGCGCCCGAGCGCGGCTTCAGCTTCCAGGCCGACGGCCCGCTCGACATGCGCCTCGACCGCAGCGCGCCGGGCACCGCACGCGAGACGGTCAATCGCCTGCCCGAGCGCGAGCTGGCCGACGTGATCTACCGCTACGGCGAGGAGCACGCCTCGCGGAAGGTGGCGCGGGCCATCGTCGAGGCGAGACGGCGAACGCCCATCGAGACCACCGCCGAGCTGGCCGCGATCGTGCGACGCGCCGCTCGCGGCCGGCCCGGCCTCGACGCCGCGACCAAGACTTTCCAGGCCCTGCGCATCCACGTGAACCGCGAGCTGGAGGGCCTGGGCGCCGCGCTGCGCGCGATCGCCGCCTGCCTCGCGTCCGCCGGCCGCCTGGTGGTGATCAGCTTCCACAGCCTGGAGGACCGCGAGGTCAAGAACGCGTTCCGCGAGCTGGGCCGAGAGGGCTTCTGCGTCGTGACGAAGAAGCCACTCGTCGCGGGTGCTCCCGAGGTGCGCCGCAACCCGCGCGCGCGGAGCGCCAAGCTGCGGGTGCTGGAGCGGGCGGCATGAGGCTCGACAACAGCCAGATCGTCCGTGAGCGCGATCCGCGCACCTCGCGCGACCTGCTGTTCTTCTTCCTGCTCGTCGCGTTCCTGGTCGCGGGCGCCGGGCTCTACGCGTGGCCGCATCTCGAGCTGCGCCAGACCGGCATCGAGACCGAGCGCATGCAGCGCGAGCGGGACCGGCTGCGCGAGGAGAACCGCAAGCTGCGCCTGGAGCGGGCCTCGCTCCAGGACCTGCGGCGCATCGAGACGATCGCCGAGAAGCAGGTCGGCCTGCAGCGGCCCGCGGCCGAGGACGTGTTCGTCGTCGAGACGCCCAAGGCGCTGCCCGACGGCTCGCAGCTCGCGGATCAGACCTCCCCGATCGCCGACAACACGAGGAACTGAGTGGAGCGCCTGGTCCTGCCCCCGCCCGTCGCCGACGCCGAGCGACGCCCCGACGATCGGCCCGCGCGGCTGCGCCTGATGCTGGTGGGCCTCGGGATCTCGCTGTGGGCCGTCGTGATCCTGGTGCGCCTGCTCCAGCTCCAGGTGCTGAACCGCGGCTTCTTCGAGCGCATGGCCGCCCGCCAGAGCGAGCGCACGATCAACCTCGATCCGCGCCGCGGCCCGATCCTGGACCGCGGCAGCAGCCCCCTCGCCGTGTCGGTGGAGGCCGATTCGATCTACGCGGTGCCCCAGGACGTCGCCGATCCGGCGCTCACCGCCGCGCAGCTCGCCCGCGCCCTGGGCCTCGATGGCGCGGCGCGCAAGGAGCTGCTCGCCACGCTGCAGAAGCCGCGCGCGTTCGTGTGGGTGCGCCGCAAGGTCGACCCCGCCACGGCCCGCGCCCTGCGCGACCTCCAGCTCGACGGCATCGGCTTCCTGACCGAGACGCGCCGCTACTACCCGAAGCGCGAGCTGGCCTCGCAGCTGCTCGGCTACGTCGGCATGGACAACCAGGGCATGAGCGGCATCGAGTACGCGTTCGAGGAGCACGTGAAGGGCCGACCGGCCAAGGTGCTGGTCGAGACCGACGCCCGGCGCCGGCCCGTGAGCCACACCGAGCGTCCCTCCACGGAGGGCGCGACCGTCGTGCTGACCATCGACGAGGCGATCCAGCACGCCGCCGAGGTGGCGCTGGAGCGCGCGGTCACCGAGAGCCAGGCGCTGTCCGGGATCGCGATCGTGATGGACCCGATGACCGGCGAAGTGCTGGCTATGGCGAATCGGCCCACCTTCAACCCGAACCGCTATGCGGCCTACGCCAGCGCGCGCTGGAAGAACCGCGCCGTGGCCGACGCCTACGAGCCGGGGAGCATGTTCAAGGTCTTCACCGCCGCGGCCGGGCTGCAGGAGAAGGTCGTTTCCCCCGACGAGCGCATCGACTGCGGCGGCGGCTTCATCGAGATCGCCGGCACGCGCATCAACGACCACGCGGTGTTCTTCGACCTGAGCTTCCGAGACGTGATCGCGCGCTCGAGCGACGTCGGCGTGATGCGCGTGGCCCAGCGCCTGGGCCGCGAGAACTTCTACCGCTACATGCGCGGCTTCGGCTTCGGCCAGCCGACGCGCGTCGACCTGCCCGGCGAGAGCGCCGGCCTGCTGCGGCCGACCGCCAAGTGGAGCGCGCTGTCGCTGCCGACCTTGAGCTTCGGCCAGGAGATCGGCGTGACCGCGCTGCAGATGGCCGCGGCGGTCTCGGCCGTGGCCAACGGCGGCTACCTGATGCGGCCGCTGGTGGTGAAGCGCATCGAGGACGCGAGCGGCGTGCTGCAGCAGTTCCAGCCCGAGGTGGTGCGGCGCGTCCTCGAGCCCGAGACGGTCGACACCCTCACCGACCTGCTGAAGGCCGTGGTCACGGACGGCACCGGCAAGCGCGCCGCGATCGCGGGCTACGCGGTCGCGGGCAAGACCGGCACCGCCCAGAAGGTCGACCCCAGCGGCCGCTACTCGATGATCGACCACGTCGCGTCCTTCGTCGGCTTCGTGCCCGCCTCGCGCCCGGCGCTC
>DATFEN010000268.1:0-2859 GCA_035251085.1 Vicinamibacteria bacterium | reverse complement strand
CCACTCCGGCAGCATGGGCACCCACTGGCGCGAGTCGGTGTGGAGCTTCACCTACAACCACATCGGCCACTTCGCCAACGCCAGCCACGCCTTCGCCAAGGCGCTGATCCTGGGCGGCGTCACCCACCGCTTCCCGCAGCTCCGATTCGCCATGCTGGAGGGCGGCGTCGGCTGGGCCTGCAACCTCGTGACGGATCTGGTCGGCCACTGGGAGCGGCGGCGGCGCGCGGCGATGGAAGAGCAGACGCGGCCGACCAACCTGGACCGCGCCGAGCTCGAGCGGCTCTTCCGCGAGTACGGCGGGGCGCCCTACGCGGCGAAGCTGGACGAGCTGTTCGCCTGCATCAACTTGGCCGAGCCCTTCACGAGCGTGGAGGAAGCGACCGAGCGAGCCTATCGGCAGGCGAAGTTCGACGACTTCGCCGAGGTGCCCGTGCAGTCGGCTGACGAGCTGCGCCGGCACTTCGCCGAGCGGTTCTTCTTCGGCTGCGAGGCCGACGACCCGATGACCGCCTGGGCCTTCGACCGGCACGGTCACCACCGCCTCAACCCGATCTTCAGCTCCGATGTCGGCCACTTCGACGTCCTCGACATGTCGGAGGTCCTGGAGGAGGCCTGGGAGCTGGTGGAGCACGGCCTCATCACCGAGGACGACTTCCGCCAGTTCGTGTTCGCCAACCCCGCCCGCCTGCACACGACGCTCAACCCCGACTTCTTCAAGGGCACGGTCGTGGAGGACGCCGTCACGAAGATCTGACGGCCCCTCCTTCCACCGGAAGCCTAGCCCAACTTCCGCAGTTCAAGGGGGTCAGGGCAGTAGTTTCGGGCAGTTAGCCAAAAAGTCGGCACTACACGGATGTGGTTTCGAGTAGGGGTGACGGAATCCTGAGTCGCTCGGGGAGGTCGAGGCCGAGCCGGTCGAGTAGCGCGCTCTGCGCGCTGTCGGGCCGGACGATGCAGCGTAGGCGCAGCTCCCGGCCGTCCAGCGTCGGCAGCACGACGTCGGTGCTCTGGATGCGATGGAGCTCTTCGAGAATCGTCCGGGGACTGCGACCGAGGTCGGCCCGCGCCTGCCACTGCTCGAGCGTTTTCCAGAGGACATAGGCCAGGAAGCACACGAGGATGTGCGCCTGCACGCGATCGGCCCGCTGATGCCACACCGGGCGAATCGCCAGCTCGCTCTTCTGGATGCGAAACGCCGCCTCCGCCTCGGTGAGTTGGATGTACGTGCGCCAGAGATCCTCGGGCGTCCAGTCGGCGACATTGGTGCGCAGGACGTAGCAGCCTTCGCTCCACCGCGCCCAGTCGTCCCACTCCGGGCGCGCGCTCCACTCCAGTCGTACGCCGGCCGGGCGGCTGGGATCGGCGACGAACTCGATCGCGTACCGCGCGGCGGCGCGCGGGTTGCGTTCGAGGAGGCGGCCGAGCTGGCGCTCCAGCGCCCGCACGTCCAGCGGGCGGCGCGCGTGCTCCACGCGCCGGGCGAGGCGCGCCAGTCCCTCTTCGATCCGGCGCCCGAAGCGGTCGTGCATCGCCCGCTCCTTCTCGCGGCGCTCGACGGAGCGGACCAGGAGAAAGGTCTCGTGGCCGTCGGGCCCGAGACACTGCTTGGCCTCGACGCCGTCGCGCACCTGGCGCCAGTCGTCCGTGGTCGCGATCTCGCGCGCCCACTTCCGAAGCTCCCCCTTCGGGCTGCCGACCAGATAGCGGCGGCCCGTCTCGCGCAGCCACTTCAAATTGTCCGCGCTGGTCATCCCCCGATCCATCACCCAGATGCGCTGGGCAGCGCCGAAGCGCGTCTCCATCTTCTCGACGATCTCCTCGACCGTCGTCACGTCCGTCCGGTTGCCGGCAAACAGCTCATAGCCGACCGGCATCCCCTCCCGCGTCACGACGAGCGCGAGACACACCTGCTTGCAATCAGGCCGGTGATCCCGGCTGTGCCCGCGTTGCGCGAGCGGATTGCGCGCGGCCAGCCCCTCGAAGTAGACGCTCGTCACGTCATAGAGCAGCAGGTCGTAGTCGAGGGCGAAGAGCTCGCCCAGGCGGGTGACCAGGTGCTGCTCGAGCTCGGCCTTGTGCGGCAGCAGGCGATCCAGCGCGCGATACAACCGGTCATCGTTGATCAGCGGCGAGGGCAGGGCGAGCAGATCCTCCAGGGCCGTGCGCCGGTACCAGTCCTCGGCGATGTGCAGCTCGCTCGACGGCTCACACAACCGAGCGAGCACCAGCACGGCGGCCATCGTCGACCACGGCACCGCCTCCCGGCCCGCCGGCACCAGGCGCTCGAGGACCTCATCGAGGCGCAGCGCCCGCCACAGCGTCCATCCCAGCCAGACATCGCCGAACCTGCGGCCGCGTTCCAGGCGAATCTGGTTCAGGCGGACGGGAATTCCTTCGTCGATCTCAGTGGGTGTGAACAGGTCCGCCTGGGCGGCGTCGCCGGTGAACGCTCGGGCCAGGGCCCTCGCGCGAGCGCGCCCGTCAGGATCGAGTTCACCGAGCTGGGCGACGGTCTGCTGAACGACCTTGCGGCCGACGCGCACCGAGCGCACCAGACGCCAGTACCGGTGGACCTTACCGTCTTTCCGGCGCGTCGTGTGGCGCAGGTACATTGTCCCGCTTATCCGCCACGCGCCACAGCGAAGTCAACGAACTTGGTCGGCACTACATCGCGTTTTCTTCTCCGCCGGTCGCCGGCGACTGCAGTTACACACGGCGCGCCCCCGAATCGCGCCGTGTAGCCACCCCGGCTGCGGAAGTTGGGCTAGCGCTGCTGGTGGAGCGCCCGTGGGAGGACTGGCGCGCCTGGATCGGCTGGCTCGTCGTGCTCTACGGGGCGGTGCCCATCACGCTGGG
>DATFEN010000183.1:0-15796 GCA_035251085.1 Vicinamibacteria bacterium | reverse complement strand
CTTACGGCTACGCGAAGCAGACGATGCCCTTCCTGAGTCGCATCGCCGAGCGCTCCGTCGTCTTCGAACGCGCCTGGGCGCCGTCCAGCTGGACGCCCACGTCGATGGCCTCGATCTTCACCGGCCTGTGGGCCAATCAGCACGGTGTGCTCACCGGCTTCCGCGCTACGCAGCGCGCGCTGCGCGGAGGCGACGCGATCGAGCTGAACCGGGTACCCGAGGCGGCCGAGCTGCTCCCCGAGGTGCTGAAGCGCGCCGGCTACCGCACCTACGGCGCCGCCGACAACATCAACATGGGCGAGGCCATGGGCTTCACCCGCGGCTTCGACCGATTCTTCGGCCGGCCCGAGGGCGGCGTGCGGGGCCGCGTCCGCGAGTGGAAGCAGGAGCTGAGACAGGGCTCGGGGCCGTTTTTCCTCTATCTTCATTACATGGACGCGCACGGCCCGTTCAAGACGAACCCGCGGCCGGGCCAGCCGGACATCGAGGCGACCGTGGAGGCCTACGACGCGGCCCTCACCGCCCTCGACGAGAAGATCCGCTTCACATTCGGCACGCTGGGCCTGGAGCGACGCCAGGTTGTGGTGCTGCTGCTCGCCGACCACGGCGAGGAGTTCCTCGAGCACGGCGGCACCGGCCACGGCCTCAAGCTCTACGACGAGCTGCTGCGCGTGCCGCTCATCCTCTACGCCCCCGGAAGGGTCGAGCCGCGGCGCGTTGCGCAGCCGGTATCGACCGTCGACGTCCTGCCGACCCTTCGCGAGCTGGCCGGCATGCCGCCCGGCGAGCGAGACGCCGGCGTCAGCCTGCTCGCCACGCTGCGCGGCGACGTCCAGGAACCGCGGAGCTTCTTCCCGATGCGCTTCTGGAAGCCGACGAACGTCCGGCTCGCGCGCAAGGCGGTCGTCCGCGGCCGCTACAAGTACATCGTGGAGCAGCCGGTGAACGTGGAGGAGCTCTACGACCTCGAGAGCGACCCGGGCGAGCGTCGGAACCTCGCGGCCTCGGAGCCGGCGCTGCTCTCGGAGCTCCGCGAGCGGTTGCGTCACTTCGAGCGCTCCGCGCCCTCGTACCCCCGTGAGTTCGCCTCCCAGGTCGCGATCAGCCGCGAGCAGGCCGAGGAGCTGAAGGCCCTCGGCTACGTGCAGTAGCTCTAGGCGGTCTTCCGCGCCGGGTTGAAGAAGGGGAGCTTCGCGACGCGGGCGCGGGCCTGCTTGCGCTCGTGGTTCACCGTCAGCTCGACCTGGACTTCGCTCCCAGCCGCAGCGCAGTCGCTCTGCACGGTCGCCAGGGCGACGAGCTTCTTCAGTGTGGGAGACCAGGTCGTGCTGGTGGTCCGGCCCACCTGGGCTCCGTCGCGATAGACGGGCACGGGCACTCTCGAGGCGACCATCGGGAGCTGGGGCGGCAGGCCGACCGCGTCGTGCAGGCGCTCGACGTCGGTCCAGTCCACGTCGAGGCCCACGAGCTGGCGGCGCGGCCCCTGCTTCGCGTGCTCGCGCAGCGCGGGCTGACCGATGAAGGGCGCCTTGTCGAGGTGCACGAGCTTGCCGAGCCCGATCTCGAACGGCGTGTAGCGCTGCGACGGGATCACGGCGCGCTTGGCGCTCGTGTAGTCCACGTCGAGCATGATCAAGCCCGCCTCGATGCGGGCCACGTCGAGGGCGTGGATGCCCGTCGGCGTGATGTCGAACGCGCGACCCGCGGCCATCAAGGCGTCCCACACCTCGAGCGCCCGCGATGCATCCACCCAGATCTCGTAGCCCAGGTCACCCGTGTAGCCCGTGCGCGAGATGTCCACGGGGATCCCGGCCAGCTTGAAGGAGCCCACGCGAAAGTACTTGAGCGCCGCCACGTCGCCTTCGACGCAGGCCTTCAAGATGTCGCGGCTGGTGGGCCCCTGGAGCGCGACGGCGGCGGTCTTGTCCGAGATGTCCTCGATCGCGACGCTCAATCCCAGGGCGCTCCCGCGCAGCCAGCGCAGGTTCGGCTCGGCAGCCGTCCACCGGAAGGTGCTCTCCCCAAGGCGCGAGACCGTCCCGTCGTCGATGACCTTGCCTTCGCCGTCGCACCAGCTCGTGTAGACGACCTGCCCGACCGCGATCTTCGTGGCATCGCGCGTGAGGACACGGTCGACGAGCCGCCCGGCGTCGCTGCCGGTGAGCCGGTACTTGAACAGCGGGGAGATGTCGATCAGGGCGGCGGCGTTGCGGATCGCGTTGTACTCGCGTTCGTGGGTGACCTCGTAGCTGGAGACGGCGAAGAAGCCCGCCCAGTCGCGCCACATGCGGCTCTCGCACAATGCCTCGACGCGTGGGAAGAACGGCGTTCCGATCGGCATGGAGCGGCGATCATAGCCTACGCCCGCGGCCGCGTGCCATGTGACCTGCCTCTGTGTCCTCGGGCCGAGCGCGTCGTGGCCAACGCTCCTTGCTCCTTCAAGCGAGCCCTGCCGCCCGACGGATCTCGCGCGCCAGCTCGTCGCGGTTCAAGGCGCCCTTCTGGAGCACCTGGCGCACGTGGCCCTGGAGACGGCGCCGCTCGTCGGCCGTCAGCTCGGCAGCGGTCAGCACCACCACTGGCACGCCGGCCCAGGCCGGGCTCGCGCCGAGCGACTCGACGAAGCTGAAGCCGTCCATCTCCGGCATCATCAGGTCGAGCAGGATCAGGTCGGGGAGCGAGTGCTCCAGGGCGAGCAGGCCTTGACGGCCGTTCTCCGCCTCGATGACGCGCCAGCCGTCGTGCTCCAGGGTGCGCCGCAGCACCTCGCGGGAGGCGGCGTCGTCCTCCACGACCAGCGCCAGGGACGGGCTGCGCGCCCCGCGATAGCGGCGAACCGTGGCCGCCAGGCGCTCGCGGTCCACGGGCTTGGGCAGGAAGTCGGCGGCTCCCAGCACGCGGCCCATCTCGAGGCCGGCGGCCATCGAAACGATGACGACCGGAATCGGAGACGCCTCCGGGTCGGTCTTGAGGTTACGCAGCACCGACCAACCGTCGGTCCCCGGCATCAACACGTCGAGCGTGATCACGTCGGGCTTGTACTCGCGCGCGGCACGGACCCCCGCTTCCCCGGAGTCGGCGGTGACGACGCGGAAGCCCTCCTTCGCCAGGCTGCGGGCCAGCAGGTCGCACGCGTTCTCGTCGTCGTCGATCACGAGCGCGGTCCCGACCCGGGCCTCGCCGACCGGCTCCGGCTTGCGGCGTACCTCGGCCGGGAGGCGCACCGTGAAGAGCGAGCCGTGGCGCGGCTCGCTCTCGACGCTGATGTCGCCGTCCATCATGCGGCAGAAGCGCCGGCTGATGGCGAGGCCGAGGCCCGTCCCGCCGTAGCGCCTCGACGTGGTGGTATCGGCCTGGACGAAGTCCTCGAAGATGCGCGCCTGCTCCTCGGCGCTCATGCCGATGCCTGTGTCGCGGACCTTGAACACGACCCAATCGCGCCCGGACTGGGTCTCTCGGGCCACCTCCAGGGTCACGGTCCCGCCCTCGGTGAACTTCGAGGCGTTGCCCAGCAGGTTGAACAGGATCTGGCGGACGCGGGTCATGTCGGCTCGCATCTCGCCGGCGGCTTCGGCGCCGCGGACCACGAGCTGGTTGCGGTTGCGGGCGACCAGCGGCTGGATCGTGGCCTGCACGTCGGCGACGAGGGCTCGCACCTCGAAGTCCTCGAGGACTAGCTCCATCTTGCCCGATTCGATCTTCGACAAGTCCAGCACGTCGTTGATCAGCGACAGCAGGTGGCGGCCCGCGGCGTGCACCTTGCGCAGGTCCGGCACCAGCTGCGCGAAGCCGCGCTCGCGGGCGTCCTCCTGCAGGATCTCGCTGTAGCCGATGATGGCGTTCAGGGGCGTGCGCAGCTCGTGGCTCATGTTGGCGAGGAACGCGCTCTTGGCGCGGTTCGCTTCCTCGGCGGCCTCCTTGGCGATGCGAAGCTCGGCGTCGCGGGCCTGGATCTCGGCGAGCATCTCGTTGAAGCCGTCGATCAGGCGGCCGACCTCGTCGCCCGCACCCCTGCCCGCCCTGAGCGAGAAGTCCTTTGTGCTGGTGACGCGGGTCTCGAGATTGGCCAGCTCCAGGATCGGGCGCGAGACCCTGGCGGCGAGGGCCTTGGCGAGCAGGAAGGCCACCAGCGAGGAGAGCGCCAGCACCACGCACACGCTCCCGGCGTACTGCCGAAGCCGTGCGCGCTCCTCCTCCAGATCGGACTCGAGCACGACGGCGCCGATCGACTGGCCTTCCCACGTCACCTCGCGGCTGATGCGCAGCCGGTCCGCGGCGAAGGCGGGGCCTCCCCCCGGGACGGCGGCGCAGTCCCCACCAGTGGCGTCGCGACGTCCATAACGCGCGAACACGCGACCCTCGGCGTCGAGCAGACAGGCCGTGGTGATGCGGGGATCAACGCGCAGTGCCTCGAGGATGTCGGTCGCAGACGACCGCACGCCGAAGTTCAACGCGGCGCCGCCGAGCTGGGCGACGCCGTCGGCGACCACCGTGAGGTCTCGGACCAGCTTGCCGCGGAAGGCGAATGCGTCGTAGGCCACGAACGCCACGCAGGCGAGGAGCAGCGCAGCACCACTCGTGACCGTGGCCGCAAGCGTCAGCTTGCGACGGATCGACAGGTTCGCGAAGAGCGCGGACATCGAGTGGCGCATCACTTCACCGGGATCGAGATGCGCAGCAAGCTCGCGTCGAACTCGCAGCCCTCTTCGCGCGCCGCCTCGAGGTGGATCAGGATCTGCGGCCGGGCGTCGCCGAGGTCGAGGCCCACCGCCACGCCGCGCCGCACGTAGTCGGGAACCCCGGTCGTGGTTGTGACGCCCTTCCTTCGGCTGACGGACGTGATTCCGGAGAGGTTCTTCGCGCTTCCCGGCGCTACCCAGAGCACGCTGATGCCCCAGCGGTCGATCGTCCGCTCGAGGGCCTCGGGCGTCGAGTACTCGACGAGCCGGTAGCGGATCGGCAGGCGCTTGACCGTCTTGTCCTGGAAGCGGAACAGCACGTCCCCCACCTCGTTGGCTGCAGCCACCGAGGAGGGATCGGTGGGAGCGTACACGATGCCCACCACGACCTGCTCCCCCGCCTTCGACTCGATGTGCCGATCGTAGGTCAGGATCTTGAGGATCAGCGGAATCTGCAGTTCCGGCCTGAGCGGCATGGGCTCCGCGGCCGCAGCGAGGCCCGGGCGCAGCGCGAGCAGAAGCGCGAGCGCGCGGGCGGCGGTGCGGAAGCGAGGAGCCTGGCGCATCCGCTCGCTAGAACAGGTAGGACGCCTGGAGCAGCACGGAGCGGCCGGGGCGTGGGTAGTCGCCCGGCACACCACCCAAGAGGGCGGGCTCGTAGTAGCGCTGGTCCAGAAGGTTACGCCCGGAGAGCGTCAGGGACAGCGTCCGATAGAGGCCGGTCGCCCGCAGCGTGAGCCCGAGCAGGCCGTGGCCCGCGAGCGGCGGCCGCGGGTCGCGTGGCTCGCGCTCGCGGCTGGTTCGGAACGACCAGATGGGGGTCACGCTCACCCGGCCGCCGCGGAGGAAGACGGTGCCGCCCAGATTCCCGAGCGCCGAGGGGACGAAGGGCGCGTCCAGGCCCGTGCGGCGGTCCTCCGCGTCCTGCACCGCGAGGCTGATGAACACGGAGTCCGACCTGCCGAAGCTTCGCCGCAGCTCCAGCTCGAGGCCGCGCAAGTCGGTGCCTGGGCCGTTCCGGATGGGGCGCGAGCGCGTGGGGTCGAACGCGCCCACTGGCTCGATCACGTCGCGCAGGTAGCTGAGGTAGGCCGCCACCGAGGCTCGAAGAGCCCCGCGCTTGACGGCAACCGCGGCCTCCAGGGTGTCGTTGTGAACCGGGTCGAGGCCCGCGCGGGAGAGGATCAACGGCACGCTCAGCTCGCGCTCCGCGAGGGTGGGGGCGCGGAAGGCGCGCCCGTACGCCAGCTTGAAGCGGACGTCGTTCGGAAGCGTGAAGACCGCGCCGATGCGGGGGCTCACGCTCGACACGTCCCCGACCTGGTCGAAGCGCAGCGCCGCGGTGATCGCCGCGCTCCGGCTGGGCTTCCAGTCGTCCTGGACGAAGAGGCCGAATAGCGTGCGCCCATCATCGCCCCCGGCGGTGGGCAGGAACTGGGTCTGGTCGGGCACGGCTTCGCCAGTGGCGAAGTCGTAGTTGGACCTCACCTCCACGTCCTCTGCCGACTCGCGGCCCACGCTCACGCCGGCGACGATTCCGTGCTGCCCGAGGTCGCGCTCCCAGGTGCCGAGCAGCCCGAAGCGTCGTGTGTCGGCGTTCTGTTCGATGAAAACGCCGTCGGGGAACACGCCCTCCGCGATCTCGAAGCCGGGCGGCAAAGGCTTCAGGAACTGCCGGTACCGGTTCTGGCCGAAGCTCAGCGTGGTTCGGAAGACGCCCGAGCCGGCCGTCTTGCGCTCGTAGGCCAGGTCGCTCGCGATCTGCCGGTACGACAGGTCGTTGTCCCCGAGCGCGTCGCTGAGACCGATGAAGCCGTCGCCCCGCGCGTTGCCGATGCGCAGGTTCATCGTGAAGTCGTGCCACTCGATGCGGTAGTTGGTCTCGATGGCCTGCAGGCCGTCTTCGGAGTGCCGTGGCGCCAGCGAGGGCCCGTGCCCGGTCTGGGAGTCCGCGGGCACCAGGAGCCGGGCGCCGTTCGTGTCCTCGTACTGCAGGAAGCCGAAGGTCCTGAACTCGCCGGCCCGGCTGCCGAGACGGATGGCATAGCGCTGCGTGCCGAAGGAGCCAGCCTCGGCGGTGGCCTCGATGCCCGAGAAGTCCTCGGGGCCATAGGTGATGACGTTGACGACGCCGGCGACCGCGCCCGAGCCGTACAGCGCGGAGGCTGCCCCACGCAGCACCTCGATTCGCTTGACGTTGGCGACCGGGAGCGAGGGGTTCAGGAGCGTGGCGCCCCCCAGGAATGGATCGTCCATGCGGTGACCGTTGACGAGGATCAGCACGTCCTCGGAGCCGCCGCCCGTTGCGCCCGAGAAAACTCCCCGGAGCACCACTCGCGGGCGGCCCAGGCCGTCTGTCGTCACGTCCACGCCCGGGATCAGCTCCAGGGCCTGTTGCAGGGTGCGGACGCCTCGCAGGCGGATCTCCTCGTCGCCAAGAACGGACACGACGCCCGGCGCGCGCTCGGCGCTCGCGCCGCGCCCGCCCGCGATGCCGAGGAGGATCTCGGCGCCCTCGAGGAGCTCGCTGATATCCAGCTCCTCGAAGTCCTGGAAGAACCCCATCCTCAAGAGTTCGCGTGCGCTCGCCACCTTTCCTTCGGCTGCGAAGATGCCCGAGGGCGCGGCGAGCAGGAGGGAAAGACCGACCCACTGCCTCATGACAGCACTCCTTAGCGCGGTGGTCCGGAGAGGAAGGCTGCGATTCTACAGGCCCGAACTGGGCCCTTCAACGCGCGGAGGACAAGGCTAATCCGGCTCTTGGCCCATGGAGCTGCGGGCACGCCACAGGTCCGGGAACGCTCTCCGAGGCAGCGTCGACTGCAAGTACGCCACGCCGTCGCTGCCGCCCGTCCCGCGCTTGGCCCCGATCATGCGCTCGACCATCTGGACGTGATGGGCACGCCACAACGAGAGGTTCTCGTCGATGTCGAGCAGCACTTCGGCCAGCCCCAGCAAGTCCGGCTGATCCTCGCGCTCGTAGAGGCGAACGATGGCGTGCAGCCTTCCCTCGTTCTCCGCGAGCGGTCCGAGCCGACGCGCGAGCACGGCATCGAAAGCGTCGGGCAGCGTTCGACCGGCCAGCCGCGCCTCCAGGCGCCCGCGTTCCTCAGGCTCGGAGCGCAGGTGCTCCAGGATCGCCGGATTCTTCAATCCGAGCAGGAACTCCAGCTCGCGGAACTGGACCGACTGGAAGCCCGACGCTGGGTTCAGGTTGTAGCGGAAGCCGAGGAAGTCCTGTGGCCGCATGGTCTCCAGGATCTTGACCTGTGCGATCAGAAGCCGCTGGATCTCGACCACACGTCGCAGCAGCCGTGTCGCGTCGCCGACGCGATCTGCGTCGAGGTGGGCGATCGCGCTGTCGATCTCGTGCAGGACCTGCTTGAACCACAGCTCGTAAGCCTGGTGGATGATGATGAACAGCGTCTCGTCGTGTTGCGGCGGCGAGGTGAGGCAGCGCTGCAGCGACAGCAGCTCCGGCACCTGCAAGTAGCGCCCATAGGTCAGGGGCCGGTCGGACATGTCGGCATCGTATCGCAGCAGCGATGAAGCAGGCTGCGGCCGGTCCGGGTGGGGCAAACCTGCGTGCTAGACTCGCGCGTTTCGAAGGGGGAGCCGGAGACTTGGCCAAGGGAAGGAAGGCCGCTCGGCCGCAGCTGGGCCTGTTCGACGAGGGAAACGCGGCGGGCCCCGCCGCGCCCACCGCCCCGGCAGCAAGGCCGTTGACCGTGGCGGTGCCGGCGAAGCCGGAGCCGGCGCGGCGGGTCACGGCCGAGTCCCTGGCCCAGAAGCAGCGTGAGATCTCCGTCTCGGAGTTCTTCGTCAAGAACCGCCACCTGCTCGGCTTCGACAACCCCTCGAAGGCGCTCCTCACCACCATCAAAGAGGCCGTGGACAACTCGCTCGACGCCTGCGAAGAGGCGGGCATCCTGCCCGAGCTGCGCCTCGAGGTCCACGACCTCGCCTTCGAGGCCGGCAAGCGCGACACCGAGCTCACGAAGGGTGAAGGGCGCTTCCTGGTCGTCGTCGAGGACAACGGCCCTGGAATCGTGAAGGCGCAGGTGCCGAAGATCTTCGGCAAGCTCCTGTACGGCTCGAAATTCCATCGCCTGAAGCAGTCGCGCGGCCAGCAAGGCATCGGCATCTCCGCGGCGGCGATGTACGGGCAGCTCACGACCGGCAAGCCAATCCGCGTCACGAGCCGCGTCGGCAAGAGGAAGGACGCGCACGTCTTCGAGATCCAGCTCGACACCAGGAAGAACGAGCCGGTCGTGACCCACGACGAGGCGCTCGGCGAGTGGCACCAGCAGCACGGCACGCGCGTCGAGCTTGAGATCGTCGCGAACTGGCAGCAGGGCCAGCGCTTCGTCAACCGCTACGTCGAGCACACGGCGCTGGCGAACCCGCACGCCACGATCCACTACGCGCGCCCGATCGGCGTGGGCCAGCGGCGCGACGCTGGCGCCGATCGGGCTGGCAACGAGACGCTCACGTTCCCGCGGGCCACGACCGAGCTGCCGAAGGAGGCGCTCGAGATCAAGCCGCATCCGCACGGAGTCGAGCTGGGCGCGCTGATGCTGGCAGCGCAGGAGTCGAAGAGCCGCGACGTGCGTGGCTTCCTGCAGACCGCGTTCAGCCGCGTCTCGGCGCAGGCCGCCGGCGAGATCCTGGCGAAGGTGCCCTGGGGCAAGAAGCCCGTCCGTCCGCGCGTCGTCGCGGCCAACCGCGCGCTGGCCGAGGAGCTGCACAAGGCGATCGCCGACACCAAGCTGATGAACCCGCCGACGAACTGCCTCAGCCCGATCGGCGACGAGCTGATGCGGAAGGGGCTCGTGAGCTTCCTGAACGTGATCGAGAGCGAGGGCGGGGCGGGCGACGAGAACGCCCAGCTCGATCTCGACTCGGCCGGCATGAAGCCATCGAAGAGGGCGGCGAAAGCGCCGACCCCCCCCTCGCCCGCTCAGCCGGCCGTGGCGGACGCCCCGACCGAGGAGGGCGTCGAGAAGATCAAGGGCCACAACTACTTCATTGCGAGCGTCACCCGCCCGCCGAAGGTCTACCGCGGCAACCCGTTCCAGGTCGAGGTCGGCCTCGCGTACGGCGGGAGCTGGCCGGCCGACAAGACGATCGAGCTGTTCCGTTTCGCGAACCGCGTGCCGCTGCTGTTCCAGCGCGGCGCGTGCGGCGTGACCGAGGCGATCGTCCGCACCGACTGGCGCAACTACCAGCTCAGCCAGCCGAAGGGCTCGCTCCCGGTGGGGCCGATGGCGCTGCTCGTCCACGTCGCCTCGGTCTGGGTGCCGTTCACGAGCGAGTCCAAGGAAGCGGTCGCCCACTACCCGGAGATCATGAAGGAGATCCAGCTCGCGGCGCAGGAGTGCGGGCGCAAGCTGGCGACCTTCATCCGCAAGCGCAAGGCCGCCGACTACCAGGCGCAGCGGCGCAGCATCTTCGAGCTCTACATCGAGGAGGTGGCCGCCGCGATCGGCAAGATCACGGGCCTCAAGCCCAATCCGATCAAGAGGGAGTTCCTGCGCGTGGCCCACAAGGTGACGATTGCGGAGATGAAGGAAGAGGAGCAGGCGCTGCAACAGGAGGCTCGGCAGACCAGAGAGAAAGGGAAGGCTCGGTCCGAGGACGAGGAGGAATAGGTGGCTCCCCGCAAGGATGCTGTTTCCAAGAAGACCGCCGCCAAGATCGAGAAGCTCGCCGAGGGCGTGCTCAAGACCGTGAAGAGCGGCAAGAACCCATTCCTCGAGATCCCGGTGCGCTCGCTCGCGAACGTCACGTTCAGCGAGAAGAAGCGCCTGGTCGAGCTCGGGCACCAGAAGCAGAGGCGCTACTTCTTCAACGTGGCGATGGCGAAGAAGTTCATGCAGACGTTCCTGGTCAGCGACGCCTGCAAGGAGCTCATCGAGTCGGGCAAGACCACGAGCATCCGCGACCTCTACTACGTTACCAAGCACACGATCGGCGACACTCGCCAGAACACGTTCGAGGAGCAGGACGAGTCGGATCCGATCATCGAGGACCTCGAGGTCACGGTCGACGCCCTGCGCGAGGAGCTGCACCTGTTCGCCGCGCGCAAGGGCTCGATGGTGGGACCCATCACCATCACCGACAGCGGCGACACCATCGACCTTCGGCGCATGGGCTCCGGGGGCTGGGCGGTGCCCTCGATCGTCGAAGCGAACATCATCGCGTTCCGCAAGCACGAGGCGAAGTACGTCCTGCTGATCGAGAAGGACGCCGTCTGGACGCGCTTCAACGAGGACAAGTTCTGGAAGCGCAACAACTGCATCATCGTCCAGGGCGGAGGGCAGCCCCCGCGCGGCGTGCGGCGGCTGGTACAGCGCCTCCACAGCGAGCTGAAGCTGCCGGTCTACGTGCTCGTCGACAACGATCCGTGGGGCTTCTACATCTACAGCGTGATGAAGCAGGGCTCGATCAACCTGGCCTACGAGTCGATGCGGATGGCGGTGCCCGACTCACGCTTCGTCGGCCTGTCGTCGTTCGACAAGGATCAGTACCAGCTTCCCGCCAACGTCTCGATCAAGATGGACGAGAGCGACAACAATCGCGCCAAGCAGATGCTCGGCTATCCCTGGTTCAAGAAGGCGCAGTGGCAGCGGGAGATCCAGGAGATGGTCCGGAGCGGGGTCAAGTTCGAGCTGGAAGCGCTCTCCCGGCGCGGGATCAGCTTCATCACCGAGGAGTACCTGCCGAAGAAGCTGAAGGACCGGGAGTGGCTCGAGTAGGGCCCCGTTGAGACGGCTCGCAGTCGTGGCTGCAGCGCTCGTCCTCGCGGGTGCGTCGGCTGCCCAGGAGCTAAGCGCCGCGAAGACCGCGGCGATCGAGGCCGTGATCGGCGAGACCATGCGCGCGCACGGCATCCCCGGGCTGACCGCAGCGGTGCGCCGGGGGGAGGTCCTGTGGACCCGGGGCTTCGGCGAGGCGGACGTCGAGAACCACGTTCCAGCGACGCCCGAGACGGTGTTTCGACTGGCGTCGCTCTCGAAGCCGATCACGGCCGTCGCCGTGATGCAGCTCGCCGAGAAGGGCGTTCTCGATCTGGATGCTGACGTGCGCCGGTACGTGCCGGGCTTCCCCAGGAAGCCCTGGCCGATCACGAGTCGGCAGCTCCTCTCCCACCTCGCGGGCATCCGTCACTACCGCGGCGACGAGTGGAGCAGCGTGAAGCGCTACGCCAGCGTGCTCGAAGCGCTCGATCTCTTTCAGGACGACGCCCTTGCGCACGAGCCAGGAAGCCGCTATCTCTACTCGACACACGGCTACTCGCTGCTCGGGGCGGTGGTCGAAGCCGTGGCGGGCCGGCCGCTCCTCGAGCAGCTCCGGAGCGCCGTCTTCTCGCCTGCCGGCATGACGTCTGCGCGCGACGACGATGCCCGCGAGCTCCTGCGCGGTCGGGCGCAAGGCTACGAGCGCACGCCCGACGGCCGCCTGGTCAATTCGGCGCCATCGGATACGAGCTACAAGGTTCCAGGCGGCGGACTGGTGGCCACCGCGACGGACATCGCCCGCTTCGGCGGCGCTTTCCTCGAGGGACGTCTCGTGAGCCGCTCGAGCGTGTCCGAGATGCTGACGGCCCAGAAGACCCGTGACGGCACGTCGACAGCCTATGGCCTCGGCTGGGCCGTTCGCGACGCCGCCGGTCCGCGTGAAGCCTGGCATACGGGCGGGCAGCACCGTGTCAGCAACGTGGTGTTGTTGAGACCGGACTCCGCTGTGGTCGCCGTGCTGCTGACCAACCTGGAAGATGCGCCCGGTCGGATGGAGGCCGCGCGGCGGATCACCGAAATCGTGGAGCGATAGCTCCAAATTTGAGCAGCGCCGTTGCTGGCGCGCAACAGATCTCCCAAATCCCGTCGAGAAACCCCACATCCAAGCGGAGTTGCAGCTCCGGCATTCAACCGGAGGCTTGGCATTTCGTTTGCTAAGGTTGTTCGGGCGGACGACAAGAAAAGGAAGCACGATGACAAGGAACGACCTGGCTTACCTCGGAATCGCGCTCGCTGGCGGAGCACTGGGGGCGTTCGTCGGCCTGCTCGCGGCCCCCTACGCTGGCCGCGAGACGCGCCGGCGGCTGACGCGCGCCATCCGCGACCGGCGGGATGCGATCATCCGGCGCGGCTACCAGACCGTCGACGAGGTCAGCGGCTATCTGCGCGCGAGCTGAGGCACAATCCTGGCGTGGGTGAGGCACGCCCCGTCCTGCGATTCGGTGTCTTCGAGCTCGACCTCGAGGCACGACAGCTGCGCCGTTCGGGAATCCCGGTCCACCTCACCCGGCAGGCCTTCTCCGTCCTCCGTCTGCTCGTGTCCGGGGCCGGTCGGGTGATCACACGAGGCGAGCTGCGGCGGGCGCTCTGGACCGACGGCACTCACGTCGAGTTCGAGCGCGGCATCAACTTCTGCATCAACCAGGTTCGGGTCGCGCTCCGCGACGACGCGCGGGCGCCGCGTTTCGTGGAGACGCTGCCTCGCGTCGGCTATCGCTTCGTGGCCGAGGTGGGGTCTTTCGAGCTGCCGCCCGTCCCCCTAAGCAAAGTCCACACGGCACGATCGAGGCATCTCGCATTGGCTGCCGCGCTCGCCCTCGCGGCCGTCAGCGGAGCGGGCCGCAAGCGATCGATCGCCGGGGCTCGTGCGCACCCTCGCAGTCGATCCGGACTTCGATTCGCTTCGGGCGGAGCCGGCGTACCAGCGGCTGCTCAGGCAGGTCGGCCTGTCCTGAACCCACAACCTGCTGCAGGGGCAACGCTTAGCCTCTAACAACTTCCTGACTTGCCGTCCGTCGGCGAGTAGACGAACTTCGATGGATGGTTCGCTACAGCCCGGCCTCATTGACGTTCCTGGCGATTCTTCTCGGATGCGGAGGCGGGAGCTCGGGGCCGGCCTCGCCGACGCCATCGCCACAGGTCGGCGGCGAGTACGACGTCGCCGTTGCGCTCGCGCAGAATTCCTGCGGGAGCGCCGTGCAGGTCCAATCGCAGCCCACGAGCGTCACGCATAGCGCCGGCGCGACGACGTTCACACTCGTCCACGGCGGCCTGAGGGTGACGGGGAACGTCGCCCGCGACGGGGCCTTCACGACCCAGCCGGTCAGCGTCCAGGACACCCTGGGCCCCGCCCAGCTCGCGATGAGTGGACGCTTCAGCACGACCGGGCTCGACGCCACGGTCACTGTCGACGTGCAGCGCGCAGCTCCCTCTACGGCGTGCCGTTACGTCGTCGCCTGGAGCGGAACGAAACGGGGCTCTCCGAACGTCCTCGGCTGATCGCGCGGACTGGTCGTGGGATGGTTCCCAGTGGCACCTTGAACGACAGGTGCCCGCCCGCAGACGCGTGAGCTAGCAGGATCCACGCGGGGCGTTGACGCTGTGATAAAATACCGTGCTCCCTGGGACCATTCGGTCCCGCGACAGCATTCAGCGCAGGAGCCTCGCCCCCTTTGTCCAGAGCCAGAACGGCCGCCGTGAGCCCCGTGGTCGGGAAGATCCTCAAGCTCATGGGCGCTCTTCCAGCGCGACCGCGACGGGCGAAGGCTCGAGAGCAGCTGCCCCGGTAAGCGCCTGCCCTAGACTGGAGAAACGAGATGGCGTCGTCGAAGAAGAAGGCGAAGGGTCACGCGAAGCCGGCGAAGAAAAAGCCGGCTCCCGCGAAGAAGGCCGCGGTCAAGGCCCGGCCGGCCCACGCTCCGGCCAAGGCCCCCGCTCTGAAGGCGGCTAAGGGGCCCGCGGCGAAGGTCGCGGCGCCGAAGCCATCCGGCGCCAAGCCGGCCACGCCGGCGGCAGCTCCTCCCAAGCTGGTCTCGATGAAACCCGGGGCGTCTGCGGCGCCCCGTCCGGCCAAGCGGTCCTCGCGTCGTAGCCCGCTCGCCAACCGCCGCGGGCCGGACGGCCAGCCGTTCGTGCCGGGCGACCTGCTCCTGCCCGGTGGCCCACTGGGACAGGACGAGCTGCAGTACTACTTCCGCGGCACGGCGGCCTCCGAGCATCGCGTGGCCGACCTCGGCGTCGAAGACGTGATCGCGAAGCGCGGCGGCGACGAGTCGCTGCGCACCGACCTGCGCAAGGCGGCCGAGATTCTCGCCCAGCGCTTCGAAACCGGCATCGACCCGCTGCTGCCCAACCGCCAGCTCCGCGACCGCCGGACTTTCCAGAGCGTGATCGAGCGCGCCAAGCATCGGCGCCGCGAGATGGGCGCCTTCATGCGTGGCCTCGACGTCGGACGCACCGAGACCTCCCACATGGACTCCCACGGCGAGGCCAGCCTGCAGGCGCTCATGGAATGGGCGGCGCGACTCGAGAACCTCACCGAGGCCGACGAGCCCCATCAGGCCGACTACGCCCAGTTCCATCGCGTCCTCGACCAGCTCGACAACACGACCGAGAGCCTGATCATCGACGTCGAGCGCACGCTGCGCCGCGTGCGCGACCGGAACCGGACGAGCTGAGCCCACCCTAGAGCGGATGGAGCAGCATCCCGACTCGGACAACGAGGGGCCGGAGGCCCCCGAGCGCCAGACGACGCCGTTCCTGGTGCTGCAGTTCTTCGTGTTCCCGATGGCGATCGTGGCGGTGTGCGTCACCGTCTTCGTCGTCTTCGGCCTGGTCGCGTCCGAGGGGAAGTCGGCGCGCGACTACCTGGCCGAAGTGCGCACCGGCGGCCAGAACCGGCGCTGGCAGGCCGCCTTCGAGCTCTCGAAGGTCTTGCAAGGGGGCAAGGACCCGGCGCTGAAGGACCAGCGTTTCGTATCCGAGGCCGTGGCGCTGTTCCAAGAATCCCGCACGGACGATCCGCGGGTGCGGCGCTACCTGGCCCTCGCCCTCGGCCGCCTCGGCGATCCGTCGGCGGTGCCGGCCCTGCGCGATGCGTTGGGCGAGGACGAGGCCGACTCGGAGACGATCATCTATTCCGTGTGGTCGCTCGGCGCGCTGAACGACGCAGCGTCGGTGCCGGACCTGGTGCGCCTCGCGGGCCACCAGGACCCGGGCATCCGCAAAACCGCCGTGCATGCCCTCGGTGGCTTCCCGGCGCCGGAGGCGGCGCTCGCGTTGCGCGAGGCCCTCGCCGACGCCGCCGACGACGTCCGC
>DATFEN010000243.1:0-9536 GCA_035251085.1 Vicinamibacteria bacterium | reverse complement strand
GGCGCCCCCGGAGCAGCCGCGGGGCTCGTGGCTGGTGCCGGCGCCGCAGCGGGTGCGTCGCACCTGCTCCGACGTGGCACACGGCGCCGCGCGGCCGCCCTCGCTGTCCCGTTCCCGGAGAGCTGGCGCGACTTCCTGCTCGAGCGGTACGAACACTACGAGCGGCTGCCGCCCGAGTGGCGCGCGCGCTTCGAGGACGACGTGCGGCTATTCCTGGCGGAGAAGCGAATCACGGGCATCGGGACCGACGCGACCGAAGAGCGCCGGCTGCTCGTTGCAGCGTCCGCCGTCACGCTCACGCTCGGCTGGCCCGACGCCGAGTGGGACCGGCTCACCGAGGTCCTGCTCTATCCCGACGACTTCGACCGCGACTACGCCTTCGGAGCCGACGATGAGGAGGGCCGTGCCGGCGAAGCCCATCCCTGGGGCACCGTCATCCTCTCGGTGCCCACGCTGGAGGAGAGCTTCGACTACGACGACGACGGCTACCACGTGGGGCTCCACGAGTTCGCCCACCTCCTCGACGTGGAGCAGGCGCTCTTCGACGGCATGCCGGCGGGTCTCGCGAGGCAGGCGCGCCGGGTCTGGCCCGCGCTCGTCGAACAGGAGACGGAGCGCATCCGCAAGCGCAGCTCGGTTCTCGACGATTACGGCGCCGAGGACGTGGTCGAGTTCTTCCCCGTCGCCGTGGAGGCCTTCTTCGAACGGCCGCAGCCGATGCGGCGGCGGCATCGCGAGCTCTACGAAACGCTGCGCGACTACTTCGCCCAGGACCCTGCGGCCTGGGAGGATGCGCTCGGACGGCGCGCCTGATGCGCCGTCTGGACCTCGAGCTGATCGCGCGCCGACCCGGCCTTTCCCGGCGCCGGGCGCAGGCCGCCATCGAGAAGGGCCAGGTCACGCTCTCGGGGGTGGTGATCCGCGAGCCGGGCCGGCTGGTGCCCGAGGACGCGGACCTCGCCTTCGACCCCAATCGACCGGCGCTGGCGCGAGCTCGTCTCGACCTGCCGCGCCTCTTCGAGGACGAGCACCTAGTAGTGGTCGACAAGCCCGCGGGCCTGCTGAGCGTGCCCACGCCGGGAGGGGACGAGGACTCGGTCCTGGCGCGCGTCACGGCGTACGCGAAGCGCCTGCGCCGCGGCGGGTTCGTGAGGGCGGTCCACCGGCTCGACCGCGAGACGTCGGGGACGCTCGCGCTGGCCCTGTCGCGTGAGGTTGCGGCGGGCCTGATCGCGCTGTTCCGCGACCATCGCATCGAGCGCCGCTACCGCTGCCTCGTCCTCGGCCGGCCGGCGACCGACGCCGGGCGCGTCGATGCCCCGATTCGCGATCTCTACGCGGGCGGGAGACGCGGCGTGGCCCGGCCGGGCGAGCCCGCGCAGCCGGCCGTCTCGCGCTGGCGCGTGGTCGAGCGCCTGCAGGGCGCCGCGCTCGTCGAGGTCGAGTTGGAGACCGGCCGCCAGCACCAGATCAGGGCCCATCTCGCCCATGTCGGGCTACCGGTCCTCGGTGATCCCATCTACGGCACCACCGAGGCCCCCATCCGCGTGAACCGGATGCTGCTGCACGCGGCCGTGCTCGCCTTCGTCCATCCCGTGACGGACAAGCTGCTCCGCGTGGAGAGCCCGCTGCCGGCCGACTTCATGCGCGCCCTGGCTGTCCTTCGACGTCGCTGAAGTCAGGCGAGACTGTTCATCAGGTCCTGAAGGGCCTGCGGCGGCGAGATGAACTGGATGCCCACCTGGTAAGACAGGCCCTCGAGGCGCGACCAGCTGACCACGCCTTCCAGCTCGGCGTTCAAAGTGGTCGCGCCGTCGCGCAGCGGGGTCTCGAAGAGCACCCCGACCGTCGTGCCGCGCTCCAGATCCTCGCCGAGGCGCAGCCGGCAGCCCTGGTGCGAGATGTTGACGGCCGTGGCGGGGTGCCAGGTCTTGCGGGTCTTGTAGCGAACCGTGAGCAAGCAGGCCCGCCGCGCAGTGAGGCGCCGGTTGGTGCCGCGAGGCGCCGCGCCCGTCGTCATCAGTGTCCCCCGGTGGGCGGACTATAGAACGGCGACGGCAGGCGCATCAAGAGGCCGTTATGCTAGAGTCGTTCGCCCCGTGCGCCGCCATTCGCCCCTACTGGCCCTGCTCGCCGCGAGCCTCCCGGGCTGCGGCGGCTCGACGGGTCCATTCCCCACCCCCTCGCCGACACCGGTCCATCCCGTCGAGGCCGTCGTGTTCTACGACGAGAACGGCAACGGGCTCCAGGATGGGAACGAGGCGGCCGTGGTGCCGGGCGCCGAGGTCGCGATCTCCGGGCGCAGCGCGCAGTCGGCGCCGGGCACCGGGCGCGTGACGGTGAGCAACGTGCCCGATGGCACCGCCACCGCATCCCTGACGAGTTCGCTTCCCCCCTTCTACGGCCCCGGCGCCCCCGTGGAGATCAGCGTGCCGCTGCCGGAGGGCGAGATCGTGCGGATCGGCGCGGTCCTGCCGATCGGGTCCAACGTCCCGGCGCGATACATGGCGTTCGGCGACTCGATCACCGATGGGGACGGCTCGTCCAGCGGGTACGGCTACCGACGTCTCCTCGAGAACCGCCTCCGCGCGCATTTCCGCGACGGCGAGGTCGTCAACCAGTCGGAAGGGGGGACGCGCAGCAACGAGGGAGCCGACCGCATCTCCCGCAGCCTGCGTCGGATCGACCCGGCCTACACGCTCGTGTTGTATGGGACGAACGATTGGAACGCCGACGAATGTCGCAACGTCGCCGGGCCGCCCTGCTTCACGGTCGACAGCCTGCGGCGCATCGTACGCTCGATCAAGGCGGAGCGCAGCTTGCCAGTGGTGGGCACGATCATTCCGGTGAACACCGGCTCCGACCCGCGCGCGCCGGAGTCCCGCAACGACTGGGTGCGGGACGTCGATGAGCTCATCGTGGCAATGGTCGAGGAAGAAGGCGGCGTGGTGGCCGACCTGTACGGGGCATTCATGGAGGTACCCGACTTCCACGCCCTCCTCTACGACCACGTGCACCCGAACGACGCCGGCTACGAGATCATCGCCAACGTCTTCTTCGAGGCCATCACCACGCCGCGAGCCGCCAGCTCGCAGCCCTCGTCCCTCGGCGACGCGGGATTCGCACCCCCGCTGGAGAGCATCATGCCGCGGCGCCCCCCCTCGTCGCGAGGTCCATTCCGGCGATGAAGACCGGACGGCTGCTGAAGTTCCACCGGCCGGGCGGCGAGGTGCAAGCGTACCTGTACCGGGACGGGGCCGGCTTCAGAGCCTCGATCTACCTCGTCGCCAAGGATGCGAGCGGCTCGAACGAGGCGTTGCAGCGGGTCTCCGCGGACTCCGAGGCCGCCGTCGAAGCCGCCGTCCGCGCCTTCGTCGACGAGCGCTTCCCGCGGTGAGCGAGTTCCCCTCGCGCCCCCTGCGGTTCGAACGCCTGACGTCCGATGAATCGCGCCGTCGGGCGAGAGCGTTCCTGGAGGAGATGCGAAAGAGGCGCACGGTGCGTGATTTCTCGCCCAACCCGATCCCGATGGAGGCCGTGGACGCGGCGATCGAGGCGGCCGCCTCCGCCCCGTCCGGCGCGAACCGGCAGCCCTGGAGGTTCGTCGTGGTCCGGGACGCGGAGACCAAGCGGCGCATCCGCGAAGCGGCCGAGGCCGAGGAGCGCGAATTCTACGAGCGGCGCGCGACACCGGAATGGCTCGCCGACCTGGCTCCTCTCGGCACCGATTGGCGGAAGCCGTTCCTCGAGATGGCCCCCTGCCTGATCGTGGTGTTTCGCCTCGACTACGAGCCGGTGCGCCTGGCTGACGGGACCGAGCGCCACCACAAGAACTACTACGTGCAGGAGTCCGTGGGCATCGCCGTGGGCTTCCTGCTTGCGGCGCTGCACCACGCGGGGCTCGCCACCCTCACCCATACTCCGAGCCCGATGGCCTTCCTCGCCCAGATCCTGGGCCGGCCGAAGCACGAGCGGCCCTATCTGCTGGTCCCGGTCGGCTACCCCGCGCTCGACGCCCGCGTCCCCGATCTCGTCAAGAAACCGCTCGCCGAAGTCCGCGAGGTCGTCTGACCCCCCGCGGCCGGCTTCCTGCGCGGGGCGCCGGGTAGAATCGCGTAGGAGGTCGCTCGTGTCCGAGCTGGTGTCACGCGAGGCGCTCGACGGGATCCTGGTCCTGAGGCTCCAGGATCCGCCGGCCAACACGTACTCCTACGACATGATGCGGCAGCTCGACGCCGCCATCCTCGACGCGCGAATGGACGACGCCGTCCACGTCGTCGTCCTCACCGGTGCGGGCGAGAAGTTCTTCTGCGCGGGCGCGAACATCAAGATGCTGACGTCAGTGACCCCGCGCTTCAAGTACTTCTTCTGCCTGCACGCGAACGAGACCCTCGCCCGACTCGAGCAGACGCCGAAGCTCGTGATCGCGGCGCTCAACGGGCACTGCGTGGGCGGCGGCCTGGAGGTGGCGATGGCGGCCGACCTGCGCTGGGCGCGCAAGGGGGCCGGGCGGATGGGCCTGCCCGAGGTCGGCCTCGGCGTGCTTCCGGGCACCGGCGGGACGCAGCGCCTCGTGCGGCTCGTCGGCAAGGCGCGAGCCCTCGAACTCATGGCCACGGGCCGCCTCTTCGAGTTCGAAGAGGCGCAGGCCCTCGGTCTCGTCCACGAGGTCCTCGAGGCGCCGGACGCGGACGCGTTTCTCGAACAGGTGCTGGCCAAGGCGCGGGAGTTCGCGCCGCCCCATCGCGCCAGCAAGGCCGTCGGCCTGATCAAGCGCGCGGTCCACTCGGGCGCCGAGAGCGCCTTCGCCGAGGCCCTGGCCCTCGAGCGGGAGCTGCAACAGCAGCTGTTCGAGTCCGAGGACGCGCGCGAGGGGCTCGAGGCCCACGTCGCGAAGCGGAGACCGGCGTTTCGGGGGCGCTGAGAAGGGAGAGCGTGGAGGATCCTTTTGGCCGGGGCGTCGTCGCTGCGGCTGCGGCGCTGGGCTTTCTGATGTCCGCTTCCTGCGGGACGAATGACCCCCCTGTTGCGTTCGTCGACTTCGTCGTGGCGGTGACCGACGAGACGTTCGTGCTGCGCGCGAGCGATCCCGAGACGATCGCGGCCGCCTACGAGAACCTGCGCGGCGGGAACGGCCGCTTCCCCATCGGTCCGCTGCGCCAGGGCGACGGGGGCTTCAATGCGCCCTGGTCGTGGCACATCGACCCGGACGAGGCTCGCCTCACGGAGGTTGCCATCGAGGTGTGCGACGGGCGGCCCTCCTACGTCGAGGAACACATCGAGGACTTTCTCAGCATCGGCTACTGCCCTTGGGGCGGCCGTATCGTGGGCGTGAGACCCTGAGGGAGGAGCCGAAGCCAGGCGCGGCCGGCGTCGGCCTCCGGGCAGAGGCGCACGGGCCCATCTTCGCCATCACCCTCGCGCGCCCGCCGGTCAACGTCCTCGACCTCGCCACCCTGCGGGCTCTGACGAGCCTGGTCGACCACGCCGCCACGCGCCCGGAGCTCCGCGTGGTGCTCCTGCGCTCGGCGCTCGACGGCGTGTTCTCGGCGGGGATGGACGTTGCCGATCATGCGCCGGCCAGGGCGCCCGAGATGTTGGAGACGGTCCATGGCCTGCTCGTTGCCCTCGATGCGCTGCCGCAATCCACGGTCGCCGTCGTGGACGGCCGCTGCCGCGGCGGCGCGGTCGAGCTGCTGCTCGTCTGCGATGCCGTCTACGCGACGTCACGATCCGACTTCGCCTTCCCCGAGATCGACGTCGGCTGCTTTCCGCCGGCGGCCGTAGCGCTGCTCCCTTCGCGCGTCGGGAAGGCGGCCGCCGAGATCATCCTGGCCGGCGTCACGCTCTCCGCCGCCGAGGCGGAGCGCCTCGGCTTGCTGACCCGCGTCGTGGAGGAACCCGAGGCAGCAGCGCGGGAATTTGCCCAGCGAGTCGCGTCGAAGAGCGCCGCGGTGGTCGCCCTGGCGCGGCGCGCGCTACGCGAGGCGGGCGGCCTGGATCTCGCCAAGCGGCTCCACCGCGCCGAGTCGATCTACCGCGAGGACCTGCTCCGGACGGAGGACGCGAGCGAAGGCGTGAGCGCCTTCCTGGAGCGGCGGAAGCCGAGCTGGAAGCACCGATAGCTAGCGGGCCGGGAGCACGAACACCGCGGTCGTGCGGCCGGGCACGCTGAGCCGGCCGCTCTCGGCGTCGAAGCGGCTCGAGCGCGTCAACGGGTCGGCCGACTCGGCCAGCACCGGGTGCAGCCGGAAGGCGATCCCCTTGAGCGCCGTTTCGACGAACTCGAGCGCCTCGCGCCGGGCGTTCAGCACCGCGAGCACCGCAGCGTAAGGGTCGTCGATCCGGTCGTCCTCCGAGTTGTCGACCGTGAACACGAGCACGCCCGGGACCTGGCCCGGACCCGTGTTGAGGAAGCGCAGGCGCCGCTGCACCTCGTCCAGGCGCCGAAGCCGGAACAGCCTCGTGCTTGCCCGCACGCGCAGCAGCTCGCGGAAGTGCGCCGCACATTCGAGGATCTCGGCGCGCCCGGCGCGGAGGCGCGGATCGGCCAGGAGCGTCGCCATCGTCGGCCAGTGGCGCCGATTCTCGCCCGGCGGCAGGCCCCTGGCCCAGCCGTTCGTCGCATAGCTCCAGTCGATGGCGTTCCACCAGTCGCCCGAGTCGTAGCTGTTCCGGTCGAGGGACTTCGAGCGCAGGATGTCGTCGCCAGCGTGGATGAAGGGCACGCCCTGGGCGAGCAGCACCAGGCTGAGCCCCAGCTTCTGCATCCGCGCCCGGTCGGCGATCGTCGCAGAGCTTGCCGCCTTCAGCTGGATCGCATCGAAGAGCGTCTCGTTGTCATGGGCCGAGACGTAGACCACGTTCTCCTGGGGGTCGAGGGCAAAGCCGGCGGGCCTGCCGCCATAGTCGATCTCGGACCCGCTCGCGAGGCGGCCGTCGGCGAGGGTGAAGCGGTAGTCGCGCAGGCTGCCCGCAACCCCGATGCGGATCCAGTCCATGTAGCGCAGCAGCTTGGCGCGCTGCTCGTCGAGGGAGCCCTGGGGCGTCCCGTTCGGATCGTCGGAGAGCCCGGTCAGGAAGCCCTGCTCCTGCAGGCCGCTGAAGGCGCCGCCCCCGCGCGCCGCGTCTCGCAGCCGGTCGTTGAACGCGCCGAGGCCCGTCCCACCGATGTTCGCCTGGCTCGCGTTCGGCCCGCGCGCCCCACCGCCCACCTCGCCGAAATCCCAGGCCTCACCGTAGACGTAGATTCGCTTTCCGTCGACTCCGTCCCGCACGGGCTCCAGCGCGTCCAGGACGCGCCTGACGCGCTGCATCGTGGTCATCATGTGATGGCCCATGAGGTCGAAGCGGAAGCCGTCCACCTTGTAGGCCCTGGCCCACGTCGCCACGGAGTCCACGATCAGCTTCTCCATCATCGCGTGCTCGGAGGCGGTGTTGCTGCAGCAGGTGGAGTTCTCGACGCGGCCCTCGCCGTTTCGGCGGTGGTAGTAGCCGGGGACGATTCGATCGAGAACCGAATGCGGATCCTGGCCGTGGGAGTGGGTGTGGTTGTAGACGACGTCGAGGACCACGCGCAGCCCCGCGCCGGCCAGGCCCTTCACCATCTCGCGGAACTCGACGATGCGCGCCGGCCCGTCGGGATCCGACGCGTAGCTGCCCTCGGGCACGGTGTAGTGCACGGGGTCGTAGCCCCAGTTGAAGCCGTCCCTGTCCTTCAAGGCCTCGACGATCGTGGCCTGTTCCTCAGAGTGGCCCGGTAGCGCGGCGAGCGCATCCCAATCGGGGTCCTGGCGCTCGGAGCGGACCTCGTTCACCGTTGCGAAGTCGAACGCGGGGAGCAGGTGCACGTGGGTCAGTCCGGCCTCCGCCAGGCCTCTCAGGTGGCGCATGCCCGCCGTTTGAGAGTCCGTGAACGCCTTGAAGGTGCCGCGGTGGAGCTCCTGGACCGAAGCGTCGCGTATCGAGAAGTCGCGGACGTGAAGCTCGTACACCACGATGTCTTCGAATGCCTCGAGGGGGGGCTTGCGCAGCCCGTCCCATCCAGGTGGCTTCAACGCGTGATCGTCGAGGTCCACGATCTGGCTGCGTCGGCCGTTCGCCGACAGGCTCACGGACCAGGGGTCGCTGACCAGGTTCAGCTCCACCTTGCCCGTGGCCGGGGCGTACACCTCCACGTCGTAGGCGTAGTACTGGCCGTACCAATCGGGCCGGCCCACGGCCGTCCACACCCCCGTGAAGGCGTCGGCCCGCATCGCCTCTGCCGAGCTCCACTGCGCGGCCGGGCGGTCGGCCAGGTGCAGCGTGACGGAGCGAGCCGTGGGAGCCCAGAGGCGGAGCGTCGGCGTCTTGCCCTCGAAGGAGAGGCCCAGCGGCCCGTCGTAGCGGTACAGGTCGTCGATCACGCCGGCGATCTGGACGGAGGTCGCGTCGAGGAGCTGTCCGTCGCGGGCGTACGCCGACACGGCGAGCTGCTCCTTGAGGATCGCGCGGATCCGCGCCTGGTCCGTCAGTTCGATGCGGAAGGCCGGCAGGCTGGCGAGGTGCGGAAAGCGGCGGCGCACCTCCTCCGGCGCGGGACCCGCCGGATGCAGCGCCAGGGTCTGGCCGCCGGCGAGCCCGCGCGGCTCCAGGCGCAGCGAGCCTCGCGGGCTGTGGTGCAGCGCATAGCGGGCGCCGGGCTTCACCGGCGCAGGCCACAGCAACGTGTCTTCGTCGACCCAATGGGCGCGAGCGGGCCCGAGGTCGGCGGCTGGCGCCCCGGCCCTCGTGCGCATCATCGGCGCGAGCCCGGGCAGGAGCGTCCCGACGAGAAGCGTGGTGCCGGCGGCGCGTCGCATGTCGTTGGTTCCTCCACGCGGACGCCTCGGCGGTATTCTAGCGTTCCTCGTGAGCGCGTCTCCCGACGTCCTCCACCGTATGCCCAAGGCCGAGGTGCACCTGCACCTCGAGGGCACGATCGCGCCCGAGACGCTGTGGGCGCTCGCCGCCCGCAACCATGTCGCGTTGCCGGTCGGAACGCTCGCGGAGCTTCGGCAGCTCTACGCGTTCGACGGCTTCGACCGCTTCGTGGCGCTGTGGCTCGCGATGTGCCGCTGCCTGCGGGCGCCCTCGGACTACGAGGAGATGGTCGACGGCTTCGTCGCCGAGTGCCGGCGCCAGAACATCCGCTACGTCGAGGCGCACTTCACGCCCTACAACCACGAGCGCTTCGGCTTCGGCGGGCGACGCGCCTTGGACATCGTCACACGGCGGCTCGAGGTGGCCGAGTCCCAGACCGGAACGGTCACGCGTCTGATCCTCGACATGCCCAGCGAATCGCTCCCGGAGAGCGGCGCGTTCACCGCCGCGTTGCTGGAGACCGAAGCGAACCCGATCGTCGTCGGGGTCGGCCTGGGCGGTCCGGAGGTTGGCTTCCCGAGGACGCAGGCCTTGCCGTTCTTCGACCGGGCGCGGCGCGCGGGCTACGCCGCCGTCGCCCACGCGGGCGAGACGGGCGGCGCCGACCACGTGCGCCAGGCCGTCGTCGAGCTGGG
>DATFEN010000234.1:0-9417 GCA_035251085.1 Vicinamibacteria bacterium | reverse complement strand
ACTTCGCCGTTCGCCTCGGCCGTGGCCGACGGTGTGTCGGACGGTCCGGCCGCGACGAGCGCTGGAGCGCTCGCGACGTCGCTCCGAGCTGCCGAGGGGGCGGGCGCGGAAGCGATCGCCGGGGAGGCCAGCGCCGAGGCGGCGCCCAGGTCTTCGACCACGTAGCTTCCCGACTTCTGGTCGCGGCGCAGAACCACGACTCCCTTCCGCTGGGCATCCTCGAGCAGATGGCTGAAGGTCCTGTAGCCGAAGTACGTCTCGTTGAACTGGGGCTTCTTGCGCTTCATGGTCTCCTTGACCATGGAGCCCCACAGGACCTCCTTGTTCTCGCGCTGCAGGGCGAGCACCGAGTCGACGAGCAGCCCGAAGCACTCCTGCTGCTTCTCGGGCAGGTTGCCGATCTGTGGCATCTGCCGCTGCTGCCCGCGCACGAGGTCCTCGTAGAAGATGAACTCGTCGCAGTTCTCGATGAGCAGATCCGAGGTCGAGTTCTTGACCCCGAGCCCGATCACGTACTTGTTGTTCTCCTTGAGCTTCGACACGAGGGGCGAGAAGTCCGAGTCGCCCGACGCGATCACGAAGCAATTGACGTGCTCCTTCTGGAACGACATGTCCATCGCGTCGACGACCAGCCGGATGTCGGCGGAGTTCTTGCCGCCGATCGACTTCTGGGGGACCTCGATCAGCTCGATCGCGGCCTCGTGGAAGCTCCGCTTGTAGTCCGAGTAGCGGCTCCAGTCGGCGTACGCCTTCTTGACGAGCAGCTTGCCCTTGTCGAGCAGGCGCTCGAGCACGAGGTTGACGTCGAACTTGCGGTAGTGGGCGTCCCTGACGCCGATCGCGATGTTCTCGAAGTCGATGAAGAGTGCCAGGCGTTGTTCGTCCTGGGTGCTTGTGGCCAGAGAAACCTCCTGATGTATTCCACCGTCAGGATAGCACCCTGGCCCTGGGCCGCCAAGGGAACCTCGCTCGTCCAGGGCTCTTGCGGGCCCCAGGGGCCGTGCGTGCAGCCGTAGGTTGAGACAGTATCTCTAACAAATGACTGAACTTATGCGCTTCAGGCGACCGATCGAAGCGTTGCAGGCGCGGAGTTCGGGCTTTACTTGCGCGAGGGCTCCTGCTATACGAGCCCCAACCCACCATGGACAAGGTCGTCGTCAAGCGCTTCGGCGCGCCCGACGAGCGGCGTGAGTTCGAGAAGGGGGGCTTCGAGCTCCTGCACGTGGGCCCGATGACGCTCGGACGCGCGCGGTACGAGCCCGGCTGGCGCTGGTCACAGCACGTCGCGCAGGGGACCGGAACGTCGAGCTGTCTCGTGGAGCACGTCGGCTTCGTGATCTCCGGTCGGGCGGTGGTTCGGATGGACGACAGCGGCCAGGAGGTGGTTCTCGAGCCCGGCGACCTGTTTCACGTGCCACCCGGCCACGACTCCTGGGTGATCGGCGACGCACCCTACGTCTCGCTGCACCTGATGGGCGCCGAACGCTACGGAGCCCGCGTGCGCGGGAAACGAAACAAGAAGAAGGCCCGGATGCGCAAGCCACCGCACAGGACCGCTCGTAAGAGCGCGCGGCCACCGCGCGGGCGCTCGCGCTCGCGCCTCAAGCGCTAGATCGGCGGACGCTTCACGCTCGGGCCCGGCTGTCCTCCTCGAGGGCGCCGTAGAAGCCGACACGCTCCAGGTCCTCGGCCAGCATCCGCGTCGCCCGACGTACGGATGGGAGGCGCGGCGGGCCCGAGACGAGCATGGCCTCGGAGCGGAACAGCGTCGCCCACGCCGCGATCCCCTCCACGGCGCCCTTCGGCAGCCGGAATCCCGAGAGCGTCGCGCGCGATGACTCGTCGCCGAAGCGCACCACGATGTGGCCCGCGTCGTCCACGTTGAATCCCTTGAGGCCGGGATGGCCTGCCAGCAGCTCGCGGCGGCTCTGGCGGAGCAGGCCGATCGTCGGGACCAGGCCGACGCGATCCCGCACCATCTCCCGCAGCAGCGACATCACCCACACGAGCACCGAGCCCTCTACTCCGCCGCCCGCCACGTCCCAGATCTTGCGCCGCGATGCGGGGACGAGGCCGCCGTCCTGGACGAGCTGCAGGACACGCTCGTGCTGGCGCTCCACGTGCTCGCGCACGGATTCGGCATCCGCGTCGCGCTTCATCGGATGCGGCCAGACGGTGTCCATCTTGCGCAGGCCCACACCGAACACCGACACCACCGTCGTCACGGTGAAGTTGGGCGAGTGGAAGGCCTCGGTGTAGACCTGATAGCGACGCGAATCCCTCTCGACCACGGAGAAACGCCCGGCCGTTCCGCTGCCGCTGGCTGCGAAAGCGCCGCGCGGCACGTCGCCGTCCTTGCCGCCGGCCACGGGCTGCGGCTCGAAGGCGTAGCGCCCGCTCTCCATGTCCAGGAGGATCTCGAGGGCGGAGCGGTCTTTCTCCTCGGGGTGGGCACCGCTCGCGACGGGCGTGCCCGCCAGCCAGTCCACCCAGACCTCGCGGCCGCGGTTCTCGAGGTGGAAGCGGCCGGTCAGCCGCGCATCCTCGCAAAGCTTGAGCAGGCCGACGAGGCCGTGGCGGTCGGTGTGGCCCGAGAGGCCGCCGCGACTGGGCGGCGACTCGCGCGGCGCCACCTGGCGCAGGCGCTGGAGCAGCGATGGCACGGGCACGGGCTTCAGCAAGCAGGCGTCACGCGGGCCGAGGACCAGCTCCACCTCGCGCCTGCCCAAGGGGTTGTTCGCCAGCACGAGGAAGACGAGATCACGGTAGCGACCAGTGGCGCGCACGCCGCGAACGAAGTCGGTGGCGTCCATGCCCGGCATCTTGTCGGCGCACACCAGGATGTCCGGGTCGAGCGCCTGCAGGTCGACGAGAGCGGCGCACGGATCCTCGAACACGTGAAGCTCGAACTCGGGGGAGGGAAGCGCCCTTTCGAACAAACGGTGGACGCGCGCGTCGTGGTCCACCACCATGATACGGGCGGTACGGTTTGTTGCCATTTCCCTACCTGGCCAGCGGCGGTCTCCCAGGGAGGGATCCCGGGTGCTCGCGAAACGTCATTCTACACGGGTTTGACCGGCCCCGCGGCCCGGCGTAGCCTGCCGCGGTGGAGGTCGCCCGGACGCGGCTTCCGCCCGCGGAGTGGGCGGATTGGGACGACGAGCGGCTCCTCGGCCTGAGGCTGAGCGACCTCGACCTGCAGGTCGAGGGGAGCGGCCTCGAGGACCGGATCGCCGAGCTGCTGCGCGAGCTGGAAGCCCAGGGCCTGGCCTTCCGCCCGCATTTCTGGCTGTCCGACGAGTGGTTCTGCCCCGACGGCGTCCCCGGGATCGCGATCCCCTTCTACCTCGCGCACCCGCGCTTGGCGCGCCTCGAACACAACCAGATGCTCGAGGTCGAGGGCGGCACGCGGGAGTGGTGCATGAAGATCCTCCGCCACGAGGCGGGGCACGCCATCGACAACGCCTACGTCTTGCGACGGCGCACGCGTCGGCGACAGCTGTTCGGGAGCTCGTCGGAGCCGTATCCCGATGCGTACGCTCCCAAGCCCTACAGCCGCAGCTACGTGCTGCACCTCGACGGCTGGTACGCGCAGAGCCATCCCGACGAGGACTTCGCCGAGACCTTCGCCACCTGGCTCATGCCCGGCTCCGAGTGGCGACAGCGCTACGCGGACTGGCCCGTGCTCCGCAAGCTCGAGTACGTGGAGAAGGCGATGCGCGGGCTGGCCGGGAGACCGCCCGTCGTGCGCTCGCGGCGCACTCCATACGCCCTGCACACCCTGCGCCGTACGCTGCGGCGGCATTACCAGCGCCGGCGACAGCACTACGGAGTGGACGAGCGGGATGCCTACGACGGCTACCTGCGGCGGCTGTTCTCGGGCGATCATGCGGGCATCCCCGCGGCTGCGTTCCTCTCCAGGATCCGGCGCAACGTGCGGCGCCGCATCCAGCGCTGGACGGGCCAGTACCAGTACCTGATCGACCACGTGCAGCAGGCGATGATCGACCGCTGCCGGGAGCTGGACCTGCGCCTGGTGGCGAGCGAGGCCGAGGCCGAGCTGGAATTCACCACCCTCGTGACCGCCCAGACCATGGCCCGCCTCCGGCGCGGCCGGCACCGGCTGCCGCTGTGAAGGCGGCCCGAAAGCTGCGCGTCCTCGCGCTGATGTACGAGGGCCACGTGCCGCCCGAGGGCGCCCGCGAGGAGGAGGCGCGCAGCGCGCCATGGAAGACCGAGTACGACGTGGTCACGACGCTCCGGGGCCTCGGCCACGAAGTCTTGCCGCTGGGCGTCGGCGGCGACCTGACCCCCGTGCGCCACGCCCTCACCGAGTTCCAGCCCCACATCGCCTTCAACCTGATCGAGGCCTTCGACGAGGTCGCCACCTTCGACTACAACGTCGTCGCCTTCCTCGAGCTGATGAAGGTTCCATACACCGGCTGCAACGCGCGCGGCCTGCTCCTGGCGCGCGACAAGGCGATCGCCAAGAAGCTGCTCTCGTACCATCGCGTCCCGGTGACGGACTTCACGGTGTTCCTGCGCGGGCGCCGTGTGCGGCGTCCCAAGCGGCTGGCCTTTCCGCTGATCGTGAAGTCCGCCACCCTCGACGCCTCGATCGGCATCTCCCAGGCGTCGGTGGTCGAGAACGACGACAAGCTCGCCGAGCGCGTGCGCTTCATCCACGAGAGCGTCGGCACCGACGCGCTCGTGGAGACCTACATCGAGGGCCGTGAGCTCTACGTCGGCATCCTGGGCAGCGCGCGCCTCACGGTGCTTCCAGTCTGGGAGCTGCTCTTCACGAAGATGCCCGAGGAGCAGCGGCGCATCGCGACCGAGCGCCTCAAGTGGAGCCTGACCTATCAGCGCCGCCGTGGCATCGTGAGCGGCGAGGCGAAGGATCTGCCGCCCGCGATCGCGGCGCGGATGGTGACGCTGTGCCGGCGCGCCTACCGCACCTTGATGCTGACCGGCTACGCGCGCGTCGATCTGCGCCTCACCGAGGCCGGCGAGCCTTACGTGCTCGAGGCCAACCCCAACCCCGAGCTGGCTCGAGACGAGGACTTCGCCGAGTCAGCCGTCGCCGCGGGCATCCCCTACGATGAGCTGATCCAGCGCCTTTTGATGCTCGGTCTTCGCTGGGAACCCAAGCGATTCGGCTGACCGTGAAAGAGAGACCGCCGAGCCGTTAGGTCGGGGCCGGCTACGAGCGGCCCGTCAGCGGCAGCGGCAGCGGGATGGCCCGCGAATGGAAGGCCACGGCCGCGACTTCGCGCTCCGATGCGACCAGGCTCTTCAGGGTGAGCTGCGAGAGCACCTGGTCGATGGCGTCCTGGACCTGGCGCAGGACCGGGCGGATCGAGCAGTCGCCCATGTTGAGGCACAGCGCCTCGATGCCAGCGTGACGGTCGCAGAAGCTCGCATCGAAGATCCTGCCACCGAGCACGGCGAGCGCCTCGCGCATCGAGATCTGCTCGGCCGCGCGCGCCAGGCTGTAGCCGCCAGCCTGGCCGCGCGTGCTCCTCACGAGCCCGCCCGTGCGCAGCACGCGCAGGATCTTCGCCACGTTCGGAACGGTGATGCCCTGGGCCTGCGCCAGCTCCGCGATGGTCAGGCTCTCGGGCGCGCTGCGGGCGAGCTGCACCAGGCAGCGCAGGCCGAACTCCTCCTGGGACGAGAACTTCATGGCTACATCAACCCGAGCTGCAGGCGCGCGGCGTCGGACATCATGGCCTGGTTCCAGGGCGGATCGAACACGACCTGGGCATCCACGTCCGACACGCCGGGGATCTGCAGGAGCTTGGCCCGGACGTCCTCGCGCAGATAGTCGCCCATGCCGCAGCCCGGCGCCGTCAGCGTGAAGCGCACGGTCAGCTTGTCGCCCCCGTCCTCGGCCTTGCTCGTCTCGCACGTGTACACGAGGCCGAGGTCCACCATGTTCACGGGGATCTCGGGGTCGTAGCATGTCTTGAGCTGGTCCCAGGCCATCTGTTCGACGCTGCGCCCGCTCGCTTCCTCGAGGGACAACGGCTTCATCGGCGTCTCGCCGATCGCGTCGGCGTCCTTGCCTTCGACGCGGACCATGTAGCCCATGTCGGTCATCACCGTGTAGGAGCCGCCCAGCGACTGGGTGATGAAGACCGTCTGGCCGGCCTTGAGCTCGAGCTTCTCGCCGTACGGGATCGCCGCGACCTCGACGTCTCGGCTGACCGTCCGCGCTTCCCTCATCGGCTCACTCCGTCGAGACCGGCGCGGCGTCGCCGTGCAGGGCTGCGCGCAGCGTGTGCCAGGCCAGGGCCGCGCACTTGACTCGCACGGGGAACTCGCACACGCCGGAGAACACCGCGAGCTTGCCCAGGCCCTCGGCCTCCCGTGGCGGCTTCGACGGATCGCCCGTGATGAGTGCGTGGAAGCGCTCGAACAGCGCGTCCGCCTCGGAGGTCGTCTTGCCCTTCAGGGTCTCGGTCATCATCGAAGCGGATGCCGTGGAGATCGAGCAGCCCCGTCCCACGAAGCTCGCGTCCTCGATCACGTCGCCGTTCAGCTTGATGTAGATGGTGGCCCGGTCGCCGCAGAGCGGGTTGTCCCCCTCGGCGTGGCGCGCATGCTCGATCTCGCGCAGGTTCCGCGGATGCTTGCTGTGGTCCAGGATCACCTCCTGGTACAGCTCGCGCAGCTCGTTCACCCGAACAGCTCCTGCGCCTTGCGGATCCCTGCTGCGAGCGCGTCGAGATCCGCTCGGGTGTTGTAGACGCCGAGCGAGGCGCGGGAGGTCGCCGGTAGGCCGAAGCGCTCCATCACCGGCTGGGCGCAATGGTGGCCGGTGCGGATGGCGATGCCCTCGTAGTCGAGAACCGTCCCGAGATCGTGGGGGTGCACGCCGTCGAGAACGAAGCTCAGCACGCCGGCCTTCTGGCGCGCCGTGCCCACGAGCCTGAGGCCGGGGATCGCGCTCAGCAGCTCAGTGCCATGACGAAGCAGGTCGTCCTCGTGAGCCGCCACGCGCTCGAGGCCGAGGCCGGCGAGGTAGTCGAGGGCGGCGCCCAGGCCGATCGCCCCGGCGATGTTGGGCGTTCCCGCTTCGAACTTGTACGGGATCTCGTTGTACGTCGTCTTCTCGAAGCTGACCGAGAGGATCATGTCGCCGCCGCCCTGCCAGGGCGGCATCGCAGCGAGGTGCTCGGCCTTGGCGTAGAGGGCGCCGATGCCCGACGGACCGTAGGCCTTGTGTCCGGAGAAGGCGAAGAAGTCGCAGTCGAGATCGCGGACATCAACCGGGATGCGCGGCGCCGACTGCGCGCCGTCCAGCAGCACCGGGACGCCTCGCGCATGGGCGATGCGCACGATCTCCTTGACCGGCAGCAGCGTCCCCAGGGCGTTCGAGATGTGAGCCACCGACACGATCCGCGTGCGCGGGGAGATCAGCCGCTCGAGCTCGTCGAGAATCACCTCGCCGGAGTCCGTGATTGGCACGACGCGCAGCCGTGCGCCAGTCGCCTCGCAGAGGAGCTGCCACGGGACGATGTTGGAGTGGTGCTCGAGGCCCGTGATCAGCACCTCGTCTCCGGACCGGACGTGCTGGCGGCCGTAGCTGCCGGCCACCAGGTTGATGGCCTCCGTGGTCCCGCGCACGAACACGATCTCCTTGGTCGAGGCCGCGTTCAGGAAGCGCTGGACGGTGCCGCGCGCGCCCTCGTAGGCGTCCGTCGCCTTCATCGACAGCTCGTACACGCCGCGATGGACGTTGGCGTAGCTCTCCGCGTAGACCCGCGTCTCGGCCTCGATCACCGCGCGTGGTTTCTGGGCGGACGCGGCGCTGTCGAGGAACACGAGCGGCTTGCCGTGGGAGTGCGTGGCGAGGATCGGGAAGTCGGCCCGCACACGCTCGACGTCCAGGGAGCCGGCTCGCGAGGGCGTCTTCAAGAGGCTCACAGTGCGGCCTCCTGGATCTCGCGTCCGCCGCCCAGGCGCCCGTGGAGGTACGCGGCCACGGCGTCGCGCAGCGCCGCGTGGGGCAGGCGTTGCGCCACGTCGCTGGCGAACGCGTAGGTGAGCAGGCTCCTCGCCGCGGCCTCGTCCAGGCCGCGAGAGCGGAGATAGAAAAGCGACGCCTCCTCGAGCTGACCGGTCGTGGCGCCGTGCTTGCACTTCACGTCGTCGGCCAGGATCTCGAGCTGGGGCGTCGACTGAACGAGCGCGTCCCTCGAGAGCAGGAGGTTCTTGTTGGATTGGTGGGCGCTCGTCTTCTGCGCGTCCTTGCGCACCAGGATGCGGCCGTGGAAGACGCCGCGCGCCCGTCCGTCGAGGATGCCCTTGTAGAGCTCCTGGCTCGTCGCGCGGGGCACGGCGTGATCGAGACGCGTATGGGTGTCGGTCAGTCGCTCGCCGTCGGCGTGGAACAGGCCGAACATCGCGCACTCGCCGCCCTCGCCGTCGAAACGGGCCTCGACGTCGGCGCGGGCCAGGCGCGCGCCCAGCGACACGTGGTGCTGGCCGAGGCGCGCATCCCTGCCCAGCGCCGCGGCGACGATCGCCACGTGGAATGCGCTCTCGCTCTCACGCTGGAGCTTGACGTGGTCGAGGCGGGCGCCGTCCTCGAGGATCAGCTCGGTGGCGGCATTCGTCAGATACGTGCCGTGGCCCAGGTGCGTCTCGACGACCGTGGCTTGGCTCCCGCGTGCGGCCAACACCAGCACGCGCGGGTGTGTCACCGACGGCTGGGTGGCTTTGGAGTAGAAGACGAGTTGGAGCGGCTCGCGCAGCCCGGCGCCAGCCGCGACCTCCACGAGCGCCCCGTCCTCGGCCAGAGCGGTATTCAGGGCGCTGAAGGGCGTGCGCTCGCTGGCCTCGCGGCCCAGCCGGCCCTCCAGGCGCGCAGGCTCCCGCTCGATCACGTCCCGCAGGCTCTCGACGCGAACCTCGCCGCGCGCCGGACGCGAAAGGCGAGCGTCGAAGCGGCCGTTGACGAACACCGCGAGCGCCCCGCCCAGCTCGACGAAGCCGGCTGCGGCGAGCTCGGCGGCAGTCGTCTCGAAGGATGACGGCTCGCCGAAGGCCGTGCGCGCGATGGGCTGGAGGCTCGTGTATCGCCACTCCTCGTCGCGCGTGGTGGGGAGGCCCTTCGCGGCATAGTGGGCGAAGGCGCTCTCTCGAAGCGAGCGCAGCCATGCGGGCCCGCGTCCGTCCGAACGCCTCTCGAACGCCGTACGGAACACGTCGACCTCCAGGGCCGCTCCGGTCATCGCGCGGCCCCGGCGGGCTCCTTCTCGAGCCAGACGTAACCCTTGGACTCGAGCTCGAGGGCGAGCTCCTTGCCGCCCGAGCGCACGATCTGGCCCTCCATCAGCACATGGACGAAGTCGGGGACGATGTAGTTGAGCAGGCGCTGGTAGTGGGTGACCACGATCATGGCCCGCT
>DATFEN010000231.1:0-19743 GCA_035251085.1 Vicinamibacteria bacterium | reverse complement strand
GAGCGCGTCTCGCGCAGGATCGCGCCCAGGCGCGCGGGCGTCAGCGGAGCACCGTCCACAACGAGCGGCCGATCGCCCTTGCCGCCGAGTCGAGCAGCTAGCAGCGCGTTCGCATTGGCCGGCAGCGAGACGAGCGAGATTTCGAAAAGCAGCACACGTGTGAAAACGCCGTGGAGCTTCGCTCGGCTTGGTCGAGCGCGCCGCCTTGGCGTCGACGCACTCCTGCTCGCCGACGGCCCCTCCCTGGTCATCAGTTGGGATGCCGTGACCACTGTCCCCGACGGCTTCCCGGACCGGCCCGTCTCGATCGTCAGCTACCAGTTGATCGTCGACTCGTTCGAGATGACGGTCACGGCTTCGGTCACGTCGGTGACGGTGTCCCCCGAATTCGTGGCTTCGCTCCCGTCGGGCGAGGTCCTCTTCGAGGTGCTGGCGATCGACGTCAGCGGCAACCAATCGATCCCTGAGGGGTCGTTCCAGAAGCCCTGATTCGGCCGACGGAACGAGAGCCTGGCCCCCGCCCGCGACTGGCGGAGTGTTCGCGCACGAGCGCCTCGTGCACGAACGCCTCGTTGACGCCACTTCGTTTTGGGCATAGGTTCTCTTCCCTTGGGTACCAGCGAGTTCGAGGAGACTCACGGGGACGCGGCGTCGGGGCCGCGCGAGCAGCAACGCCTTGGCGAGGCGATCCTCGAGGCACGCATCGGCGATCTCGATACGTATCCCGCGCTGGTGGTGCCCGAGTCGGCGAGCGTAGGCGAGGCGATCCGTCTCATGGTGGAGCGCCACGTGGGAGCGGTTCTCGTCGTGCGGGACGGACGCGCCATCGGGATCTTCAGCGAGCGCGACGTGATGCGCCGGGTCGTCATCTCCGGAATCGGCCTCGAACGCTCGGTGATGGAGGCCGCCACGCCGGATCCCGAGACGCTGGGTCCCGACGACAACATCGCGTTCGCTCTCAACCGCATGGTGATCGGCGGCTACCGGCACATCCCGATCGTGGACGATTCCGGTGCGCCGGTCGCCGTCCTCTCGCAGCGAGAGATCGTGAGCTACATCGTCTCGCTGCTGCCCGCACGCGTGCTCAACCTGCCGCCCGAGCCACGACTCGAGGCGCGCTCCGAGGACGGCGGTTAGACCGACGCCCGAATCGCCCAACATCCTCGCCGTCAGCCAGAGGTTGTCGCAGCGGAATAAGGTCCTTCGGGCGACGTTTTCCAGTTGGGGAGGGTCGACAAGGTGAAGGGATCTTTTGCGCTCGGCGCGCTTCTGCTGGGTGCCGTCGCCTGCGTCGGACCGCAGCTCGTCGCCGACGAGCGGGCCGGCGGTGAGACGGCGATCTTCGCGGGAGGCTGCTTCTGGTGCACGGAGCACGACTTCGAAGAGGTCCCGGGCGTCCTGCGCGTGACTTCGGGCTACATCGGCGGCCACGTCGCAAACCCCACCTACGAACAGGTCGCTGGCCACCACACCGGCCACGCCGAGGCCGTGGAGGTGATCTTCGACCCGAAGCGCGTCACCTACAGGCAGCTCGTCGACCGCTTCTGGCATCTCGTGGACCCGACGACGGCGGACCGCCAGTTCTGTGATTGGGGCGGCGTCGGGGGGCCGTACCGGTCGGAGATCTTCTACCTCACCGATGCGCAGAAGCGGGATGCCGATGCGTCCCTCCAGGAAGTCGAGAGGACGAAGTCGTTCTCCCAGCCCATCGTCACGAAGATCACGGCGGCCACCAAGTTCTATCGTGCCGAGGAGTACCACCAGGACTACTGGAAGAAGAACCAGATCCATTACAAGATGTACCGCGCCGGCTGCGGTCGTGATCGGCGGCTCGCGCAGCTCTGGGGCGCCGCCGCCGGCAAGTAGCGCGGTCGGTTCGCGAGCTAGACTCACAGGCGGAGGTTCGCATGCCGCCACGAGGTCTCGTTCGCGCCTTCGTCGCACAGTGGTGGACCGCCGGCGTTCTGCTCCTCGTCTGGAGTGTCCAGACGGCGCAGACAGCCCTCGCAGCGGGGCGCGGGCACAATCCCCAAGTCGCGGTGCTCGGCCTCGTCGAGGCCGCAGCCGCAGTGCTGTTCCTGATCCCGCGGACGGTGAGGCTGGGCGCCGCCGCGCTGGTCCTGACGCTCGGCGTAGGGCTCGTCGCGCACGCGCTGCAGGGCGAGTTCCGTGGCGACCTGCTGTTCTACGGAGCGGCCGTGCTCTTCGTGGCGGTGCACGGGCCGGTTCCGCTGTCGTGGTCGCGCTCAAGGAGGCCGAATGACGGTTCCGAAGCGACGCTCCTTTCTCCATGCAATGGCAGGAGCAGCCCTTGGGACGCGGGCCGTTGAGCCGGGGTCCGTTGAGGCGCAGAGCCAGCCCGTCTTCGATCCCTCGCAGCCGCTCCCGCCGAACCTGCCCGTGCCAGTCGACGATGGAGCGTGCCGGCACCTGCCGGGCCTGGACGTCCCGTCGATCAAGCTTCGCTCCACGCGCGGTCGCTGGGTCGACCTGGCGGAGGTCTCCGAGTCCCGCGTCGTCGTGTACTGCTACCCGCGCACGGGCCGGCCGGGCGGGACGCTGCTTCCCGGTTGGGACGCGATCCCCGGCGCACGCGGCTGCACGCCGGAAACGTGCAGCTTCCGCGATCGCCACGCTGAGCTGCGCGACCTCGGGGTGGACGTGTTCGGCCTGAGCACCCAGACGACGGAGTACCAGAAGGAGATGGTCGCGCGACTGCACGTGCCGTTCGAGGTGCTGAGTGATGCCGACCTCGTCCTCACGCGCGCACTGAGACTGCCGACGTTCGACATCGAGGGGATGACCCTCGTGACGCGTTTGACCCTGGTGCTCTCGCAGCGCCGCGTCGAGAAAGTCTTCTACCCGGTGTTCCCGCCCGACAAGCATGCGGCCGAGGTGATCGAGTGGCTCCGCGCCCATCCGGCCGAAGCGGCCGCCGAGAAGGTCATCGTCCTCGTGGCGTTCCCGGACCAGACCCTGCTCGACCTCGTCGGCCCGCTGCAGGTCTTGAAGGGACTGCCCGCCCCGTATCGGACCGTGGTCGTGGGCGAGCGCATCGAGCCGCTGCAGACCGATTCCGGCCTCCAAGTGACGCCCGAAAGGACGTTCGCCGAAGTTCCGCGGCCCTTCGCCGTCGTCGTGCCGGGTGGCCCCGGCTCTGTGGCCGCGATGGCCAACCCCGCCATCCAGGGCTACCTGCGTTCGACCGCGCCGGGGGCTCAGATCCTCGGCTCGGTCTGCACGGGCGCGCTCGTCCTAGGGGCCGCTGGGCTCCTCGAAGACCGCCGGGCGACGACGCACTGGGCCTATTCCAACGAGCTCGAGCGGCTCGGGGCGCGCTACGTGCGCGAGCGTTGGGTGGAGGATGGCAAGCTGATCACCGCCGGCGGCGTGTCGGCCGGGATCGACATGGCGCTTGCGCTGGCGGCACGGCTTACGGACCCCGCCACCGCGCAGCGGATCCAGCTCGGGATCGAGTACGACCCCCACGCGCCTCAGGGCGGAATCGACTGGAGCCAAGTGGGCGACGTGGAGCGGGAGCGCCAGCGGCAAGGGGGCACGGGCCGCCGGCTCAGGGATGCCCCCAAGCTGCTCGCCGAGCGGCCGGACCTGCTCCGGCGGCTCGGAATCGAGCCCTAGGCGGCGGACGACTGGTTTTCTGCGGTTGCTTCCGTGTCGATCTCCGACACGGCGAAGAATCGTCCGATGACGAACGCGGCGATCACGGCAACGGTGAGGTGTCCGGTCACGAGCGCCAGGAACCAGTGAGTCATTGAACCTCCTTGCCGGAGACTAGGGTCGCCTCAAGGCGACCGTGTGACAGCCACGTAACCTTGTTTGGATTGCCGGCCAAACCGCGCTCGTTTTGTCTACCATACGCGGATGCTTCCGACCCCCGCTTCCGCGGCGACCACGCGCACGCAGGGCTCACGGCGGCACCTGGCTCCTGCGAGCCACCTGATCGTCTCGGACCAGGTCATCCTCAGCCCCGAGACCGGGCTGCGCTACCGGATCGAGCACCTGCTGGGCCGGGGCGGATTCGGCGAGGCCTACTTCGCGCGGCGCCTCGGCCGATCCTCGGCCGTGCCGGCCGTCGTCTGCATCAAGATCAGCCGGCGCCTCGACGGCTGGCTGCGCGAGGCCCACTTCGGGCAGCTGCTCGCCGGGCATCCGCGCGCCATACAGGTGTTCGACGCGTTCCCCCTCATGGACCCGACGGGCAGGGTCGCCTATGGCCTCGCCCTCGAATACGCGCGCCAGGGCGACCTGCGGGCGCACCTGGGGCGGGGCAAGGGCTGGCCTGAAACCGCGGCGCGTCGCGAGATCGTCGGCGTCCTCGAAGTGCTCGGGACGCTGCACCGCGGGCAGATGCTCCACCGCGACCTCACTCCGATGAACGTCTTCGTATGCGAAGGCCGGACGCTGAAGCTGGGCGACTTCGGCCTCGTCGCGCGGCAGAACGGGCGGCGTGGAGCGCCAGCCGATGCGCTCAACCCCATGACCGCTCCCAGCGACATCGTCGCTGGAGCCGTGCCCACGTGGCAGGCCCGCGACGACGTGTACCAGGTGGGCCAGCTCCTCGGCATGCTCGTCAAGGGTGATGCCAGCGCGCGCATCACCACCGGCGAGATTCGCCGGCTTCCGTGCAGCGACCACCTGAAGGAGATCGTGTACCGCTGCATCGGAGAGCGGCGGAAGCGCTACGAGGCCGCGGATGAGCTGATCGCGGCCTTGCGCAAGCCACCCGCGTCCCTCGGCGTGGGACGGCTGCGGAGCCTGAGGGGCGTCCACATCGCGTTCACGGGCGTCCTGAGCCGGACCCGACGGGAGGCCATCGCGGCGGCGCGCCGTGCGGGCGCCAGGGTGCATGGCATGCCCTCTCCCCGCACCACGGTCGTGGTGAGGGGCCACCCGAATCCCCGGCAGGCCGCCGGCCGCGACGCAGGCCTGAAGCTGATGGAGATCAAGCGCCTGCGCGAGAAGGGCTACAGGATCACGCTCCTCGGCGACGCGCAGTTCTGGCGCCTCGTCGCGAAACGCTGACGCCTCATTCGTCGAGGTCCAGACCGAGGAACTGCGCGTAACGGAGGGCCGCATCCCGCACGGCGCGTCGCTCGGCGGCCGTGATCGCGGTCCAGTATTCCGGCGCGATCTTCACGCTGGAGGTCCCGATCCGGCGCCTCCAGGATCCTCGCACGCGGCCGTCGATCACGATCGAGGCGCTCCCGACCACCTTCAGCCGTTCCTGTCCCCGCTTCCCGAGATGACCGACGACGGCCTCACGATCCTTGTACGCCACGATGTATTCGTCCCAGGGCGGCAAGAGGAGCGCCGCAGGTTTTCGTCGCCTGGCTGCGGCCGGAGGCTTCACCCGTGGGGAGCGCGCCACCTCGACTGCTTCCCGCGCGTCCTTCATCAGCAACCCGGACCACCAGGCAAAGTCGTGCACGGTTGCCGGGGCGTGGCTCGCGAAGTACCGCTGCGCGAGCGTGGCGAGCGCCTGCTCGCGCGACGGCTCCTTGCGCGCTGGCACCCAATCGTCGAGCAGCACGAAGGTCGGCTGGCCCTCGCGGCGGGGGCCGTGGCAGATGAGGCCTAGCTGGGCGAGATGGCCGACGATGTGGATGCCGCGCTGACCCTCCGTCGGGATGCCGCCTCCACGGAGGGCAGCGAAAAGCTCGGGACGGGTCAGCGCCCGACCCTCCAGAGCGCGGCTCACGACGCGGGCGCTGCGGGTGAAGCTCGCGCTGTCGAGGCCCAGCTCCCGATAGTAGCCCGCACAGCGAGCGACCTCTCGCGGTGTCAGCCATCGCAGCATCCAGCGCACGTCGTCCGACGGCACGAAGTGAAGCGTGCCGCGCATGGGCCAGGTGCGGACGATGGTTCGAGCGGCGATCGCCTTCTCGACGTCCGCCTGGATGGCGCTGTCGAGGCGCAAACCGACGGCCCAGAGGGACCCGCGGTAATCCTGGGCCTGGACGGCGCCCATCCAGCGCACGAGGTCGGCCGGATCCGAGAACCGCCTGCGATCCAGCTGCTGGTTGACCAGCCGGTGCCGGATTGGATCGAAGGACACGGGTCGGCGATTCTAGCGCCGAGCGGCGTGCGATGCGGTCAGGGCTGAATCTCGAGGCCCTCCGCGTCCGGGAACCGGCCCATGAGCCCCATGCCTCCGAATCCATCGAGCACGACCACGAGCAGCTGGTTGTCCCCCGCCCGCAGCGGCAGGAAGAGGCGCGCCTGGTCGAAGCCGATGAGGCCTTCGCGGCGCGGCTCGTCGAAGCTGTAGCTCGCGTCGCCATCGAAGAGCGGGGCACCGTTCAGGAACACCACGGCTCGGTCGCTGAAGCCCAGGTCGAAGGCGCGGGTGCCGGCCTTCGAAGCCCGCAGCGTGAGGCGCGCCGCGGTCACGGCATCTCGCTCTCCCGGGCGCATCGTCACGTGGCGGTGCAGCTCGACGAGGCCGTTCCGCTGCGCGCTGATCTTGCGAAACGGGCCGAGCACGTCGAGGGGGGGAAGCTCCGGAATGACTCCGGGCGCCCACTTGAGCGCCTCCGACACGCTCCACTCCGCGACGACGCCCTTGTTGTCGATCGCAGCGGGAGGCCCGGGCTGCGGGACATCCTCCAGGATCCCAGGACGCACCCGCAGGTTCGCGAAACGTGCGGCAGGTTCCGTTCCGGGAGTGCCCGGCGGCACGAAAACGCGGAACGCGACGAAGCCCGGCTTCGGTTCCCGGGCCAGCCTCGGGACCGACAGTGCCGGCGCTTTCGCGTCTCCCAGGAACACCGCGGCCTGCCGTCCGCGCAGCACCACGCGCACGTGGGTCCAGCTCCCCGACGCGAACTCCGGCGACGCCGTGGCGCCGGGTCCGTGATGGAGCTGCCAAGCGCTCTGGCCCTGGTACACCGGCGCGTACTGGATCGCGTCGGGGAGGCCGGACTTGTGGGGCCGCAGGTAGATCTCCTCGTGCTCCCGCTCGTCCTGCATCCGGAACTTCAAGTACACGAACGAGCGACGCCGGGTGAGCCGCACGTCGAACTCGATCGTGCCGTCCTCGAAGCGTACGTCCTTGCGGGACGCCGAGCCGTTGTCTCCGGCGATCACCGCTCGCCCGTCAAGGGTCTCCACCCGGATCGCGTTCCCATCCAGCTCCCAGCCCGGAGCGTCAGCCGGGTAATCCTGCGCCGCCGCTTCCGAAACGAGCGCCAGCCCGAGCGCCACGATCACCTTCCGCCACGCCATGTTGCTGCTCCTTCGCCCCTGGAGCCCATGCTAGCCAGCCGGCCTCGGCGGCGAAATGGACGCACCGCGGCGGGGCTGGTACTTTTCGAAGGTGCGCCGGGTTGATGGGACCGCGGGTCAGCGGGTCGTGCCCTTCCATCGCACGAAGTACGGTCCCGAACTGCTCGTGGACGCGGCCTGGGTGCGACACATGCCGACGTTCCTGACCGAGCCGACGCCCCACGCCCTCTCCTTCCTCGACATCCTTCTCGTGACGCGAGGGCGCGGCGTGTTTCGCCTCGACGGCGTGGGCCATCGCGTGCGCCCCGGCGTGCTGCTCTTCACTCGTCCGGGAGAACTCCGTGAGTGGCGGGTGCGCGGTCTGGACGGAGCGTGCCTGTTCTTCACAGAGGACTTCGTGACGGAGACATTCAGCGACCCGCGCTTCCTGGACCAGTTCCCCTTCTTCGCGCCCGGCCGGCGCCACGCCGCCCTGCAGCTGGGCCCGGCGGAGAGGCGCTCGTTCCTCCAGCGCTTCCGCGCGATGGAGCGTGAGATCGCGGCCCTCCACGAGGACTCGCCCCACGCGCTGCGCGCGGTGCTGTACGAGGTCCTGATCCAGCTCCGCCGCTGGTATGCGGCGCGCTTCCCCACCGCGGTTTTGACCGGCGTCCACGGAGCGATCGAGCGCTTCCGGACGCTGGTGGAGAGGGACTTCGCGAAGCATCGCCGCGTGGCGGACTTCGCGGCCGCCGTCGGCTTGAGCCCGGGGCACTTGAACGCGCTCTGCCGCGGCCAGCTCCGACGCAGCGCCGGCTCCGTGATCCGCGCGCGCCTGGCCCTGGAGGCCAGGCGACTGCTCCTCTATTCCGACCTGACCGCGGCCGAGGTCGCCGATCGCCTGGGCTTCGCCGACCCCGCCTACTTCGCGCGCTTCGTACGCCGCGAGCTCGGCCGATCCCCGAGCGCTCTGCGGGCTCCCGGCAGGGTTGCCCGGCGGCGACCCGCCGGCTAACATCGAGGATGCCTCGCTGGGGGCCCTTCAGCGGTGGCCGGACTCAGCCGGCGCCCAGCACCCTGGGGCGTCGGACGCACCCTCGGCCGATGCCGGCAGAACGAGGCCTCTACGTCTTCATGCTGAGCCTGCACGGGCTCATTCGGGGCCGCGATCCCGAGCTGGGTCGCGATGCCGACACCGGCGGGCAGGTCGGGTACGTCGTGGAGCTGGCGCGCGCGCTGGCCCAGCGGCCCGACGTGGACCGCGTCGATCTGCTGACGCGCAAGATCGAGGACGACGCGGTCGCGGCCGACTACGCCGTGGACGTCGAGCCCCTCGCGCCCAAGGCCGCGATCGTGCGGCTGCCCTTCGGCCCGCAACGCTACATCCGCAAGGAGCTGTTGTGGAACCATCTCGATCAGCTCGTCGACCGGCTGCTCGCCCACGTCCGCGAGCAGCGGCGCGTCCCGGACGTGATCCACGGCCACTACGCCGACGCCGGGTACGTCGCCCTCGAGGTATCTCGCCTCCTCGGCATACCGCAGGTCTTCACCAGCCACTCCCTCGGTCGAGTCAAGCAGGCCCGACTCCAGGAGAGCGGGATGGCGAGCGAAGCCATCGAGCGGCAGTTCAACATGAGCCGGCGCATCGCGGCCGAGGAGCGGGCCCTGCGCGACGCGGCGCTCGTGATCGCGAGCACGGGACAGGAGATCGAGGAGCAATCCCGCCGCTACCCGGGCGTGCGCGTCAGGCGCTTTGCGCTGATCCCGCCCGGAACCGACACGCGGCGTTTCCATCCGCCTCCGCGCCGCTGGCCGCCTCCCGACATCCAGGCCGAGGTGGATCGCTTCCTGGCCAGGCCGCGCAAGCCCATGATCCTCGCGATCGCGCGCGCCGCCCACGACAAGAACCTCACGGGTCTGCTCGAGGCGTACGGGGGCAGCTCCGAGCTGCGGGAGGCGGCGAACCTCGTCCTCGTGCTGGGGAATCGCGACGACATCCGGAACATGGAGGAGAACCCGCGCGAGGTCTTCACCGAGCTGCTCCTCGCCGTGGACCGGCTCGACCTGTACGGCCGCATCGCGATCCCCAAGCATCATCGCCCCGAGGACGTTCCGGATCTGTACCGGCTCGCGTTCCGGCGGCGCGGCGTCTTCGTCAACCCCGCGTTCACGGAGCAATTCGGGCTCACCCTGATCGAGGCTGCGGCTTCGGGGGTGCCCGTGGTGGCCACGCGGCACGGCGGCCCGCCGGACATCGTCCGCAACTGTCGCAACGGCATGCTCGTCGACCCGAACGACGCCACCGCCATCGCGCAGGCGCTGCTCGACGTGCTGTGCTCGGGGCCGGAGTGGCGCAAGTGGTCGGCCAGCGGGATCCGCGGCGTCGCCCGCCATTACACCTGGCAGGCGCACGTCGCGAAGTACCTGCGCGAGGTGGGCCGGGTCCTGCGGCGGCAGAGAAAGGCCCGGCGCCGGACGATCATGGGGCTGTCCAGGCAGGTCCCGTCACGCCTGCCCACCGTGGAGCGGCTGGTCGTCGCGGACGTCGACAACACGCTCCTGGGGGACCGCGATGGCCTGCGCGCGCTCCTCGACCACATCGACGCGCACCGGCAGGGGACGGCCTTCGCGATCGCCACGGGGCGCACCTTCGAGTCGACGATGCGGGCCTTGAAGGAGTGGGAGGTACCGCTGCCCGACCTGCTCGTCACCTCCGTCGGGACGGAGATCCACTACGGCCCAGACCTCGAGACGGACGCGGGCTGGGAGCGGCACATCCGGGCGCTCTGGCGGCGCGACGCGGTCGAGCAGGCGCTCGCCTCCGTCCCCGGCCTGCGCCTCCAGCCCAAGCAGAACCAGCGCGAGTTCAAGCTCAGCTACAACCTCGATCCCGACGCCGCCGCGCCGCACGCGGAGATCCGCCGCCGCCTGCGTGCGCGCGGCCTGGCCGCGAGCATCGTTCTGTCCCAGCGGAAATTCCTCGACGTGCTGCCGGTGCGCGCGTCGAAGGGCAAGGCGATCCGCTACCTCTCGTACAAGTGGGGCTTCCCGCTCGGGCGCGTGCTCGTCGCTGGGGACTCGGGCAACGACGAGGGCATGCTGCGCGGCGAGACGCTCGGCATCGTCGTGGCCAACTACAGCCCCGAGCTCGAGCGGCTGCGCGGATCGCACCAGGTGTACTTCGCCTCGCGCCGCTACGCGTGGGGCATCCTCGAAGGCGCGGAGCACTACCACTTCTTCGGCGGCACCGCCGCGCGATGAGCGAGCGCGCGGCGGAGGCCTGGCGGCCCCGCTTCCACTTCACCCCCCGCCGGCACTGGATGAACGACCCGAACGGCCTCGTCTACGTGGACGGCTTCTACCACCTGTTCTATCAATACAGCGCCGAGCGCCCGCGCTACCGGGCCATCTCCTGGGGCCACGCCGTCAGCCGCGACCTCGTGCGCTGGCGGCGCCTGGGCGTGGCGATCCGTCGCAGCAATGCGGACTGGGTCTATTCGGGGAACGCCCTCGTCGACCACGAGAACCGCAGCGGCCTCGGAGACGGCCGCGCGCCCTGCCTCGCCTTCTTCACGAACAGCCGGACGAGCCGCACGCCGACCCAGCATCAGACCGTCGACCTGGCCTTCAGCACCGACGGGGGATGGCGCTGGCAGCGGTATCGAGAGAACCCGGTGGCGGACTCGGGACGCTACGTCTTCGACGCACCTTTCGTGTTCCGCTTCGCCAAGGATGGCGACTTCCGGATGCTGGTCGGCGAGCGCCTCACGCCGCCTACCGGGCCGCCCGGCCGCTTCTCACTGTATCGGTCCAGCGATCTGCTGCGCTGGGAGCGCATCGGCCAGATCGGCCCCTTCGGGCCGCGCACCGAGGTCTGGGAGGTCCCCGTGCTCGTGCGCGTGCCGGTTCGTGGCCGGGAGCGCGACGCGCGCTGGGTCCTGCTGTGGAGCATCGTCGACCGCATCCGTGGAGGCATCACCAGCACGCGTTACATCGTGGGCGACTTCGACGGCCGCGAGTTCCGTCCGGAGCGGATCGGAGACACCGGGCGCGAATTCGACTACGGAGCCGACGTGTATGCTCCGCTCACATGGAGCGACGCTCCCGGTCCGCCGACGGTCATTGCCTGGATGAGCTGCTGGAACTACGCGCGGCGCATCCCGCCGACGCCCTGCTTCACAGGCGGACCCTTGACCCTGCCGAGGCGCCTGGCGCTCGAGGCGACGGCGACCGGCTTCGATCTCACCCAGGCTCCGCTCCCCGCGCTTCGCACCCTGCGCGGGCGTCCGTTCTCGCGGACGGCGCTCCGGCTCCGCGACGAGCGGCGACCGCTGCCCATCGCATCCGACGCCGGGCAGAGCTTCGAGCTGAGCACCCGTTGGCGCCGCGCGAGCGCATCGCGCTTCGGAGTGCGGGTCCGCTCAGGGAACGCCGAGTCCACGGAGATCGGCGTCGAGAGCGAGGCGAATGTCGTGTATCTGGACCGCCGGCGCTCGGGACGCGTGAGCTTCGCGCCGCGCTTCCCCGCCGTCTTCCGTGCGCCGCTTCCCGACCGCGGCAGGCGCGTCGAGATCGAGGTGTTCGTCGACCGCTCGTCGGTTGAAGTCTTCGCCGCGGGCGGACGTCGCGTCCTCACCGCTCAGGTCTACCCGGGCTCGGACAGCTCCGGCGTAGAGGTGTTCGCGGAGGGCGGTGACGTCACCCTGGAACGGCTGACGCTATGGCCGCTGGGCTCGATCTGGAGCACAGGGCGGAGGCGGCGACCTACCGGATGACGACCCTCCGCCGTGAGGCCACCGCGACCGCCTTCGCCACGCCGCGCTGCGTGCCCCTCTCGAACAGGCACTCCTGGATGCCGTTGCGTAGGATGTAGCTGTTCTTCACCAAGAAGCCGGGCGTCATCCGCCGCATCTGGTGCTGCGTGAAGCGTGGGGACGGGCGCGTCGCCACGGCGGCGCCCTCCCACGCCATGTGCTGCTCGTCCAGGATCCGATAGCGAAGCGGAGCGTTCGGCATCTGGCGCTGCGTCGAGATCAAGGCGAACACAATGGTGCGCTCCGTGCATGCCGGAATGAGCCAGTTCGTGAGGGCCGTGGTCTGGTCGGCCCTCAGGTAGTTGAAGAGGTCCCAGGCGAGGATGACATCGAACTGCTCCTCAGGCTCCAGCGGGACGAGCCGCGCCAGAAGCGCCGGGAAGGCGTCGGGCTCGCGGCTCTCAGCGGGCTCGGCCAGCAGCGAGCGATACAGGTCGACGATCCGGACCCGGCACGAGTAGGCGGACAGGAACTCGAGGTTGGGTCCCACCGCCATGCCGAGATCGAGGAGCGAGGGGTGGGCCTCGGGGTGCAGGCCGCGCAGCAGCTGAGGAAGTGCCAGCGAGCGGTGATTGAGCGACTCCTTAGGCTCCGGCGCCCGCGGCTGCTGGCGAGACCCCGAGAACCAGCTCATGGCGCTACGGACGTGCGGCGGCGGCCGGCTCCTGCTTCAAGGGAGTCACGGTGACCGGCTTGGGCCCAGATTCCGGCGGCCGGGCGGGGGCCTCGTGCGGGGCCGCCGCGCGCGGCGCAGGTGTCGCCGACGACTCCATGTCCACGCTGCCCTTGAAGCGGCAGCCGTCCTCGAGGCCGACGCGCGGCGCGGCCAGGTTGCCGAGCATGGTTGCGGTCTTCCGGATCAGGATCTGCTCCGAGGCTTGCAGGTTGCCCCGCACCTCACCTTCGACGCTCACGGCCTTGGCACGGATGTCGGCGGTGACCTTGGCCGTCCGGCCGATCGTCACACAGTGCTTCGGAAGCTGGATCGTGCCCTCGACCTTGCCGAGGATCGTGAGGTCCTCCTCGCCGGTCAGCTCGCCGACGATCGTGATCGACGGTCCGATGGCCGCTCCGGAACCTGGGTTCACGCTCACTTCGTGTCGCGGCTCCACGCTCGGCGGCGGCTGGACGGCGCCCGCCGGTCGACCGGCATTGAGCTGCTCCTCTTCGCGCTTGTTCCACATGAGACCCTCCTCCCCGAGACAAACATGCCCCGGCACTGAAAGAAGGGGGCAGAATACGCCCAGGGACGGGGCGCCGATGTGAGTCGCCTCACTTTCCGGCGCCGCTTCGGAGGGACGAATCCGGGTTCTTGCTCACGATCCGTCGCCAGTCACCACATTGCCGTCGGCGTCGACGACCTTGATCTCCCCGAGCTTCAGCGCGCGGATGCCCGCCTCGATCTTCGCACGATCCCCGACGACCAGCCAGACCAGGTGGTCGGCATCGACGGCCGTCCGGCCCGCGTCCTGTACCTGGGGCAGCGTCAGCGAGCGGATGCGCCCGGCGTAGCCGTCGAAATAGCGGTCGTCGAAGCCGAAGCGCACGATCTCGGAGAGCGAGCCCGCAACCGCTCCTGCCGTCTCCCATTGCCCCGCCAGGGTCAGGGTCAGGCCGTTCTTCGCGGCCTGCAGCTCGTCCTGAGTGATCGGCCGCTCTCCACGGATGCCGCGCAGCTCCTTGAGCACCTCGGCCGCCGACTCGCTGGTCTTGTCGGACTGGACGGGCGCGTAGGCGATGAACGGCCGCTGGCCGCGCGCATCCCAGAAGAACGCGCCCGCGCCGTATGACCAGTGCTTGTCCTCGCGCAGGTTCATGTTCATGCGGGAGATGAACTGCGTGCCCAGCACTCCGCTCATCGTCTCGATGGCGGCCTCGTTGGGGTTGGCCTTGGGAGAGGCCACGTGGCCCGCGATGATCACGGACTGGATGGCTCCGGGCCGATCGAGGATGTACACCTCGGGCTTCGCCTTGGGCGCGACGTTCGCCAGGTTCTTCTTCGGCGCCTCGCCGGCCTTCCACGCGGCGAACAGCGCCTCCAGCTTCGGCACGATCTCGGCGGCGCTGGTGTCGCCCACGGCGAGCAGCGTGGCGCTGCCCGGCTTGATCCAGGTGGCGTGCCACTTCACGACCTCAGCGCGCGTGACCTTCCCGATCGAGGACTTGCTGCCCGAGCCGGTCAGGGGGTTTCCGTACGCGTGCTGCGGACCGAAGACGATGCGCGGCAGCACGCGCAGCGCCACGGGGATGGGCGCGACGCTCTCCTGCTCGATCGCCGCGAGCTGCTGTCGCTTCAGGCGCTCGAAGTCCTTCTCGGGGAAGGACGGGTTGAGGATCACGTCCGCGAAGATCTCGAGGGACTTGTCGAGGTTGGCCTTGAGCGCCGAGAGCGTCACCGAGGTCATGTCGAGGTTCGCTCCGGTCGCGAGCGTCGCGCCGAGCCGAACCAGAGTGTTGCTGATGTCCAGTGCGCTGCGGGTCTTCGTGCCTTCGTCCATCATGTCGGCGGCGAGCTTGGCCGTTCCAGGCAGGCCGAGCTGGTCGGAGGCGTAGCCGGCGTCCGCGAGCAGCGAGAAGCTCACGACCGGAACCGCGTGATGCTCGGCGACGATCAGTTTGAGCCCATTCTTCAAGGTCGCCCGCATGAACGCCGGGAACTTGGGCTCGGGCGCCGTGCCCGGATCCGGCTGCTTCTTCCGGTCGACGCCGGTCTGCTCCTCGGCGAGCTGCGGGAACGGATGGACCGTGAGCACGTACTGGCCGTCGGCAAGCCAGCGCTTGGCGGCGTCCCAGACCTGCTGTGGCGTGGCCTCGCGCACACGCTGGAGCTTCCTCTTGTAGGCGTCCGGCGAACCGCCGTACACCTGGCCTTCGGCCAGCACGTCGGACTTGCCGCCGAAGCCGCCGATGCGCTCGACGCCCCGCGTGAAGCCCGCGGTGAATTGGGTCTTCGCTGCGTCCAGCTCGTCGGCCGTCGGGCCCGCCTCGAGGAAGCGCGCCAGCTCCTCGTCGATGGCCTTCTCGACGGCCGCGAGGTCGCCGCCCGGACGGGCGCTGGCGTCCACGATGAACTGGCTGCTGATCTCGGCCGCGTCCTGGGATGCCGTGACGCGTGTCGCGATCTGGTCGTCGTACACGAGGCGCTTGTAGAGCCGCGCCCCCTTGCCGGCCGTCGCAAGGATGCGCGCGGCGAGGTCGAGGTACGTATCGTCCGCCGAGCCCCATTCGGGCGTGTTCCACACTTTGTACACGCGCGCCTGCGGGACGCGATCCTGCAGGGTCTGCCGGTGCACGGCCGAACGCTTCGCGATCCAGGCCTCGTGCTTGGCGATGGGCGGCCCGGGCGGGATGTCGCCGAAGAACTTCTCGACGCGCGCCTTCGCATCGGCGGCCGTGACGTCGCCCGCCACGACGATCACTGCGTTGGCCGCGCCGTAGTAGGTCTTGAACCACTCCTTGACGTCATCGAGCGCGGCGGCGCCCAGGTCTTCCATCGAGCCGATGACCGTCCACGAATAAGGATGGCCCTTGGGATACGTGTTCGTCTGGATCAGATCGTAGGCGAGCCCATACGGCTCGTTCTCGCCCTGGCGCTTCTCGTTCTGGACGACGCCGCGCTGCTCGTCGAGCCTGGCCTGGTCCACCGCGCCGAGCAGGTGACCCATGCGGTCGGACTCCATCCACAGGACGAGGTCGAGAGCCGGGGTCGGGACGTTCTGGAAGTAGTTCGTGCGGTCGTTGTTGGTCGTGCCGTTCAAATCGGTGGCGCCGATCTTTTCCAGCACTTTCATGTAGTCGTCGTTGAAGTTCTCGCTGCCGTTGAACATCAGGTGCTCGAACAGGTGGGCGAAGCCGGTCTTGCCCGTCTTCTCGTTCTTCGAGCCCACGTGGTACCAGACGTTCACCGCGACGATGGGCGCCTTGCGGTCCTCGTGCACGATCAGCGTCAAGCCGTTCTTCAAGACGAACTTCTGGTACGGGATGTCGATACCCGCCACGTCCTGGGCGAGTGCCTTGCCAGCAACCAACAACAGGGCGGCCCCGAGCGCCATCTTTCTCATCGCGTCTGCTCCCAGCCGATCTTGCGCCCCCGGTTCTGCTTTTCGAGCCAGGCCATCAGGGGCTTGAAGTACTCCACCATCGCGCGCGTCGAGAGATCCTCCCCCGTCGCGTCGCGCAGAACCTTGCGCCAGTCCTCCGTCGCGCCCTTCTCCATGATCGACTTCAGGAACGCCCCGACCTCCTTGTTGTTCGCGTAGTTGCAGCTCCGTGGATCCTGCTTGAGGATCTTCCGCGCGATCGTGTCGTGGAGCTGGAAGACGAGCACCCGGGCGATCGCGTAGGAGTAGTAATAGGCAGGGTTGTCGTTGATGTGGGTCTTGGTCGCCGCGTCGCAGTAGCTCTCCCCACGTTCGGCGGGCGGCTCGACCCCCTGGAAGTCCCTTACGTACTGCCACCAGCGGGCGTTCCACTGGTCCGGCGACAGGCCCTTCGCGTACACGTCGGCCTCCCAGTGGGTCATCGTCCCGGAGCCCCAGAAGATGAACGGGACGGAGCTCCCCAGCGCGTCGTTGAGCAGGAACGCAATCCTGTCAGCCCTGTAGTCGGCGGGTAGGACGCCCTGGGCTTGCAGGTACGGCACCTGCTGGGCGGCCATGCCGATCAGGCTGCCCATGCCCTCGTGGAACGCAGGGTTGGCGCCGTCGCGCAGGAGCGGCGGCACCTCGGGCCGCGTGTAGCTGATGAAGTAGTAGCCATGGCCCAGCTCGTGGTGGCTCGTCTCGAACCAGCGCGCGTTCGGCTCCACGCTCATCAGCGAGCGGATGTCGTTCTCGAGGTCCAGGTGCCAGCAGGAGGCATGCGCGTTCTTCTTGCGCGGGCCGTCGGCCGGCACCGGGTAGAGGTCGGATTTCGTCCAGAACGACGCCGGAAGCGGCGGGAAGCCGAGGCCGGTGTAGAAGCGCTCCGCCGTCTTCACGATCCACTCGGGCTCCTTGCCCTTGAAGCGGTCGTCGAGGTTGGCGGCCTCGACGAGGCCGGTCCACTCCTGCGACCATCGGTTCGCCAGCCAGTGCGCAGGGATGCGCGCCGGCACCGGCTGGCCGTACCTCTTCGCCAGCTCATGTTTCGTCCAGGTGTGGAGCTGCAGGTAGAGCGGCCGCATCTCGCGCATGAAATCGGCCTGCAGCTTCACCATCTCCTCGGTGGTCATGCCGTACTTGGCCACCTGGAGCGCGAAGTAGTCGGGGTAGCCCAGCTCGCGCGCGGCGCCGTTGCGCAGGTCACGGAGCTGCACCAGTCCGGGCTTCAGGACCGGGCCGGACTCCTTCGAGGCTTCCCAGGCCGCCCGCCGCTCCGCCAGGTCACGGCTCGTCTCGAGGATGCCGTCGATCTCGTTGGGGGTGATCGGTTTGCCGTTCAGCTTGTGGGTGAAGCCGTTCATGGTCGACGCCTGGCGCGTCTCGGCCTCGATGCGCTTCGCGACCAGGTCCGGATTCGTCATCGGCGCCTCGGCCGCGTTCAGCAGCACCCGCCTCAGCTGTCGCACGGTGAGCGGCTGGAGCTCGCTCTCGTGCTCGAGCAGCTGACGAGCCTCGTTGATCAGGGCAGGGTTGCCATTGAAAGCCGCGTAGGCCTTGCCCGCCACCTCTGCGCCCGCGTCGTGCTCCGGCTTCACGTCCGTGAGCGCCAGCCACTGCGCCTGCTGCTGCACGTAGACGAGCGCCTTGTAGGCGGCGTTGACGGTGTCGAGGAACCGATCCGCGCGCTCCTGGACGGGCAGCGCGGACTGAGCCAGGAGCGTGAGCGTCAGGATTCCCATGACCGCGCAAAATACCACGCCGCGCGGAAGGCCGTGCGGTTCAGTAATATGGAGATACGGGGTGGTACACTGCGCGAGCGCTGCGCCTGTAGCTCAGTGGATAGAGCGGCAGCCTTCTAAGCTGCGGGTCAGGGGTTCGAGTCCCTTCAGGCGCGCCAAATCCTCAATAACTTAGCGCGGGGTGGCCTCGGGTCGCGGGGGGCCGGGGTAACGGCGGGGTAACGCGCCGCCAGCTCGGTGGCCGGGGGCTCGCCGAGGTCCGGACCCGGCCCGGCCGCGGTCCGTGCTACCAAGACAGCATCGGAGCACACAATGGAGTGTCTCCTTGACGGCTGTGCTCGACTTGGCGTTACATGAACCGCGTCCGTCAGATGCTTCACGTACGACACGTCGCGCTTCCCTTGCAGATCGACGCACCACGCTGCACGACACTCGGATCTGGCTCCGGTTGGCGCAGCGCAATAACTCCGGAGCCGAAGGTTATAGGTTCGAGCCCGATCGGGCGTACCAGCAAATCAACAACTTACGAGTACAGCCGGAAAGCAGTCGGCTCGGGGTACCGCTGGGGTACCACTGGACCGTTCCCCTGGATTGGATGCGAACGGTCCGCGAGGAGCAGTTCGGCGATCCATCGCACGTCGTCCTCGCGTCCAATGGTTCTGCCTCTCTACAAGTTCGACCGTCACCCGCAGAGGACCGCGGCGGTTCAAGGCTTCGAGGCCAGAGTCGATCCTTCCCAGCGTGACCAGCCCTCTCGAATAGTGGCCATCTTTGTAGAAGACGGCCAGATTCCCCCAAGGGGAGTAATAGGCGAGATCTCCCGCCGAGGGGTCGATGCCCGCAGGTGCATCGTCCATGCTCAATCGTCTGGGCAGGTCGCTGATCTTCTCTGTCGCCTCGTAGTCGGTGAGGGTCAGGTCCAGCGGAAGCAGGGAGGCGAAGTCTCTGGCCGTGTCGTTGTCGGCCAGGGTGGCGGCAATCGAGCGCCCTTCGACGTTCATGCGGATCTTCATGGTCGTTTCCTTCCGATCGGCTGTCGGTCGAGCAGATCGCTTGGCACCGTCCGTCGCGTTTGCCGAAGGCGCCGCGGTTGTGGCGGCGAGCGTCAGGACGAGGAAGCGGAAGGCACGTTTCGGCCGGCTATTCGATCGCTCTTCCATCTTCGAACAGCCCACCGCTCGGCCCGCCAGGCGTTAACCGCACACCCCAAAGGACGCTGCCGGCACCCTGTTCCACTGAACGCGGCGCGCCCGGTCCGCCCATGTCGGTACGGACCCATCCGGGATCGATCGCGTTGACGAGAATCCCCCGCGGCCTCAACGCCTCTGCAAACAGGCGGGCCATCGCGGTGAGCGCCGCCTTGCTCGCGCCGTAGCCGCCGGGGGCTTCCTCGGCCACGCGCTCGAGTTCAGCGAGTGACAGCTCGGGAGTCGACAGGCGCTTGACCAGGCTCGCAGGCTGGGCCGAGAGCTGCCCGAGACTGCTCGTCACCATCACCACGCGTGCATTCCGTGCGAGGAGCGGCTCCAGCGCACGAGTCAGCCGCAACGGGCCCAGCACGTTGACGTCCCAGATCTGCCGTGCGGGTCCTCGATAGACGGCAGCGTTGTTGACGAGCGCATCCAGACGCTGATTCCGCGCACGAAGCCGTCGGGCCAGGGTTTCGATCGATTCAGGGTCTGCCATGTCGACGACCTCCGGGTGCGTTCCCGGGGGTGCCGACTTTGGTTCTCTCACGCCTGATAGCACGTGCCAGCCCTCGGACGCGAGCGTGCGAGCGACTTCGCGTCCGATGCCGCGGCTCGCTCCCGTGATCAGCGCCGTACCCGTCGTCATCGCTCTGCTCGCTCCAAGGGTAGCCTCGCTCTACGGGCGGAGCAGCGC
>DATFEN010000228.1:0-26856 GCA_035251085.1 Vicinamibacteria bacterium | reverse complement strand
TGGCGGCAGCGACGGGCACCGCTTGCTCGCGGCCGGCGCGCTCGCCGCCGGCATCTCCATCGCGCTGTTGATGCCGCTGAAGCGCCGCTTCCGGCGCCGCCGGCCATGCGCGACAGGGCTCCATCCGCTCTACGACGTGAGACCTCTCGAGTACTTCGCCGCCGATCGCTTCTCCTTCCCGTCGGGTCACGCGATGAACGCCTTCGCCATCGCGACGGCGATCGGGCTGGGATTGCCCCCGCTGCTCCTCCCTCTCGCGGTCGTGGCCGCGTGCGTCGCGGCTTCCCGCGTGCTCCTGGGCCTCCACTACGTGAGCGACGTCGTGGTGGGAGCACTCCTCGGCTCCGCCATTGGGGTCGCGACGTTCGTCGCCATCGCCGGTTGATGTTCGGGTATCCGTGTCTGGCGCGCGCCGTCACGGCAGCGTCTCACCGTCGCCGCCATCACGGACCGCGGTAGGTTGCGGCGAAGCTGCCCGCGTCCCGAACCGATACGACCGTTTCGAACGAAAGGGCGCTCGCCACGCTGCGAATCGACGCGGGAAGTGTGCTGCTGCTTGGCCTTTTCGACGCTCTCGTGGCGAAGCGCAAGGACACTCAGCTCCAGCTCGGTGTGGTGGTGGGCGGACGTCTCAGCGTCGCTTTCGGCGTCCGCCAGTCCGACGCACAGCTGCTTCGATCGCTGAACGAACACCTCGCCCAACTTCGGGCGTCGCCGAGCTATCGGTTGCTCGTGGCCCGCAGCCTTGGGGAGGAGTCTCTACGGGTGCTCGCGCGATCCCACCTCGACGAAGACGACTGAGCGCGGATCCGGCTCACACGCGGTTGGCGTCCGGAACCTCGGGCGGCGGGGGCGGCTGGGGGGACGCTGTGGCGGGGGGCCGCTCCGGCGGCAGGAGACGCGAACGGCGCCGCCGGGCGGCTCGTTGGATGGCGAGGCGTCGCATCGGACGCTGGCGACGGGACATCTCTGAGAGGGAAAGCTAGGCTCTCGCCGAGGCGGAGCTGTGACGGGCCGGCGACGCCGCCGAGCACAACGTTAACGCGGCGTTCACATCGGCGTCACCGATCCGTCACAGGCCCCCCGTACCTTCGTCCGAGTGTTGCCAAGGAGGACGGTGAAATGATGTCGAGCTTGGTCCGGCGCTGCTTCGCGCCTGCTGGGGCGCTCCTCGTGAGCCTGGCCCTCTGCGCGGGCGTTTTGGCGCAGGGGATGTACTACAAGGAAGTCAGGAAGGACGGCCGGATCTACGTCTTCAACGACGCCAAGAAGGCCGAGGCGTTCGAGCAGAGCGGAGAGATGGGCGTGGGCATCACGCGGCCGGCCGCGGGTCCGAACGGCGAAACCGTCGTGGCGGACGGCGAGGCCGCCCTCGAGCTGTTCTTCTTCAAGCACGGGATCGCGCAGATCGTCGAGAAGCCGAAGAAGCCCAAGGCCGAGATCAAGTGGGCCGACGGCAAGACCACGATGGACTTCGACAAGGCCCAGGTCAACCTCTCGAACCGTGTCCAGCTCCGCTACACCCACGTGCTTCCGGACGACGCGGTGCAGCTGGCCGGGACCGAGACGGCGGGGGACAGCCAGGGTTCGTTCCGGATCCGCCGTGCCAAGTTCAAGCTCGACGGCTGGTTCTACAAGAAAGAGCTGACGTATGAAGTCCAGTTGAACTGGCCCGCGGCCACGGGCAGCAACGTCGGCGCCTTCCTCGAGGACGCGAACATCGACTGGGACATCTCGAAGAAGCAGACCTTCCGCGTCAAGCTCGGGCAGTTCAAGTACCCGCAGAGCCGGCAGGAACTGACCTCCTCGGGTAGCCAGGAATTCGTGGATCGGTCGCTCGCGGAGAACCGCTACAGCCTGGGCCGCGACCTGGGCTTGCAGCTCTGGGGCACAGTCCTGAGCAAGAAGCTCGAATGGCGCGCCGGCGTGTTCAACGGCAACGGCCTGACGCGGACCAACAACGACAACGCGAAGTTCCTCCTCGCGGCTCGGCTCCAGTTCCAGCCCAACGGCGACCCGAAGTACTCCGAGGCCGACTTCGATTCGAAGGACAAGGTGCTGTGGGCCGTGGGCGCGTTCTACAACCACAACGACCTCCGCTTCGCCACCACGAGCAACGACCTCGATCTCGAGCTGTGGGGCGTCGACGCCGTGGTCAAGAAGAGCGGCGTCTTCCTGACCGGCACGTACTACAGCCGGGACAGCCAGCCGGAGACCGGGCCGGGCTTCGACGACGAAGGTTGGCTCGGCCAGGGTGGCTACCTATTCGCCAAACAGCATTGGGAAGTCGCCTTCCGCTACGGACAGTTCGATCCCACGAGCCTTGTCGCAAACGATAAGCAGAAGGAGATCGGCGGCGCCCTCAGCTACTACTACAACAAACACAACCTCAAGGTGCAGGCGGACTTTCGCTCGATCGAGAACGAGGCCGGAAACTCAGGCGCGGGGACCACGAACCACGAGTTCCGGCTCCAGACCCAATTCATCTTTTGACCCGGACGTCTTAACAAGGATTTAACACGGGCGAAACGCCGCGTTGCCCGCCGATCACTATGGTGGAAAGGTGAGCGTGTGGCCCGTTCGGAGGAAGCAGTGATGAAGCGTGTGTGGCTCGGCGCGGCTCTGGCCCTGGCGCCCCTGGCGGTCGCTCAACAGGTCAGCGTGGACCCGGCGATCCCGTCGTACCAGAAGACGTCCGGCGTCTCCGGCAACCTGAACAGCATCGGCTCCGACACTATGAACAACCTGATGACGCTTTGGGCAGAGGCCTTCCTCAAGATGTACCCGAACGTGAAGGTCCAGGTCGAGGGCAAGGGCTCCACGACGGCGCCGCCCGGCCTGATCGCGGGCACCTCGCAGTTCGGCCCGATGTCCAGGGCCATGAAGCCGACCGAGGTCGATCAGTTCGAGAGCAAGTACGGCTACAAGCCGATGCAGCTCCGCACTTCGTACGACGCTCTCGCGGTGTACGTGAACAAGGACAACCCGCTGGAGAAGCTGACCCTGGCCCAGGTGGACGCCGTCTTCTCGAAGACCCGCCGCCGCGGCTACAAGCAGAACATCACCACGTGGGGCCAGCTCGGCCTTACGGGCGACTGGGCCAACCGGCCGATCAGCCTGTACGGGCGCAACTCCGCCTCGGGCACCTACGGCTTCTTCAAGGAGCACAGTATGGGCAACGGCGATTACAAGGACACCGTGAAGGAGCAGCCCGGCTCGGCGTCGGTGGTCCAGGGCGTGACCGAAGACCGCTTCGGCATCGGCTACTCCGGGATCGGATACAAGACCTCCGGGGTGAGGGCCGTGCCCCTCGCGGACAAGGAGGGCGCCGCTTTCTCGGACGGCAACTACGGCGACGTGAAGAGCGGCAAGTACCCGCTCAACCGGTTCTTGTACCTGTACATCAACAAAGCGCCTGGCAAGCCCCTCGACCCCGTGGTCCGGGAGTTCTGCAAGCTGATCTTCAGCAAGGAGGGCCAGGAGGTCGTCGTCAAGGACGGGTACCTGCCCCTGGCGGCGGAGATCGTGAAGCAAGAACTGGCCAAGCTCGAGTAGGTGGCGTCCACGGGGGCGGCCTGAGGGGGGCGCCCCCGTGGTGGTTCCGTAGCTAAGGAGAGACCTCAAGTCATGGCCGTCGCCGCACCCGCCGTTTCGGTCCGCCAGCGGGTCCTGGGCGCGGCCGCCCGCGTCCGACGCGTGAAGTTCGTGGACCGCGTGGCCACGGGCTTCATCACCTTCGGCGGCGTCTTCATCATCGTCGCGGTCTCGTTCCTCTTCATCTTCATCCTGGGCGAGGCGGTGCCGCTGTTTCGCCCCGCGGCAGGCCGGGCGCTGGGGATCGTGAACCTCGCCGCGCTGCCCGACGCTGGCAAGCCGCTCGTCGTCGGGCTCGACGAGTACCAGATGTACTTCTACGAGGTGCTCGCCGACGGCCGGACGGCCTTCTGGCGCCCCGATGGCAGCCTGGCCAAGGACGTCCCGGCGACGTTCCTCGGCTCGGCCCGTGTCACGGCGGCCTCCCGAAGCCTCACCGAGAACTACATCGCGATCGGCACCGACGACGGCCGGGTCGCGCTCCGGCAGGTGCGCTTCCTGCCGCGCTACGAGGAGCAGAAGCTGGCCGATCTCGACGCCGAGGTCCGTGATCGCGGCCTTGTGGAGCTCGACTCGGCAAGGCGTGCGATCCGCGAGGTCGCCTACGACGAGAAGGACGGCCGCAAGCTCGTGGTCGGTGTCGCGGGTGACGACGAGATCCAGTTCTACCGCACCGACGACGAAGCCGGCGAGCATCGTGGAATCCTCAAGACGCGCGACGAGGAAAGGGTCACCCGCGTGCGGATCGGGCGGAGCGACACGCTGATCGCGGCGACGGAGCGCGGCAACCTCTACCACTGGGAGCTCACTCCCGAGGTGCGACTCACCGAAGTGGCCAGGGTCTCGGACGAGCCGATCACGGCCGTCGAGATGAGCCTCGGGAACATCACCGCCCTGGTCGGGGACGCGAAGGGCAACATCTCGGCCTGGTTTCGTGTGCGGGTTCGCGACGAGGACACCGAGCTGCGATTCGTCCGGGCCCACACCTATCCGTCCCAGGGCGCCGCGATCGCCGCGATCGGCCCCTCGACCCGGGACAAGAGCTTCGTCACCGCGGGCGGCGACGGCTCCCTGGTCCTGCGCCACATGACCTCGGAGCGCTCGCTCGTCTCGTTCCCGGCCACCGGCGCTCCCGTCGCCACGGTGCTGCTCACCCCGAAGATGGACGGCATCCTGGCCGAGCGCGCCGATGGCAAGCTGGCCCGCTACGAGATCTCGAGCCCGCATCCCGAGATCTCGTGGGCCGCGCTGTTCGGGAAGGTCTGGTACGAAGGCTATGCGAAGCCCGAGTACGTGTGGCAGTCCACCGGCGGCACCGACGACTTCGAGACCAAGTTCAGCCTGGTGCCGCTCGTGTTCGGGACCATCAAGGGCACGTTGTACGCGCTGCTCTTCGCGATCCCCATCGCGATCATGGGCGCGCTCTACACCTCGCAGTTCATGCACCCAAAGGTCAAGGCCAAGGTCAAGCCCACGGTCGAGGTCATGGCCGCGCTGCCCAGCGTGGTGGTGGGCTTCATCGCCGGGCTGTGGCTGGCCTCGCGCGTGGAGCGGGAGATCGTGCCGGTGCTCTTGATGGGCGTGCTGTTGCCCCTCTTCGGGACCGCCGGGATCCTGTTCTGGGAACGACTGCCGCGCGCCTTCCGCGATCGGCTCCGGCCGGGCATGGAGATCGCCCTGATCGTGCCGTTGGTGTTCGCGGGCGCCTGGGTGGCGCTCGCCATCGGGCCGGCGCTGGAGGGGGGGCTCTTCGGCGGCGACTTCCGGATCTGGCTCAGGAGCGCGATGGATCTCGTCTACGACCAGCGCAACTGCCTGGTGGTCGGGCTGGCCATGGGCTTCGCGGTGATCCCGATCATCTTCACGATCGCCGAGGACTCGTTCTCGAGCGTGCCGCAGCACCTGACGGCGGCATCCCTGGCGCTGGGCGCGAGCCGCTGGCAGACCGCGGTGCGCGTGGTGCTTCCCACCGCGAGCCCCGGGATCTTCTCCGCGATCATGATCGGCTTCGGCCGCGCGGTCGGAGAGACCATGATCGTGCTGATGGCCACCGGCAACACGCCGGTGCTCGACTGGTCGATCTTCAACGGCATGCGCACGCTGTCCGCGAACATCGCCGTAGAGATCCCCGAGGCGCCGTACGGCGGGACGCTGTACCGGACGCTCTTCCTCGCCGCGCTGGCGCTGTTCATGATGACCTTCTTCGTCAACACGCTGGCTGAGATCGTGCGCCAGCGGCTGCGCGAGCGGTACAGGGCCATATGAGCCGACTCGCGACGGCGTTCCGCCGCGGCGATCCCCTCATCTGGTTCACCGGGAGCGCCCTCGGCATCTGCATCCTGATGATCACCGGCCTGATCCTGGTCATCCTGGTGAATGGCCTGAGCTTCTTCTGGCCGCAGCCGCTGGAGCTCGTGACGTTGAAGGACGAAAGCGTGTTCCTGGGCGAGGTGCAGGCGCGGGAGCCGATCCCGAATCCAGGCCAGCCCGACCACCTGAAGCGCGAGCGGCTCCTGCTGCGGGTGGGCAACCGCGACCTCTACGGCTTCGACTTCAAGTGGATCGGCCAGGACGAGATCGCGGCGATGGCGAGGCCGGCGGGCGCCTACTTCGTCGAGCGGCGCGAGTACGGACCGCTGCTCGGAACGCCGCTGCGGGTGAAGCGCGGCGAAGAGGTGGTCGCCGAGGGCGCCGAGGCGGCGGCGAAGGCGCTGCCGACGCTGCTCTCGGTCGCGGCGAGCGACCGCGCGGCCGTGGAGCGCGTCGAGAAGCACGAGATCGGCGACATCAACTACCGCATCGAGCAGGCGCGCCTCGAGGCCCGGCGCCTGGAGAGGACAGGCGGCCCGACCGCTTCGGCCGAGAAGGTCGCGGCCGACCAAAAGGCTCTCTTCGAGCGGAAGACGCAGGAGCTGTCGCAGCTGATGGAGAGGGTCGCCACGACGTACGTGACCTTCCGAACCGCCGACGGCCGTGAGAAGGAGCTGCGCTCCCTCGACATCTATCGCGCGTATCCCGCCAACGCGCTCTCCTGGGGCGGCCGGCTCGGCGTCTACGCGAGCCGGCTGTGGACCTTCTTCTCGGGCGATCCGCGGGAATCGAACACCGAGGGCGGCATCTTCCCGGCGATCTTCGGCACGGTGATGATGGTGATGGTGATGAGCGTCATCGTGGTCCCGCTCGGCGTGCTGGCGGCTCTCTACCTGCGCGAGTACGCGAAGCAGGGACCGCTCGTCCGCATGGTCCGCATCGCGGTCAACAACCTGGCCGGGGTGCCGTCGATCGTGTTCGGCGTGTTCGGCCTCGGCTTCTTCGTCTACTTCGTGGGCGGCGCCATCGACCGCGCGTTCTTCCCCGAGGCGCTGCCGACGCCTACCTTCGGAACGGGCGGCATCCTGTGGGCCTCCCTGACGCTGGCGCTGCTCACCGTGCCGGTCGTGATCGTCGCGTCCGAGGAAGCCCTGGCCGCGGTGCCGCGCACGATGCGCGAGGCCTCGCTGGCGATGGGCGCCACGAAGTTCCAGACCATCCTCCGCGTGGTGCTCCCGGCGGCCGCTCCCGGCATCCTGACCGGACTGATCCTCGCCATGGCCCGCGGCGCCGGCGAGGTGGCCCCGTTGATGCTCACCGGCGTCGTCAAGCTCGCGCCCGAGCTGCCGGTGGACGCGTTCTTTCCATTCTTCCATCTCGACCGCAAGTTCATGCACCTGGGATTTCACATCTACGACGTGGGCTTCCAGAGCCCCAACGTGGAGGCGGCCAAGCCCATGGTCTACACCACCACGATCTTCCTGCTGCTCATCGTCGTGCTGCTGAACCTGACCGCGATCGTGGTGCGCAACCGTCTGCGCGAGAAGTACAAGACCGGAGCCTTCTAGGGGATGACTGCCATGTCTCAGGATGTCGACACCGTGGCGCCCGACAAGGGGCTACGCATCCGGACCGAGGTCAAGGCCCAGGACCCTTCGGCGGCCGAGGTGCGCGAGCCCGACATCGTGATCAAGGACGTCAACCTGAGCTACGGCGACAACCACGTCCTCCACGACATCTCGATGGATATCGAGGACCGCCGCGCGACCGCCTTCATCGGGCCGTCGGGTTGCGGCAAGTCGACGCTGCTGCGCTGCCTGAACCGCATGAACGACCTCATCGACAACGTGAAGATCAGCGGAGAGATCAAGGTCAAGGGCATCGACGTCAACGCTGCCGCGACCGACGTGATCGAGGTGCGCCGCCGCGTGGGGATGGTGTTCCAGAAGTCGAACCCGTTTCCGAAGTCGATCTACGAGAACGTGGTCTACGGCCTACGCATCGCCGGCATCAACGACAAGGGCACCCTGGACGAGGCCTGCGAGAGCAGCCTGCGCGGCGCGGCGCTGTGGGACGAGGTCAAGGACCGCCTCGGCGAGAGCGGCTTGGGGCTGTCGGGCGGCCAGATGCAGCGCGTGTGCATCGCGCGCGCCATCGCCGTCGAGCCCGAGGTGATCCTGATGGACGAGCCGTGCTCCGCCCTCGACCCGATCGCCACGCTCAAGATCGAGGAGCTGATCTACAGCCTGAAGGAGAAGTACACGATCGTCATCGTGACCCACAACCTGCAGCAAGCGGCCCGCGTCTCGGACCGCACCGCGTTCTTCTGGCTGGGCCGGCTGGTCGAGTACGGGCCCACGCCCGACATGTTCACGGCGCCCAGGGACAAGCTGACCGAGGACTACATCACGGGGAGATTCGGATAGAGCCATGGAACGTCATCATTTCGAGGACGAACTGAAGGTGCTCAAGCAGCGCCTGCTCCACATGGGCGCCCTGGTCGAGGAGCATGTCCACCAGGCCATCAACGCGCTCATGGAGCGACGCCTCGACTTCGCCGAGCAGGTCGCGGCCTCGGACAAGGAGGTCAACGACCTCCAGATCGAGATCGACGACCGCGCGCTGAAGCTGCTGGCGCTCCAGAACCCCCTCGCGACGGACCTGCGCCTGATCACCGCCGCGATGAAGATCAACGCCGATCTGGAGCGCATCGGCGACCAGGCCGTGAACATCGCCGAGAACGTCACCAAGATCCTGCGCCATCCGCCGCTCCAGCCCGTGATCAACCTGTCGCGGATGGCCCAGATCGCCGAGGGCATGACGCACGACGCCCTCGACTCGTTCGTCCGCAAGGACATCGTTCTGGCGCGCGCAGTGCTCGAGCGCGACGACGAGGTCGACCAGCTCAAGGACCACGTGTTCCGGGTGCTGCTCACCTACATGATGGCCGACCCTGGAACCATCGAACGGGCGCTGGCCCTGATCCTGATCAGCCGCAACCTGGAGCGCATCGCCGACCATTCCACCAACATCGCCGAGGACGTGATCTTCCTCGTGGAGGCGAAGGACGTTCGCCATCACCACGAGACCGAGGAGGCGAGGAAGTGAAGGCCGACCGTGTTCCCCGCGGCGAGGCGCCCGCGCCCATGGGGCCCGACACGCGCCGCCGCGTCGTCCTGATCGAGGACGACAACGATATCGCCGAGGCGATCCTGTACCACCTCGAGAAGGCCGGGATGCAAGTGAAGGTCGCGCGCACCGGCGAGGAGGGGCTCGACGCGGTGCGTCGCGGCGCCGACCTCGTGCTGCTCGACCTGAACCTGCCAGGCATGGACGGCCTCGAGGTGTGCCGCCTGATCCGCAAGCAGGCGACCACCGCCCACCTGCCCATCATCATCGTGTCGGCCCGGGCCGACGAGGTGGACCGCGTGCTCGGCCTCGAGATGGGAGCCGACGACTACGTGGTCAAGCCCTTCAGCCTGAAGGAGCTCGCCGCGCGCTGCCGAGTGGCGCTCCGTCGCAGCGAGGGCAGCGGCGAGGAGATGCAGGGCTACCGCGACGAGAACTTCGAGGTCGAGTTCGACGCCTTCGTGGTGCGCTATCGCGGCGAGGAGATCCGGCTGACGCCCAAGGAGTTCGAGCTGTTCCGCTATATGTTGGAGCGCGCCGGGCGCGTGCTCACCCGCGAGCGCCTGCTCGAGCGCGTGTGGGGCTACGAGAGCGACGTGGAGACGCGCTCCATCGATGCGCACATCCGGCGCCTGCGCATGAAGCTCGGCCCGGCGCGCCACCACGTCGAGACGGTCGTGGGGCTCGGCTATCGGTTCGTGAAGGAGCCGCGACCGGGGGACGCCGTCCAGTCGAACTGAGCCGGAGAAGTCCGATGGAGCCCGGTCGAATGCCTCGGGAGATCGGCAAGGTGTGGCCGAGTCTCAGACGATGAACAGGGCAGCGGGAGTCTAGCCCTGGTGGGCTGCTATTGCGTCGACGAGGCTCGCTGCCATCGTTCCGTGTTGAAGGGAATTCTTACGGAGCGCGGAGCCTATCTTGCTTGAGTGCGGAGCCAATCTTGCTTGAATGACGCCGTTGTCGCCGCGGCCCATGGGCGTTCTTGCGCTAGTCGCAAACGCGGTCGCTCCCCTGTGCGCACCCCGAGCAAGAGTAGTTGCGGCGCCAGCGCATGGCTCTGGCCTGAGCGATGGGCGACTAGACTCCGAAGCGAGACGCGTGACAATCTCCGTACCCCGTGCTGGCGAACCGATCGATTCGTGGGATCCTCGCCCTCGTGACGCTCACGCCCATTCCCGGTGCTGCGGACGAGCCCGATCCATTCCAATGGCTCGAGGAGGTCCAGGGGGAGCGGGCCCTCGCGTGGGTGCGCGAGCAGAATGCGATGAGCGCCGCGGAGCTCGAGGCGGTGCCGGAGTATCGGCCCACGTTCCAGCGGACACTCGAGATCCTCGACTCGAAGGACAAGATCCCCGCGCCTCAGCTCCTGGGCAGCGTCGTCTACAACTTCTGGAAGGATGACGAGCACGAGCGCGGCATCTGGCGGCGGACGTCGATCGAGTTGTACCGCCGGCCGGCGCCGAGCTGGGAGACCGTGCTCGACGTCGACGCACTGGCGAAAGCCGAGGCCACGCCCTGGGTGTTCAAGGGCGCGACCTGCTTGCCGCCCGACTACCGTCGCTGCGTGATCGGCCTGTCCCGAGGCGGCGCCGACGCCGCCGTCTATCGCGAGTTCGACACCACGACGAAGGCTTTCGTCGACGGCGGCTTCGCTCTCCCGGAGGCGAAGTCCTTCGTGGCGTGGCGCGATCTCGACACGCTGTGGGTGGGAACGGACTATGGCCCGGGATCCCTCACCGAGTCCGGTTATCCGCGCCTCGTGAAGCTCTGGAAGCGGGGCACGCCGCTGTCCGAGGCGCGCTCTCTCTTCGTGGCAGCCACGCGGGACGTGGCCGCGAGCGGATTCAGCATCCACGCTCCCGAAGGGCGTTACGACCTGATCGTCCGAACGCCGGCATTCTACAGGCAGGAGACGTTCCTCGTGCTCGACGGCCGGCTCGTCAAGCTCCAGGTTCCCGAGGACGCGGAGTTTCGCGGCATCTTCAAGGACCACGCGCTCCTCTCGCTGCGAAGCGACTGGCCGGCCGCGGGCGAGAACCACGTTGCGGGCTCACTGCTGGCGATCGGAGTGGATGATCTGCTCGCCGGTCCGCGAGCCATCCAGACGCTGTTCGTCCCGAGCGAGCGTGTCTTCCTCGACGCCGTCGCCAGCACTCGCGAGCGCGTCCTCGTCCTGACCCTCGACAACGTCCGCAGCCGCCTCGCGTCCCACTCGATCGTCGACGGCACCTGGCGCCGCACGGAGGTCGAGCTGCCGGGCCTGGGTACGTCGACCGTGGCGGCGGCGAGCGACGAGGCCGACGTCTACTGCGTCTCCTACGAGGATTTCCTCGCACCGGAATCCCTGCACCTCTCGCAGGACGGAGCGCCGCCGACCCTGGTGAAGTCGATGCCCGCGTTCTTCGATGCCCGCGGGATGAGGGTCGAACAGCTCCAGGCCGTCTCCAAGGACGGAACCAAGGTCCCGTACTTCGTCGTGTCGCCCAAGGGTTTCGAGGCCGACGGAAGGAACCCGACGCTGCTCTACGGCTACGGCGGCTTCGAGGTCTCGCAAGTTCCCGCCTACAGCCCGACGCTGGGCGCCGCCTGGCTGGCGCGGGGGGGCGTCTACGTGATGGCGAACATCCGGGGAGGCGGCGAGTTCGGCCCGCGCTGGCACGAGGCCGCCCTCAAGGAGAAGCGCATCAAGTCCTTCGAGGACTTCATCGCGGTGTCGCAGGACGTGGCGGCGCGCCGCATCACCTCGCCGAAGCACCTCGGCATCATGGGCGGCTCGCAGGGCGGTCTGCTGGTGAGCGGCGCGCTCGTGATGCGGCCGGAGCTTTTCGGCGCCGTGGTGGCACAGGTTCCGCTCGCGGACATGCGGCGCTACACCAAGCTGCTGGCCGGCGCGTCCTGGATGGCCGAGTACGGCGATCCTGACAAGCCGGAAGAGTGGAGCTACATCCAGACCTGGTCGCCGTATCACCTGCTGCGCAAGGACGCGCGCTACCCCAAGCCGTTCTACTGGACGAACACGCGAGACGACCGCGTCCACCCGGGCCACGCGCGCAAGATGGCCGCGCGCCTGGCGTCGCTCGGGCATCCGGTCTACTACTTCGAGGACATCGAAGGCGGCCACGGCGCGGGCTCGGTGAACCGGCAGACGGCGCGCATCAAGGCGCTCGAGTACGCTTACCTCTGGAAGATGCTCCGCCGGTGAGGGCGCCCGATCGAGGCCCGAGCCCTACTTTCGCAGCAGCCCTGGCGGAAGCATCGCCACCAGGGTTCCGCCTCCGGAGAGCGGGCCGGTCAGGTCCACGACCGCGACCCCGCCCTTCTTGAACGCCATCCGGGCCGCATTCCCCCCGACCAGTCGGGCGAGCAGCACGGAGAGGTGCGGCTCGTGGCCCACCAGAGCGACCCGCGCGTCCTGGCCGTAGCCCACGAGCAGCGCGCCCCACGCCTCGAAGTCGCCGTCGGCGAGCGCCTCGGCGGGCTCCGCATCGACCCGTCCCCAGGCCGTCGCCGCTATCTCGGCCGTGCGCCAGGCGCGAGGCAGCGGGCTCGAGAGCAGCGCATCGGGGCGCTTGAGGATCCTGGCCAAGCCGCGCGCCGCGCGCGTCCATCGCTTCTCACCGCGGGGCGTCAGGGGTCGCTCGTCGTCGGGGATGCCGGGCGTGCCCGAGGGGACGGCAGAAGCGTGTCGGATCAGGTAGAGGCGCATCCGCGTCCTCCTAGGCGGCCCGCGGCGCCAGGGCCTCGAGCCCGCGGCGCAGCAAGCCCCGGGGGTCCTTGGCGAGGAGCTCGGCATGGTGTCGACGGGCGGTCTCCATCGCGAGATCGCGCTCGCGCAGCGTTGCCTCGGCGAGGGCGGCCTGGCCGCGGGCCAGGGAACGCACAGCCCGGCGCGCCAGCCAATCCGAGAGCACCCAGGCGTCGTGAAGCCGGCCCACGGACTCCTGCACCTCGCGGAACAGGTCGGGCGCCTCGGATTCGCGGCCGCGCATCGCGTCCACGATCTCGGCGGTGTAGCGCAGCCGCCGGAAGCGGATGCGCACGCGGTGCAGCGCCGCGGGATCGAAGGCCTCGCCGGCCTGGTCCAGTCGCAGCTGGATGACGTCGCGCTCCGACTCCAGCGCCTCGCGGAGCCGGCCGAAAACGGTGAAGATCGGCTCGCCGCGCCGCCGCTGGATCAGCTCGAGATCGCGGCGGAGCCGCCTCAGGTCCACGTCGAGGAGGTCGCCTGTGAGGCACCGGCGGGAGCGTGAACGCGCGGCGCGCAGGTCGCGGAGCAGTCCTTTCAGCTCGGGGCGCGGCTCCGCGCGCAGCCTCTCCTCGAAGAGCGCCGTGATCACGTCGAGGTCTCGGCTGCTCCCGCCGCCTCGGGTCAGGTCCCGGAGAAGGCGACGCGCGCGACGAACGCGCTTCCCTTCGGGGCGCTGGGCCAGGAGGGGGAGCGCCACGCGCAGGCGCCGGGCGGCGACGCGCATCTGGTGCAAAGCATCCTCGTCTCCGCTCAGCGCGTTCGGGAGGTGGCGGTAGAGCCGTGCCACGCGCTCCCTCAGCAGGCGGGTGGTGGGGTCTGCGACGCGTTGGGCACGGCGGGTCAAGGAGGACCTCCCAAGGCCGGAAGCGTCAAGCTATCACGCGGTCGGCGAGCGTGACAAGGAAGGGGCGCCAGCGTCACAGGATCGTGACAAGCCCCCCTGTACAATGACGTCGGAGCCTCGCAAGAGATGAAGCTGGCCGCCATCGACCTCGGGAGCAACTCGTTCCACGCGGTCGTCGTCGAGGTCTCTGCGTCCGGCAGCTTCGAGGTGATCGACCGCGAGAAGGACATGGTGCGGCTCGGGGCGGAGACCCTGGCCTCGGGTCGGCTCTCCGCCGCCGCCACCAAACGCGGGCTCGAGGTGCTGCACAAGTACAAGCGCATCGCGGACAACCACCGGGTCGACAAGATCCTCGCCGTTGCGACCTCGGCGATTCGCGAGGCCGGGAACGGCGAGGATTTCCTCGAGCGCGTGGGCCGCGAGGTGCGCTTCTGGCCGCGCGTTGCCTCGGCCGACGAGGAGGGCCGCCTCATCTATCTGGCCGCCCTCCACAGCGTCCATCTGGAGGGCCGGGCCCTCGTCCTCGACATCGGGGGCGGCAGCGTCGAGCTGGTTCAAGGAACAGGAAACCGCATCGAGCGCGTGGCCTCCGCCCGGCTCGGATCGCTGCGCATGACCGAGCGCTTCGTGCACTCCGATCCGGTGTCCTCGAAGGAGGAGGCGCGTCTCGTGGCCCACGTCGCGGAGACCCTCGGGGCGGAGCTCGAGGACGTGCGCCACGCGGGCTTCGAACGCCTGGTCGGTACGTCGGGCACGATCCTTTCGGTCGGCGCACTGGCCCTCGACCTCGAGGGACAAAGGCCGAAGCAGACGCTGCACCACATCGCCGTGTCCCGGGACGCGATCCACGAGGTGCGCCGGCGGCTCGTGGCCTCCGACCTCAAGGAGCGTTTGCGCATGCCCGGCCTCGATGCCCAGCGTGCCGACATCGTGGTGGCGGGTGCGGTGGTCCTGGACGAGATCCTGGAGCGCCTCGGGTCATCGGAGGTGGTCCTGTGCGAGTGGGCGCTCCGCGAGGGCCTGCTGCTCAACTACATCCACCGCCACCCGCGCTCCCTGGCCCGCGCCCAGGCCTACCCGGACGTGCGGCGGCGCAGCGTCCAGCACCTCGGCGAGCGCTGCCAGTTCGATGAAGCCCACGCGCGCCACGTCGCAGCGCTGAGCCTGCAGCTCTTCGACGCGCTCCAGGAGGAGCATCGCCTTCCGGTCGAGGCGCGCGGGCTGCTCGAGAGCGCCGCGCTGCTCCACGACATCGGCCACCACATCTCCTACCCCGGCCATCACAAGCACACGTACTACCTCGTGAAGAACGGCGACCTGCGCGGCTTCTCGCCCCTCGAGGTCGAAACCATCGCCCTGGTGGCGCGCTACCATCGCCGAGGCCACCCGCGGAAGCGTCACGCGGCCTTCGGCGCGCTGGCCAAGCCCGACCGGCGCACGGTCCGCGTGCTGGCCGGGATCCTGCGCGTCGCCGACGCCCTGGACCGCAGCCACCGGCAGGTGGTGAAGTCGTTGCGGGTGGCGAGCGATCGCGGGGGCGTGCTGCGGCTGCGCGGAGAGGCGTCCGGAAACAGCGATCTCGAGCGTTGGGGCGTCACGCGCCGAACCGAGCTGCTGGCCCAGGCGCTGCGTCGCCCCATACGTGTGGAGGTCGTGCCGGCGGCCGCTCCGCTGCGCAGGCTGAGGGCGTAGCCGGCCATGGCCCGGCCCCGCAAGCGAACGCTCACCCGGAAGTCGGCGGCAACGCCGCCACCCGAGCCTCCACGCCCGGTCGGGGTCGTGGACATCGGCGCGAGCGCGATCCGCCTCGTGGTCGCGGAGACGAGTCCCGGTGAGCCGCTGCGCGTGCTCGAGGAGGCCTCGCGGGGCGTGCGTCTCGGCAAGGACACTTTCACCCACGGCCGCATCGGTGCCGCCACGCTGGAGGCGGCGATCAAGACGCTCGAGGGCTACCGCCGGATCATGGACGGCTACGGCGTTGTGCGCTATAGAGCCGTGGCCACGAGCGCCGTGCGCGAGGCCCAGAACCGCGAGACCTTCCTGGATCGCGTGCGCCTCCGCACCGGGTTCGAGGTCGAGGTCATCGACGGCTCGGAGGAGAACCGGCTGACCTACGTCGCGGTGCGCGAGGCGCTCAAGGGCCATCCGGCCCTGGGCCAGGACGACGCCGTGCTGGTCGAGGTCGGCGGCGGGAGCGCCGACCTGTCGTTCCTCCGCAAAGGCCAGCCCATCCACTCCGGGACCTACGCGCTCGGCTCGATCCGGCTGCGCCAGAACCTGGCCTCTTGGCACGGCAGCCACGAGCAGCGGGTGCGGCTGCTGCGCCGGCACATCCACAACGTCGTGGAGGACATCCGCCGCGAGATGCCGCTGCGCGAGGCGAAACACTTCGTGGCACTGGGCGGAGACGTCCGTTTCGTCGCGGCGCGAGCGCTCGGCGAGAGCGCCTCCCCCGTGGCCGTCGTCGAGAAGACTGCCTTTCTCGCGTTCTGCGAGGAGGTGGTGGGCGAGGACGTGGAGCAACTCGCCGAGAAGTACCGGCTGCCTCCCGCCGAGGCCGAGACCCTCGTCCCGGCGCTGCTGGCCTACGAGGCGCTGCTCACGGAGACCTTGGCGGGCAGCGTCACGGTGCCGGAGGCGTCGCTGCGCGGCGGGCTGCTCCTCGACGTCACGGGAAGCGACGAGGCGCAGGCCCTCGAGGACATGCAGAAGCAGGTCCTGGCCAGCGCCCAGGCCGTCGGCGAGAAGTACCGCTACGACGCGTCCCACGCGCGCCACGTGGCGCTCCTGGCGACCCGGATCTTCGACGAGCTGGGCGCCGAGCACGGGCTCACGGCGCGCGAGCGGCTGTTGCTGGAGGTGGCGGCGCTGCTCCACGACGTCGGGATCTACGTGAACCTGCGCGGCCATCACAAGCACACCTGGTACCTGCTCTCGGTGGCCGAGATCTTCGGCCTCAGCCGCGACGACATGGGCGTGGTCGCGAACGTGGCGCGCTATCACCGACGCGCCACGCCTCAGAAGTCACACCTGCCCTACATGGCCCTCGACTCCGAGGCGCGCGTAGTGGTGAACAAGCTGGCCGCGATCCTGCGCCTGGCCAACGCTCTGGACGCCGACCACCTCCAGAAGGTCGTGGACGTCAAGCTCGTGCCCGAGGAGGACGGCCTGGCGCTGGAGGTCTCCGGGGCGGGGGACATGACCATGGAGCGCCTCGCGGCCCTGGCCCGCTCGGACCTCATGACGGAGGTCTTCGGTCGGAAGCTGCTGTTCCGGGAGGGAGCGGCGCGGCCGTGAAGGCCTCGAAGCCGAGACTGCGCCGCGACCCGGAGCTGTTCCTGAACCGCGAGCTGAGCTGGCTCGAGTTCAACGGTCGGGTCCTAGAGGAAGCGGAGGATGGTCAGACCCCGGCCCTCGAGCGGCTCAAGTTCGCGACCATCGCGGCATCGAACCTGGACGAGTTCGTGATGGTGCGCGTCGCTGCCCTGAAGAACGCCGTCGAGGAGGGCGACATCTCCCCCGACTCGGCCGGGCTGACGCCGGCGCAGCAACTGCTGGCGATCTCCGAGCGCGCCCACGCTCTGGTCGACCGGCTCTACGCGACGCTCTCCACGGACATCCTGCCCGCGCTTCAGGAGCGCGGCATCCGCCTCGTTTCGATGGACGGCGTCGAAGCCGGGGTGCGCGCATCCGTGCAGCGCCATTTTCGCGACGAGGTCCTGCCGGCGCTCACGCCCCTCGCCATCGACACGTCGCGGCCCTTCCCGATGCTCGCCAGCCTGAGCCTGAACGTGGCCGTGCAGCTGGCGCCGGGCGAGGGGCAGGACGAGCCGCGGCTCGCGGTCGTCCAGCTGCCGGCGCGCCTGCGGCGGCTGGTGCGACTTCCCCTGGATGGCGCGGCCTTCGCGCTGCTCGAGGACGTGATCCGCGCCGAGCTGCAGGCGCTCTTCCCGGGGCAGACGCTGCTCGAGACCGCGACCTTCCGCGTCGCGCGCGACGCCGAGCTGGCCCTCGACGACGAGGGCGGCCGCGACTTCCTGGAGGCGGTCGAGGAGGAACTGCGCAAGCGCCGCAAGAGCCGCGTCGTGCGCCTCGAGATCGAGCAGGGTGCGAGCGACGAGCTCGTCGCTCGGCTCGCGCAGCGCTTGGAGGTCGCCGCAGAGGACGTCTATCGCATTCCCGGCCTGCTCGACGTGCGTTCGCTGTTCCCGCTGGTCGAGCTCCCCGCCCTCGAGGACCTGCGCGATCCGCCGCTGAAGCCGGTCACGCTCTTCGAGGAGAGCGAGGCCGGGATCTTCGAACGCCTCGACACGACGGATGTGCTGCTCCACCATCCTTACGAGTCCTTCGAGCACGTGGCGTCCTTCGTGTCGCAGGCCGCGGCGGACCCCGACGTGCTGGCCATCAAGCAGACGCTCTACCGCACGAGCGGCGAGTCGCCGATCGTGAGGTCGTTGGCCCGCGCCGCCGAGAACGGCAAGCAGGTCACGGTGCTCGTCGAGCTCACCGCGCGCTTCGACGAGCACTCCAACATCCGCTGGGCGCGCAGCCTCGAGGAGGCGGGCGCCCACGTCATCTACGGCGTGCGCGGGTACAAGACCCACGCGAAGGTCTGTCTGGTGGTGCGCCGCGGCCGCGACGGCATCCGCCGCTACGTTCACCTCGGCACGGGCAACTACAACGAGAAGACCGCGCGGATCTATACCGATTTCGGCCTGATGACCTGCGACCCCGACATCGGCCGCGACGCCTCGGCCTTCTTCAACGCGCTGACCGGCTACTCCGATCCGCCGGCGATGAAGAAGCTGACCATGGCGCCCACGCAGCTGCGCGACCGCGTGCTGTCGCTGATTCAGCGCGAGACGCGGCGCGCCAGCGCAGGCGAGCCGGGGCTGATCCAGGCCAAGATGAACGCGCTCGTCGACGAGGACATCGTCCGCGCCCTGTATGCCGCGTCCCAGGCCGGCGTGCGCATCCGCCTCAACGTGCGCGGCATCTGCTGCCTGCGCCCGGGCCTCAAGGGGGTGAGCGAGACGATCGAGGTGGTCTCGATCGTCGACCGCTTCCTGGAGCACGCGCGGATCTACCACTTCCGGAACGGCGGCGACGAGCAGGTCTACCTGGCGAGCGCCGACTGGATGCCGCGCAACCTCGACAAGCGGGTGGAGCTGTTCTTCCCGGTCGAGGCGGCGGAGGGTCGCGCCAAGGTGCTGCAGGCGCTCGAGGCGGCGTTCCTGGACAACGTGAAGGCGCGGCGGCTGCAGGCTGACGGGTCCTACAAGCGGCGGCGGCCTGCGAAGGGAGAGGAGCCTGTCCGCATGCAGCTCCAGCTTCATCGCGAGGCCGTGAGGGCGCAGGAGCGCGCGCGAGCCGCGGCCGGCGTGGTGCTCGAGCCGATCCGCGCGCCCGGCCGGGAGGCCTAGGGGTGCGAGCCGGCTCCGCGGGCCCGGCTCCTCTCGATCAATAATGCGCCGTGAAAGTGCCGATCTGGCTCCTGGTATGCATCCTCGTCGTCGCCGGCGTGATCTCGACCTCCGCCGAAGCCGGGCGGCGCTTCGCCAAGTACAGCGCGCTGGGCAACGACTACATCGTCCTGGACCCGGCCGACTGGCCCGAGCCGCCCACGCCCGAGGCGATCCGCCGCATCTGCGACCGCCACCGCGGCGTCGGTTCGGACGGCATCCTCTATGGGCCGACGACACGGACCGAGCCGTTCGGCCTGCGCCTGTTCAATCCCGACGGCGGAGAGTTCGAGAAGAGCGGCAACGGTCTGCGGATATTCGCCCGCTACCTATGGGACCGGCGGATCGCCAAAGCCAGGGAGTTCCGGATCAACACGCCCGGTGGCGAGGTGACCGCCCACCTCCTCGATGAGCGCGGAGGGCGCATCGCGATGGACATGGGGCGGCTCTCCTTCGACAGCCGGACGATTCCGGTGTCCGGCGCGGCTCGCGAGGTGCTGGACGAGGAGGTCGGCGTGGGCGCCGAGCGCGTCCGGATCAACGGCGTCACGATCGGGAACCCGCACTGCGTGGTCTTCCTCGACGGTGCGAACGCGGCGCTGGCCCGGAAGTTCGGCGGGCTCACGCGGGAGCTGGCACTCGCCATTGGCCCGCAGCTCGAGGCGCTGCCTCTGTATCCGGCCCGTACGAACGTGCAGTTCGCCGAGGCCATCGACCGCCACACGCTGCGCATGGAGATCTGGGAGCGTGGAGCCGGCTACACGCTGGCGTCGGGCTCGTCGAGCTGCGCGGCGGCTGGGGCCGCGATCCGGACCGGGCGCTGCCAGAGCCCGGTCACGGTCCGCATGCCCGGCGGAGAGATGCTCGTCGAGGTTTCAGACGACTGGTCCGCGAAGTTGACGGGCACTGTGGACCCGGTCGCCGTGGGGGAGCTGACGCTTCCGCTTCCGTGACGCCCTTGCGCGAGCCTGTTCTCACGCCGGAGGAGCGTGCGGCGTTCGAGAAGGGCGTGCGCGAGTTCAACACGGGCTTCTTCTTCGAGTGCCACGACACCCTCGAGGAGCTGTGGGCCGGGGTCCGGGGCGATGGGCGCGACTTCTTCCAGGGGCTGATCCAGACCTCGGTGGCCTTCTACCACCTCGGGCGCGGCAACTCGCAGGGCGCCCTCAGCATGCTGCAGCGGGCGCTCTCGCGGTTCGAGAAGTATCCGGACCGCTACTTCGGTTTCGACCTCGGCAGCCACCGCCGGGAGCTGGCGTCGTGGGCCGAGCACGCTCGCGCGGGAGCGTCTGAACCGTCGCTTGACTCCGTGCCCAAGTGGCGCTTCGATCCGCCCTAGCCATGCCGGCCTCCAAGGCTCACGCGGTCTGACGCGGCTCGTCGCCCTCGCACTGCTCGCAGCGGCGTGCGGTCCGCCCCGCCTGCAGCGACCCTTCTCGGGCCCCACCCAGGACGTTCGCCTCGAGCGGACGACGCGGCCGGCCGTGCTCGTCGGCAGCGGTGAGACGCTGCGCGGGCGGGCGCGCCTGGCGAGGGAGTCACGTCTGTTGCTGGCCGCCGGGGTGATTCCGGGCGGGCCGAAGCGCGGTCGCGTCCGCGTGACCTTGCTCGAGAACGGCGTGGAGCGAGCGGCTCTGGAGCTGGCTCCGCCCTTGTCGCGCTGGCGCTCGCGGCTCGTGCCGTTGCCGGGTCGAGGCGAGGCGCTGCTGGAGATCCGCGCCGAGCACCTCCCGGCCCACGGCGCTGCTTCGGAGGAGTCGCGGTCGATCGCGATCGCTTCTCCCCGCCTCTACTCGGGCTCTCCCTCCGCGGAGCGAGTGCTGCTCTGGCTGTCCCAGGACGCGCTCCGGGCCGATCATCTCGGCGCCTACGGCTACGAGCGCCCCACGTCGCCGCGCTTCGACGCCTTCGCCCGCGATGCCGCCCTTTTCGAGCACGCCATCGCCACGGCCTCCTGGACGCTCCCGTCGCTGGCGTCGCAGTTCAGCTCACGCTATCCGTCCTTCCACGGCTCCGTGCTCCACGGCTTGGCCACGGACGACGCGAGCGTGTTCGAGGCGCTCCGTGACGCGGGCTTCACCGTGCTGGGGGTGACTGGAAACGACCTGCTGTCTGCCGAGCACTCGCTCAGCCGTGGCTTCGACGTCCTCGTGCGCCAGCCGGGCCGAGTCGAGAAGGCGAGCGCCGCGCTGTTCGAAGCCCTGGGCGAATGGGGTGGGGGGGACCTGGCGCTCTACGCCCACTTCATCAATCCCCACGCGCCGTACATGCCGCGCCCTGAGTGGCGAGCAGGCTTCGTCGACTCGCGCTACGACGGGCCCGTGACCGGTGGCAGCAACTTCCCGAAGCAGTTCCCGGTGATCGGGCCGGCGGACCGGCAGCACCTGATCGATCTCTATGACGCGGAGGTGGCAGGCAACGACGCCGGGATCGGAGAGCTGCTCGCGTCGCTTGCAGGGCGTGGTCTCCTGGGCCGTGCCGTCGTCGCCTACACCGCCGACCACGGTGAGGAGTTCCACGACCATGGCGCCTGGCTTCACGGCAGCAACCTCTACGAGGAGACGATCCGCGTGCCGCTCGCGGTGAAGGCTCCCTCGCTGTCGGCCCGGCGCATCGAGGAGCCGGTGTCCCTCGTGGACCTCGCGCCGACGCTGCTCGAGCTGCTGCGCGTGCGCGCGCCGGCCTCGTTTCGGGGCCGCAGTCTGGTGAGGCCGCTCGCGTCCGACCGCTTCCCGCGCGCCCCCGTGTTCGCGGAGACGTCGCTGACAGCGGCGGGTCACCTCGTGGCGGTGCGCCTCGGCCCGGAGAAGGCCATCTTCACGTTACCGTTCGAGGCCGGTCCGGAAGCGCCCCCGCTCGCGGAGGAGTTCTTCGATCTGGCCCGTGATGCCGCGGAGCGACACCAAGGGCTTCCTGCTGCGAGCGAAGAGCGACTCCGGCAGATCGCGCGCGGCTACCTGGCGCGAGCGCGCCGCGAGGGAAGCCGCGCGCGCCCCGTGACCGTCGACCCGGAGACGCTCGAAAAGCTCAAGGCCTGGGGGTACATTCAATAGCGGGCGTCCGCTTGACTCCGTGCCCGAGTGGCGCTTCGATTCGCCCTGACGACATGCCGATCTACGAGTTCTACTGCCCGAGCTGCCACCGCGTCTTCAACTTCCTCTCGCGGCGCATCAATACCGACGGCCAGCCGCGCTGTCCGAAGTGCGCGGGCGCCGGCCTGCGCCGTCTGCCGTCATCCTTCGCGATCTCGAAGGGCCGCAAGGAGGAGCCCGCCGCCGAGAGCATGCCCGACATCGACGAGTCGCGCCTGGAGCGCGCCATGGAGTCCCTCGCCGGCGAGGCCGAGGGCATGGACGAAGACGACCCGCGCCAGGCGGCCCACTTCATGCGGCGTATGTTCGAGGCCGCGGGGATGCCGGTGGGCGAGGGCATGGAACAGGCCCTCAAGCGCCTGGAGTCCGGCGAGGATCCCGAAAAGGTCGAAGCCGAGATGGGCGACGTGCTTGAGGAGGACCCCTTCGCGGCCGCGAAGGCGGGAGGCAGCGTCGCGTCGCGGCTCAGGCGCCGCTTCGTGCCGCCCAGCGTCGACCCGACCTTGTACGAGATGTAGGCCGGAGGCTTTCAGGCCTCGCGCAGGGCCCGGATCCGGCCGATGTGGCTCTCGTCGTGCTGGGCCAGGAACTCCGCGAGCCCTTCGAGGGTCAGCTCGCCGCGCTTGGGATGCGTCCCTGTGCGCTGCCAGAGCGCATGGGGCAGCGCCCGCAGCAGCGCCAGCGTGTCGGCGCGCCGCGCCGCGAACTCCTTCGCGGTGGCCGAGAGGTCCTGCTCGTTGTAGCACAGCTCTGCGGCGCCACGATCGTTGTCCATCATCCAGAACGTCGGCCGTTCGGCCTGGAAGGCCAGCTTCGTGAAGCGCTCGGCGTAGACGAACTCGATGTCGCGCAGGTGGCAGGCGTTCTCGAGGATCGACCACTTGCCGCCGGCGGGGCGGCGGCGCGCGGCCTCGGCGCCGAGGCCCTTGACCGCCGCCGCGAGCGCCTTCGGGGTACCCGCGAGGCGCTCGAGGATCGCGAAGCGCCGCTTCGTTGCCTCGATCTGGCCGAGATGCGCTTCGTCGTTGCCGACCGCATGGCGGCGCAGGAAGTCCTCCATCGAGAGACGCCCGGCGCTCTCGTGGGTGCCGACGCGCTGCCAGGCCGGCCCCTTCACGCCCTTGAGGAGGCGGAGCGACTCCTTGCGAGCGGCCCGCCAGTCCTTCAGCACCGCCGGCAGCTTCTGGGACCGGTAGTCGCGGGTGAGCGCGAGCACGTCGCCGTCGACGTCGGGAAGCCGCGGATCGTCTTCGGCGAGGATGCGCCGGTAGCGCGCGAGATACGCCTCGCGCTCCATGTCGCGCAGGTGGCAGACGATCTCGAGGATCGACCACTTCCCCGGCGCCGGGCGCCACAGCAGAAGCTTCTTCGGGATGCCCTGGAGCGCGGCCTTCAGTCGTCCCGGCGTCGCGGCGAGGGTCTCGAGGAGCTGCCGGCGTTCCTCCTCTTGCACCCTAGGCCTGCTGGAGAGCGGCGATGCGCTGCTCGAGGGGCGGATGCGACGCCCAGAGTTGCGAGAAGCCACGCCCGCCCGTGATCTTGAAGCTGGCCAGCGTCGGCTGCGAGGTGTCCACCCGCTCCTGCGTCGCCACGAGCCGCTTCAGCGCGCCGACCATGGCGCCGCGTCCGGCCAGTGACGCGCCGCCGGCGTCCGCTCGGAACTCCCGATGCCGCGAGAAAGCGGCGACCACGAGCGAGCCGAGGATGCCGAGCGCGATCTGGAGGACGATCATGACGACGAAGGCGATGGCGTCGGCGTTGCGAGAGTCGACGCTCATCCTCACCACGTGGGCCACGACTCGGGCGAAGAACATCACGAACGCGTTGACCACGCCCTGGAGCAGCGTCATCGTCACCATGTCGCCGTTTGCGATGTGGCTCACCTCGTGGGCCAGCACGCCCTGCACCTCCTCACGGGTCATGTTCCGGAGCAGGCCCGTGGAGACCGCCACCAGGCTGCGACGCTTGCTGGGCCCCGTCGCGAAGGCGTTGACCTCGGGCGAGTCGTAGACGCCCACCTCGGGCATCGGGAGGTTGGACTGACGGGTCAAGTGGCCGATCGTGTTGTAGAGCCAGTCGAGGTCCTGGTTGCCGGTCTGGCCGTCGACGAGCTGCACGCCCATGAGGCGCTTCGCGCTCCAGCGCGAGATCTGTAGCGAGAGGAAGGCGCCGCCCATGCCCCAGACGAAGCAGAAGACCCCGAGCGCAATGAAGTCGAGGCCCCCGGCCGGCGTGATGTAGCCGCTCACGCCGAGCAGGCTCAGGACGATCGACAGCGTGACGACGATCGCCAGGTTGGTGACGAGGAACAGCCCGATCCGCTTCGCCATGACAGCAGCCTCCCAGATCGAACCCTATCTTAGAATGCGCCTGCGTTCCCGGAAAGGGGGATTCATGAGGCGCATCGCGATGGCCTTGGCCGTGCTTGCATTTGGGGCAGGCGCGGCTGCGGACGAGGCGGTGGACCGGCTCGTCGCAGCGCTGCTCGGGGACACGCCGCTCGTCTCCGACCTTCGTGCCCTGACGGATGAGGTGGGTGGGCGTCCGACCGGTTCCGACGCGAACCGGCGCGCGGTCGAGTGGGGCGTCACCCGCTTCCGCGAGGCCGGCGTGCCGGCGACGAAGGAGTCCTTTCCGACCGAGCCCTGGATCGAGAGGTCGGCGTCGGTCCGGATCTCGGGCGACGTGTCCTTCATGCCTCGCGCCGTCGCCAACCCGTTCACCAAAGCCACCCCGACGGGTGCGTCCGCTCCGCTCGTCGACGCCGGCTTCGGCGAGCCGGCCGACTTCGAGCGGCTCGGGGGGAGCGCGAAGGGCGCGTTCCTCCTCGTCGAGACCCACGAGCTGCTCGACATCGAAGGCCTGTTCCGGGAGTACGTCGCGGCGGCCGCGATCGAGAAGCGCGCCCGCGAGGCCCGCGCCCTGGGCATCGCGTGGATGTCGTCCCGCCCGCACGACCTGCTGTATCGCCACAACGCGGCGCTCGGTCCGAAGAACGACCTCGTGCTCGTGACCCTTGGCCGCGAGGATGCCGGCCGCGCGGCGCGGCTCATCCGCGGAGGCAAGCGGCTGGAGCTCGCGGCGAGGCTCGAGGTGGAGGAAGGCCTGCCGCGGTTGGCGGAGAACGTGATCGGCGAGATCCGCGGTCGAGAGAAGCCCGACGAGGTGGTGATCATCGGTGCGCACCTCGACTCCTGGGACCTCGGCACCGGCACGCTCGACAACGGCTGCAACGTCGCGCTGGTGATCGACGTCGCGCGGCAGATGAAGCGTCTTGGCCGCGCGCCGCGACGCACCATCCGCTTCGCGCTGTGGAACGGCGAGGAGCAGGGCCTCTATGGGTCGCTGGGTTACGTGAAGAAGCATGCCGCCGAGCTGGACAAGCACGTGATGGCGGCGTCCTTCGACACCGGCACCGGACGCATCCGCGGTTTCCTGACCGGTGGCCGGGCGGACCTGATGCCGGTGGTCGACGGGTTTCTCCGCCCGGTCGCAGGCCTCGGCCCTTTCACCCAAGTGAACTTCGCGACTCCGGGAACGGACCACTACGACTTCATGATGGAGGGCGTGCCAAGCCTCATGGCGGACCAGGAGTCTGCGACCTACGGGCCGAACTACCACGCCCGCTCCGACACCTTCGACAAGGCGGACGCGCGCCAGCTGAAGCTGAACGCGGCGATCGCGGGCGCCGTGACCTGGGGCTTCGCCGACATGGATAAGGCGCTGCCGCGGCTCTCGGGGAAGGAGGTCGAGGCGATCGTCGAGAAAACCGACCTCAAGGCGCTGATGCAGGCCTTCGACCTGTACGACGACTACATGGCGGGCCGCCGGGGCCGACGTCCCTAGCTCGCGCGGTCGGTCGGGTAACCCGCGGCCATCCAGGCGCTCGTGCCGCCCACCACGTTGTAGAGGTCGGCGAAACCGGCGCGGCGCAGCAGCGCCGTGCCCGCGCTCGATCGATACCCGCCCGCGCAAATGACGACGGTCGGCCGGGCTGCGTCCAGACGCGAGGACTCGGCCTCGAGCCGATCGAGTGGGATGGAAACGGCTCCGGGCACGTGACCCGCCGAGTATTCGCCCGAGCGGCGCACGTCGACGACCTGCGGGCCGGGACGTTCCTCGCGGAGCTCGGAGAACAGCTCGTCCACCGGCATCTGCGGGATGCGAGCGAGAGGACGGCCGACGGCGTCCCAGGCCGCGATGCCACCGCCGAGATAGCCGACCACCTGCTCCAGGCCGACACGGGCCAGGCGTAACACAGCTTCCTGGACCTGCGCCTCGTCCTCCGTGACCAGGACGATGGGCCTCCGCGCGTCCAGGAGCGTTCCGGCCCAGGACGCGAACTGGCCCCCCAGGCCGATGTTGACCGAGCCCGGAACGTGGCCCGCGCCGAAGGCAGCGGACGGGCGCACGTCGAGGACCTGGGCGTCGCTGGCCGCCCGCGCCGCGACTTCCTCAGGCCTGAAGGCCGGGGGCAGCGCCGCTTCGCCGCGACTCGGCGCGCCGGCGCGGTTGATCTCGACGTCCATGGAGAAGTAGCGCGGGGACTCGGGCAGGTCCGTCGTCATCATCTCGACGAAGCGCTCTTTCGCCATCGGCTGCAATGCGTAGTTCTTGAGGCGCTGCTCGCCGACGGTGGACCAGGTCTCGCTGGACATGTTGCGCCCGCACAGGGAC
>DATFEN010000182.1:0-5599 GCA_035251085.1 Vicinamibacteria bacterium | reverse complement strand
CGGGATCCAGGATGCGGCTGTTTCGAACCTCGTCGTGGCCGAAGCGCAGCGGCGTGGGATGGGCGGGGAGCTGGAGATCTGAGGGGAGATCCACGATGCGAGTGCGTGAGCTGACGTTGACGCTGGCCGGGCTGCTGCTGGCCGTCGGGGCGCTCGCAGCCGAGCCCGCGACCGGCGGCTTCAGCCTGTCGTCCCTGGACAACGGCGCGAAGCCCTGCGAGGACTTCTTTCAGTACGCCTGTGGTGGCTGGGTGAAGGCGAACCCCATCCCCAGCGACGAGCCCCGCTGGGGCACGTTCAACGCGCTGGCTGACCGCAACCGGGAGATCCTGAAGACGATCCTCGAGGACTCGGTGGCGAGCTCGAAGCCCACGAAGGCGCAGGCTCAGATCGGCGGCTTCTATGGCGCGTGCATGGACGAGGCGGCGCTCGAGAGGAAGGGCTCGACGCCGCTGCGCGCCGAGCTGGAGCGGATCGCGGCGATCAAGGACAAGAGCCAGCTGCCGGAGGCCGTCGCTCACCTGCACACGATAGGGGTGCCGGCCTTCTTCGGCTTCGGCTCGGAGCAGGACTTCAAGGACGCGACCCGCGTGCTCGCGATCACGGGCCAGGCCGGCATGGGCCTGCCCGACCGCGACTACTACTTCCGCGACGACGCGAAGTCGAAGGACCTCCGCGACAAGTACCTGGCCCACGTGGCGCGGATGTTCGAGCTGCTGGGCGACTCTTCCGAGGTCGCCAGGACGGGCGCCAGCACCGTGTTGGAGATCGAGACCGGCCTCGCGAAGGGCGCCCTCGATGCGGTCGGCAAGCGAGACCCGCAGAAGGTCTACCACCTCATGAAGACCGAAGAGTGGGCCGCCCTCTCGCCGGCATTCGACGTCAGGGGCTACCTGGCCGGCCTCGCGGCGCCCGCCGTCGCGGAGCTGAATGTCAGCGAGCCCGAGTTCGTCCAGGCGATGAGCGGCGTCGTGAAGGACACGGAGCTCGGGAAGCTCAAGACCTACCTGCGCTGGCAGCTCGTCCACGACGCGGCGCCCCATCTGTCGTCCGCGTTCGTCAACGAGGACTTCGCCTTCTTCAACCAGGCCCTCGAGGGAGCGACGCAGCTGCGGCCGCGCTGGAAGCGCTGCTCGGACGCCACCGACGCAGCATTGGGCGAGGCCCTCGGCCAGATCTTCGTGGAGAAGACGTTCGGGGCCGAAGGCAAGAAGCGGATGAAGGAGATGGTCAAGAACCTCGAGGGCGCGCTGCGGTCGGACATCCGTTCACTGCCGTGGATGAGCGAGGTCACCAAGGCGAAGGCCATCGAGAAGCTGGACGCCATCGCCAACAAGGTCGGTTATCCCGACGCCTGGCGCGACTACTCCGCTCTGAGCATCGATGCCAAGGACCTGCTCGGCAACGTCCAGCGCGCCAACGCCTTCGAGTTCCGCCGCCAGCTCGCCAAGATCGGCAAGCCCGTCGACCGCGGCGAGTGGGGGATGACGCCGCCGACGGTCAACGCCTACTACAACCCGCTCATGAACGACATCAACTTCCCAGTCGGGATCCTGCAGCCGCCGTTCTTCGACCTCCAGATGGACGATGCCGTGAACTACGGCGGCATCGGAGGCGTGATCGGCCACGAGCTGACCCACGGCTTCGACGACCAGGGGCGGCAGTTCGCCGCCAACGGCAACTTCGAGGACTGGTGGACCGCAGGCGACGCCGCGGAGTTCGAGAAGCGGGCTGCATGTGTGGTCGACCAGTACGGCGAGTACACCGCCGTGGACGACGTGAAGCTCAACGGCAAGCTGACCCTGGGCGAGAACGTAGCCGACAACGGCGGCGTGCGGATCGCCTACATGGCCTTGAGGGAGAGCTTGAAGGACCAGCAGGCCGCGAAGATCGACGGGTTTACGGCGGAGCAGCGCTTCTTCCTCGGCTGGGGCCAGGTCTGGTGCGCGTCGTACCGGCCCGAGCTGGCGCGGCTGCGTGCGCAGACCGACCCGCACTCGCTGCCGCGCTTTCGCGTCAACGGCGTCGTGAGCAACATGCCGGAGTTCCGAAAGGTCTTTGCCTGCCCGGCCACGTCGGCGATGGTTCGGGGCGACAAGGCCTGCCGGGTGTGGTAGCCATGGGGGCGTGAGGACGCTCCCCCGCCTGCGCCGCAACCTCGACCTGATGCCGTCGCCGGTCCCGGATCGGCCGGGGTTGCTCGTGCGGGATCCTTTCGGCTATGCCGAAGGGATCCTGATCATCCCGCCGCCCCTCGTGCCCTGCCTGCTCTGTTTCGACGGCGAGAAGACCGAGGCCGACCTGCGCGAAGCCCTGGTGCGCGCGACCGGAGAGCTGCAGGTGGGCGAGCTCCTGAACCACCTGCTCATGACGCTGGGCGACGGAGGCTTCCTGGACAACGAGGCCCTCGCCGAGAGGCGCGCCTCGTGCCATCGCGCCTTCACCGAGTCTCCGCGACGCGAGCCGTCCCACGCCGGCTCGGGCTATCCCGCAGACGCCGATGCGCTCCGGCAGCAGCTCGAAACGTGGCTCGGCTCCGAGCCCGGCCCCCGGACGTCAGCCAATGACGGGCTCCTCGGCATCGCAGCGCCGCACGTCAGCCCGGAGGGTGGATATCGTTCCTTCGCGGCGGCCTACGGCGCGCTGCCGACGTCGATGGCGAAGCGGACATTCGTCATCCTCGGGACGTCCCACTACGGAACGCCGGGCCGTTTTGGCCTGACGCGCAAGCGCTTCGCGACGCCTCTGGGCGAGGCCGATGTGGACGTCGCGCTCGTCGACCGGCTCGCCGCCTCGAGCCCCGCGGCCGCGCTCGAGGACTACTGCCACGCCGTCGAGCACTCGATCGAGTTCCAGGTGGTGTTCCTTCAGCATCGCTTCGGGCCGTCGGTGCGGATCGTTCCCATCCTGTGCGGGCCCTTCCTCCCCGACGCGGGCGCTCCCGACGCTGACGCGGACGTGGCGCGTTTCCTCGACGCGCTGGCCGCGGAGACTGCCGGCCGCGGGGATCGCGTGTTCGTCCTCGGCGTGGACATGGCCCACGTAGGCCGCCGTTACGGCGACCGACTCGCCGCCCGCGCCGGCGAGGGGGCGATGCTGGAGGTCGAGCGGCTCGACCGGGAGCGCCTGGGGTGCCTCGCCGCAGCGGACGCCCACGGCTTCTGGCGCCTGCTCGCCGACGGCGAGGGCGACGCGCTGCGCTGGTGCGGTGCCTCGCCCCTGTACACTTTCCTGCGCGCCGCGCGCCCGGCGCGCGGCGAGGTGCTCCGCTACGAGCAGTGGAACATCGACGACGAGAGCGTCGTCAGCTTCGCCGGGATGGCGTTCTACCGTGGGTCGTCCAGAAAGGAAGTCGCATGAAGACCGTTGTGTTGATGCTGCTGCTGGGGGGCGACGCGCCTGCCGACGCGGTGGCGATCGTCGGCGGGACCGAGATCAGCCGCTCCACCCTCGAGCAGCGGACGAAAGGCGCCCTGGCCCAGCTCCGGCAGCAGGAGTACGACGTGCGCCGGCAGGCGCTCGACGCCCTCGTGGCGGAAGAGCTGCTGAAGAAGGAGGCCGCGCGTCGCGGGACGACGGTCGACGAGCTGCTGAAGGCCGAGGTGCAGGACAAGGTCGAGCCGGTGACCGCCGAGCAGGTGCAGGCGCAGTACACGGCCATGAAGGCGCGCCTCGGCCAGCGCAGCGAGGAGGAGGGCAAGAAGCTCGTCGAGCAGAGGCTGACGGAGCAGCGCCGCAGCGAGCGGCGCGCCGCGTTCCTCCGCGAGCTGCGCGGGAAGGGCGGGGTGAGGATCCTGCTCGATCCGCCCCGCGTCGCCGTCGAGGTGGCGGGCGCGCCGACGCTGGGTCCGGCGGCCGCGCCCGTGACGATCGTGGAGTTCTCGGACTTCGAGTGCCCGTTCTGCGCGCGTGCGCGGCCGACGCTGAAGCGGATTGCCGAGGTCTACGGCGACAGGGTGCGCATCGCCTTCCGCGACTACCCGCTGCCGATCCACCCGCGCGCCCCCAAGGCCGCCGAGGCGGCCGAGTGCGCGACCGACCAGGGCAAGTTCTGGGAGATGCACGACAAGCTCTTCGGCGCCAGCCCGAAGCTCGACATCGCCGACCTCAAGCGCTACGCCGGCGAGCTGGGGCTCGACGCGGCGGCCTTCGACGCCTGCCTGGACGGCGGGCGCAAGGCTGCCGCGGTGAAGGCCGACCTGGACGCGGGCAACGGCTACGGCGTGAACTCCACGCCGGCATTCTTCATCAATGGACGGCTGGTGTCGGGCGCCCTGCCGTTCGAACGCTTCGCCGAGGTGATCGACGACGAGCTCGAGCGCGCGGGCGCGAAGCCGCTCGTCCAGTAGCCGCCACGGCGGCGCTACGTCTGCAACGAGAACGGCGTGAAGTCCGTCGTCCGGTCGTAGTAGTCCTCGTTCTCGGCGCGCTTCAAGAAGTTCACGATGCGATACGTGAAGGGCGTCATGGCGGCCTCCCAGCCCACCTTGAGGGCGTAGTTCGTGAAGAGCACCTCGAGGATCTGATCGCTGGTCCACACCCCGTAGAAGGCGAGTGGATAGAACACGAGGGAGTCGATCCCCTCGCCGGCGATCGTCGAGCCGATCGTGCGCAGCCAGAGGAAGCGCCCCTCGGTGAGGACCTTCATCCGCGCCAGGGTGTAGGAGTTGCAGAACTCGCCGCAGAAGTACGCCGCCAGCGACGCCGCAACGATGCGCGGCGTACCGCCGAAGGCGGTCTGGAGCGCCGCCTGGTGCGGCCAGCCCTCCGCGGGTGGAAAGGCGAGCACTGCGGTCGCCATGACCGCGGCGAAGACCTCCGCCGCGAAACCGGCCCAGACCACGCGCCGCGCCCTGGCGTAGCCGTACACCTCGGTCAGGATGTCCCCGAACACGTAGCTGATCGGGAAGAACAGCACGCCGGCCCCAAATCGGAAGCCGAACAGCGAGGCCTGCTTCGAGGCGCCGATCACGTTGGAGCAGACGAGCACCGTCACGAACGCCGCCATCACGAGGTCGTAGTAGCGGTACGTCCGGGGCGTCGAGGGCAAGTGGGGAAGACGGGACGCTGGAGCCTGGTCCGAGCTACTCCTTACGCGTCACCCGCCTCGAGAACACGATCTGGTCGAGCCGGGCTCTCCGATCCCCAGCCCTCTCCACGAGATCGTCGTAGAACACGTCGAGCAGTTCCTCGGCGGCATCCAGGTCCTCGAGCAGCAACCTCAATGCATCGAGGTCGACCGCGCGCTTCTCATGGTTGGGCTCCAGTCGCACCGCCAGCCTCACCAGCCGGATCGCCTCCTCGCGAGTCATGACTCTCTGGCGGGCGCACTCTCATCCTTTGATGGACGGGCGGAGCGCAGTTCCGGTGGCGCCGCCCCGGGACTCGACTCGGCGAAGATGAAACCGTGCATCGCGGACCTCCCAGCGTCCGCCAGAGGAGGTGGAAGGAATCGAGCGGTCCTCCTGTACGGATGCGTGACGCGGTGCGAACGCTACCATGCCTGTGGTCGAGGGGACAATTCGCGCGCCTCCCGACGGCCCGACGACCGGCTGGCTCAGGCGACCGTCGCGCGGTTCAGGAGGTCACGGACGACTCG
>DATFEN010000203.1:0-9255 GCA_035251085.1 Vicinamibacteria bacterium | reverse complement strand
ATACGACTGTAGTTCTCGGTGACGCCCAGCAGCCGCACATCGCGCTGAGTGGTGCGTCCGAAGCGCGCGTCCCGGGTCGTGGCGACCATCGCGCCCACCTCGCTGCACAGCGTGCAACCGCGCCGGACCGCCTCGACGTCGGCCATGGCGACGTCCTTGCGCTTCTGCATCTCGATCCAGTCGTTGGCGCTCGTGATGATGTCGGGGAGCTTCTGGACCGTGAAGCTCTTCGACCCCAGCTCCAGCACGCGTTCGGCGACGTAGCGGTCGAGCCCGGAGATGATCGCGACCACCGCGATCACCGAGCTGACGCCGATCAGGATGCCGAGGACGGTGAGGAACGAGCGCAGCTTGTTGGAGCGCAGGGATGCGACCGCGATGCGGATCGCTTCAGAGAAAGGCACTCGACGTCACCGCGCCGCAACCATGGCCAGGACGACCACAGAGATCACAGAGAACGAACGGAGAGGACACAGAGTCACAATGGCCCGAGGACACGGAGGACCGGGAGTCACAGGAGGGACACAAAGCTCGAGATCGGTCGACGCCATATCTGGAAAATCAGCTTCGCGTTCTCGCGATCCGCTCCTCTCCGGTCGTTCTCACGTTCCTCTGTGATCCCGGGCGGTGCTCACACCGCTCTGTGCTCTCTCTCCGGGCCCTCTCTGTGTCCTCTCCGTTCTTTCCTCAGTGCCCTCTGTGGTTGTCCGTTATCGTTCCGGTTTGGTTGCGGCGATGCCGCGCTGCGTTCTCCGTGTTGCCGTGCCGTCGTTGGTTCGCCATCACTTCCGCTCGTCGCTCTCGATCATCCCGTCCCGGATGTGGATGATGCGGTGCGCGTGGTCGGCCACGTCGCGCTCGTGGGTGACGAGGATGATGGTGTTGCCTCCCCGATGCAGCTTCTGGAACAGGCCCATGATGTCGTTGCCGGTGGCGGTGTCGAGGTTGCCGGTGGGCTCGTCGGCCAGCAGGATCGAGGGCCCCATCACGAGCGCCCGCGCGATCGCCACGCGCTGGCGCTGGCCGCCGGAGAGCTCGTTGGGGCGATGCGTCATTCGAGTCGCGAGGTCGACCCTCTCGAGCGCCTCGCGCGCCCGCGCGGCGCGCTCCTCGCGGGGCATGCCGGCGTAGACGAGGGGCAGCTCCACGTTCTGGAGGGCGGTGGCACGGGGCAGCAGGTTGAAGGTCTGGAACACGAAGCCGATCTCGCGGTTGCGGATCTCGGCCAGCTCGTCGTCGTTCATCGACGACACCTCGCGGCCGCGCAGCACGTAGCGGCCGCGGGAGGGCGTGTCCAGGCAGCCGATCAGGTTCATCAGCGTCGACTTGCCCGACCCGGAGGGGCCCATGATCGCGACGTACTCGCCGGCCTGCATGTCGAAGCTCACGCCGCGCAGGGCGTGGATCTCCTCGGAGCCCATGACGTAGGTCCGCCACAGCTCCTCTGCGTGGATCACCGCACCCGACTGAACGACTGGCTCCGCGCTCACGAGCGCTTCTCCTTCTCCTCCGGCTTGACCTTCGCCTTGTCCTTCAGCGTGCGCAGGGTCTTGTAGGAGCCGCTCACGATCTCGTCCCCCTCCTTGAGCCCTTCCACGATCTCGATGTCGGTCTCGCCCAGGATGCCGGTCTTCACGGCGCGGAAGGCGGCCTCGCCACCCGACACGACGAACACGCCTTCCTTTTCGTCCAGATCGCGCCGGGTGGGCAGCGTCGCGCCGGAGCCGGCCTCACCCGAGCTGAAGCTCGCCGGGTCGACCACCTTCCCTTCCTTGTCCACCTGGCGCACGACCACCGCCTGGATCGGCACGGCAAGCACGCTCGTCTTGCGCGCGGTGACGATGTCGGCGGTGGCGTTGAGGCCTGGGCGCAGCGTGGGCGGCGGGTCCTTCAGCGTCACGGTGACCTTGAAGTCCTTGGCCTGATTGCCGGTGTTCGTGGACGGCGTCGTCGAGCCGCCCGTCGAGGTCACGCCGCGCGGGATCGCTGACGAGCCGATCTCGGTCACCGCGCCCGGGATCTCGAGGCGGTCGAGGGCGTCCACGCGGACCTTGGCCTCCTGGCCCAGGACCACGTTGCGGATGTCGGTCTCGTCGACCAGGACCTCGGCCTCCATCACCGACAGATCCCCGACCGTCATGATCACCGTCGGCTGGAAGCTCTGCGCCCCGATCACCACCTCGCCCTCCTCCTTGACCAGGCTGGTGACGACGCCCTCCATGGGCGAGATCACTGCGGTCTTCTGCAGGTTGTCCTCGCTCGACTCGCGCGCCGCCGCGAGCTGCGCGATGCGGCTGCGGAGCGAGTCCACGTTGGCCCGCTTCATCTCGAACTCGGCCGTGGCCTGGTCGAACTGCTGGTCCGAGACGAGGTCCTCGTCGTGCATCTTCTTCGTGCGCTCGAAAGCAAGCCGCGAGACCTCGAGGTCCGCCCGCGCGCGCTCCAGGTCCGCGCGCGCCGACTGCACCGCCGCCTCCGCCTGTTTCTCGTCGGCCGCGAAGCGCGTCGAGTCGATGCGGGCCAGCAGCTGGCCCAGGCGGACCTGTTCCCCCTCCTTCACGAGCATGCGGTCGATGCGCCCCGACACGTTGGCGGCGACGTTGACGAAGCGCTTCGGCTTGACCTCCCCCGAAGCCGAGACCACCGAGACGAGGTCGCGCGTGCCGGCCTTCTGGATCTGGACCGCCACCTTCTGGCGGGCGTCGCGGACGACCTTGAAGCCCACCACGGCGCCCAGCGCGAGCACCGCCCCGGTGCCGGCAAGGATCCGCTTGGTCCGGGATTTCATGCGCTTCGTCTGCCTCCGGGGTTACGGGCGACGCCGCGGTCCCAAAGAGGCTTGGACGCTGGCGGGCGTCGCAAAGTTCACCTGCATGTTAGAATGCGCCTCCTTTCCGGTCCAAACGAAGCTGGCACTCCGATGAGCTCGCCGACGGTCCTCGTCGCCGACGACAGCCCGCTCGTCCTGCGCATGATCGAGAAGATGCTGCAGGGAGCCGGGTACGGCGTGGTCACCGCCAAGGACGGCCTCGAGGCGATCGAGAAGGCGTTCGCCGAGGACGTCTCGCTCGTGATCCTCGACGTGATGATGCCGCGCATGAACGGCTACCAGGCCTGTCGGCTGCTCAAGAGCGAGCCGTCCACGCGAGGCGTTCCGGTCGTGATCCTGACCAGCAGGGACCAGGCGGGCGACCGCTTCTGGGGCCTCGAGACCGGCGCGGACCACTACGTCACGAAGGACGCCGATCCTCAGGGGATCCTGGAGCTGGTCCGGAAGATCATGGCGGGACCGCGCCCCGCACGCGGACCCGCGCGACGCGACAGCGTCGACATCCTGAGCCGCGTGAACGACCTCCTGGACCGCAGGCTGTTCGAGGCCACGCTGCTGTCGGAGCTCGGGCGCGTGGCCCGCAACCTGCTCAACTTCGACGAGACGTTCGCGTCCGTGATGAAGGTCCTGACCAGGGTCGTGGACTTCACGGTAGGCGTCATGGCATTCGTCGACGAAGACGAGCTGGACACCTTCATGGCCGTCCAGCGCCCCGTCGCGTCCGCGGTCCTGGAGGAGACGAAGGCGCGGCTGCTCGAGACCGTGCTCCGGGAGCGTGGGGGGACGCCTCTCGCGAGCGTCCGGGCGCGGCTCTTCACGCTGGGCGCGGCCGAGGGCGCCGTGGAGAAGACCCTCGGCGGCTTCGCCGCCTACCCGATCCGCACCAGCCAGAGCCTGAGCGGCGTGCTGGCCTTCGGCGGCAAGGCCGCCGCCCGCATCGCCGGCGACTCCGAGGTGTTCCTGCAGACCGCCGCCCAGCAGGCCCAGATCGTGATGGAGAACAGCCGGCTCTTCGACAAGGTGAAGAGCCTCTCGATACGCGACTCGCTGACCGGCCTGTTCAACCATCGCCACATGATCGACCAGGTGGCCGGCGAGTTCGGACGCGTCGGTCGGTACGAGGGCGGGGTCAGCCTGCTGATGGTCGACATCGACCACTTCAAGCGCGTCAACGAAGAGCTGGGGCATCCGGCGGGCGACATGGTGCTGCGCGAGATGGCGCGGATCCTCAAGGACGCGCTGCGCGCGGTCGATTCGGTCGGGCGATACGCGGGCGAGGAGTTCGCCTGCATCCTGCCCCACACGAACCACGATGAGGCGCTCAAGACGGCCGAACGGCTGCGCAGCGCGATCGCCGAGCACGTCTTCCGCGTGGGCAGCCGCGAGTGCCGCATCTCGGTCTCGGTCGGCGTCGCCAGCTACCCGACGCCGCGCGTCGACTCGCCGGACGCCCTCGTGCACGAGGCCGACCGGGCGCTCTCCCGCGCCAAGGAGGCGGGCCGCAACCGAGTGGCCTAGGCCTCCGCGGCTGGTATAGTCGAAGGATGGCTCCGGACGAGCGCGCGCGCACACCTGCGGACGTCTCCGTCTCCGAGATGGAGCGGCTGTTGGGCCTCGCCTTGGGCCGCGGCGGGACATTCGCCGATCTGTATTTCCAGCACCACCGCACCTCGTCGCTCCTGCTCGAGGAGGGGATCCTCCGCACCGCCTCCGCAGGCGTCAGCTGCGGCCTCGGCGTGCGGGTCGTCTCGGGCGAGAAGACCGGCTACGCGTACACCGACGACCTGTCCTGGGAGGCGGTGCGACGCGCGGCCGAGACCGCCGCCTACATCGCCGAGGGCACCCGCGAGCTGCCGCCGGAGAGCGTCACCGCGGCGCCAGTGGAGCGGCGCTACGGGGAGGGCACCGTCTCGGACCTCGACGTGCTCGAACGCATCGCCATCGTCGAACGGGCCGACCGGGCGGCACGCTCCTACGATCCGCGCATCGAGAAGGTCATCGTTTCGCTGGCCGACGAGACGAAGCGGGTCCGCATCGCGAACTCCATGGGCGTGCTGGTGGAGGACGTGCAGCCGCTGTTCTCGATACGGGTGTCGGCGATCGCGGTCGAGAACGGCGTGCGGCGCGAGGGGTCCAGCGGCGGCGGCGGACGCGTGGGGCCGGAGTTCTTCGCCGAGAAGCCGCCCGAGTACTTCGCGCGGGAGGCGGCGCGCATGGCCATCACCATGCTGGCCGCGAAGCCCGCGCCGGCGGGACCGATGCCCGTGGTGCTCGGCCCGGGCTGGCCGGGCATCCTGCTCCACGAGGCGGTGGGCCACGGCCTCGAGGGTGACTTCAACCGCAAGGGCACATCCGCCTTCACGGGACGCATCGGGCAGCGCGTCGCGTCGCCCGGCGTGACGGTGGTCGACGACGGCTCGATCCGCGACCGGCGAGGTAGCCTGAACATCGACGACGAGGGCAACCGCCCGGGACGCACCGTGCTCATCCAGAACGGCATCCTGCGCGGCTATCTCCAGGACCGCCTGAACAGCGGCCTGATGAAGATGGCGGCGACCGGCAACGGTCGGCGCCAGAGCTACGCCCACATCCCGATGCCGCGCATGACCAACACCTTCATGCTGGCCGGCCAGGACGAGCCCGCGGACATCCTCCGCTCGGTGAAGCGCGGGCTGTTCGCCAAGCACTTCGGCGGCGGACAGGTGGACATCACGAGCGGCAAGTTCGTGTTCTCGGCCAGCGAGGCCTACCTGATCGAGGACGGGCGGCTCGGGCCGCCGGTGGTGGGCGCGACGCTCATCGGCAACGGCCCCGACGTCCTCACCAAGGTGACGCAGGTCGGCCACGACCTGAAGCTCGACGAGGGCGTGGGGACCTGCGGAAAGGCCGGCCAGAGCGTCCCGGTTGGAGTGGGTCTGCCCACCATCCTGGTCTCCGAGATCACCGTCGGCGGCACGGCGCGTTGACCGCCGCGCTGCTGCTGCTGCTCGTCGCCGCGCCCGCGGCGGACCACGACGTCCACTCGCTCGCGAACGTCGACGCCGTTCGTCCGTCGCACCTCTCCCTCGACCTGACCCTCGACTTCGAGACGCGGCGCATCCAGGCCACGAGCGAGCTCACGCTCGCCTACGCGTCGGACGCGATTCCAGCGCACCTGGATCTCGACACCCGCGGCCTGCGCATTCGGCGCGTGATGGATCCCGCCTCGGGACGCGAGCTGGTCTTCGGGTTGGACGCGCCGGTCGAGCGGCTCGGCCAGCGACTCCGAATCGAACTCGGCGGGGAGCGGCTCGAGAAGGTACGCATCGAGTATGAGACTGGCCCGGACGCGTCGGCGCTGCAGTGGCTCGAGCCTCGCCAGACCTCGGGCACCCGGCCCTTCCTGCTGACGCAGTCGCAGGCCGTCCATGCCAGGAGCTGGATCCCCTGCGCCGACAGCCCCGGCGTCCGGGTCACCTACGACGCGATCGTGCGCGTGCCGCCCGGCCTGGGCGTCGTGATGAGCGCGGAGCACGGGGACCACGAGCCGGACAAGGGGACCTTCCGTTTCCGGATGCGCGAGACGATCCCGCCGTACCTGCTGGCGCTGGCCGCGGGAGAGCTGGGCTTCCGCCCTCTCGGCGCGCGTACCGGAGTGTACGCGGAGCCCGCCGTGCTCGAGCGCGCGGCGAGCGAGTTCCGGGACGTCGAGCAGATGGTCCGGATCGCCGAGCGCCTCTACGGTCCCTACCGATGGGGCCGGTGGGACTCGATCGTGCTGCCGGCCAGCTTCCCTTACGGAGGCATGGAGAACCCGCGCATCACCTTCGCGACGCCCACGATCCTCGCGGGCGACCGGAGCCTGGTGAGCGTGATGGCCCACGAGCTGGCCCACTCCTGGTCCGGCAACCTGGTCACGAACGCCACCTGGTCGGACTTCTGGCTGAACGAAGGCTTCACGACCTATCTCGAGAACCGCATCGTCGAGGTCCTCTACGGTGCCGACGTGGCCGCCATGGAGGTGCTGCTGGGCCAGCAATCATTGCGGGGGAAGGTCGAGGAGCTGCAGGCGAGTCGGCCGAGCGACACCGCCCTCGTCGTCGAGCTGGCCGGACGCGACCCCGGCGAGGCCGCCACCGAAATCGCCTACGAGAAGGGAGCCAGCCTGCTGCGCGTGCTCGAGCGCCGCTTCGGCCGCCGAGCCTTCGACGCCTTTCTGCGAAGCTACTTCCAGCAGAACGCCTTCACGAGCATGACCACAAAGCACTTCCTCGAGGTCCTCAAGCGCGAGCTGTTCCGGGGCGACGGGCAGGCCTGGGCCGAAGTGCGCGTCGAGGAGTGGGTGTTCGGCACGGGCCTGCCAGGGAACCTGGTCACGCCGCGCTCCCGCGCCTACGACGCGGCACGCGCCGCCGCGAGCTCCTTCGTGAAGACGGGCGCTCTCGACGCCATCGGCAAGGGCTGGGTGACCGCCCAGTGGCGGCTGTTCCTGGGCGAGCTGCCGAAGCCCCTGGCTCTCGAGCGAATGGCGGCGCTCGACCGGCGCTTCCAACTGACGCGCTCCGGCAACGCCGAGGTCCTCGCGGCCTGGCTGGAGCACGCCGCAACCGCCGGCTACGCTCCGGCCTACCCCGCGCTCGAAGCGTTTCTCACGCGCGTCGGCCGGGTCAAGTTCCTCGAGCCGCTGTACCGTGCGCTTGAGAGGAACGAGACGACGCGGGCGCTGGCACGTGAGATCTACGCCAAGGCGCGACCGGGCTATCACCCGATCGCGGTCACTGCGATCGACGCCGTCCTGGGCTCGCCACACGCGAGCCAGTAGCGCTCTCCGCCGCGAGAGCGGCCAGGATCGGCTCGAAGTCGGCGACGCACGCGTCGGGCCGTGCGCCGTGGATCGGGAACGCCTCGGGCCCGAAGCTCGTCGTGAGCGCGACGCAGATCATGCCGGCGGCCTGGGCTGCCATCACGCCGGCCGGCGCGTCCTCGAAGGCGAGGCAGGCTGACGGCGGAACGCCCAGGCGGCGTGCCGTCTCTATGAACACGTCGGGGGCGGGCTTGCCGTGAGCGACCTCGTCGCTGCGGACGACGGTCGAGAGGCGCGCGGCCAGGCCCAGCTCGGCGAGGGTGTGGACGACGTTGAGCGCCGGGGCGGAGGTCGCGACCGCGGCCGCGATGCCGCGCTCGGGCAGGGCGTCGAGCAGCGGCAGCAGACCGCGCAGCGGGCGCAGCCCGCCTCGGCTCAGCTCGCGATACAGGCCCTCCTTCTCGTCCTCGTAGCCATGGAACGTCACGTCGTCGAGGGGGCGACCGAACAGGATCGGGAAGATGTCGCGGTTGCGCTTGCCGTCCAGGCGACCCCGCAGCGTCGCGTCGAGGGGCGGCAGGCCGTGACGCAGCGCGAAGCGCGCGAAGGCCTCGACGTGGAACGGCATGTTGTCGACGAGCGTGCCGTCGAGATCGAAGACGACGCCGCGGAGCGGATTCGGCAGGCGGATCAAGGATCCTCCTGATCGAGATGCAAGGCGCTGCGCAGGGGGAAGTCGCGGCGGTCGCCCGCGTAGAAGACGCGCTCGAGGAAGAGCCCCGAGGGCGGCGCGGTGAAGCGTGCGGGCAGCTCGGAGGGCGCCTCCAGAAACGAGCGCACGTCCCGGGCGCTCAGCCTGCCGCGGCCCACCTCCGCGAGCACGCCCACCAGCCGCCGCACCATCTTCCACAGGAAGTGCGAGGCCTCGATCCGGATCAGCACCAGGGCGCCCTCCTCGGCGATCTCCAGGCCCTGGACCTCGACGCGGGTCGAGGCCTTCTGCGGGTCGACCTCGGTGAAGGAGCGGAAGTCGTGGAGGCCGACCAGCTCCGCGGCCGCATCGCGCATGGACTCGAGCTTCAGCGCGTCCTTGATCCACCACACGAAGGGCTTGGCCAGGGCCGTGCGCCGGCGCGCGATCTGGTACAGGTAGCTGCGCGCGATGGCGTCGTGACGCGCGTGGAAGCCGCGCGGCACGCGCTCGGCCGCGAGCACGTGGATGTCGGCCGGCAGGTTGTCGTTGAGCGCGAAGCGCAGCGCCCCGGGCGTCAGGCGCGTGTTCAGGTCGAGGTGCGCCACCTGGCCGAGGGCGTGGACGCCGGCGTCCGTGCGGCCGGCCCCCTTCAGCTCGAAGTCCTCCCGGACCGAGACCTTGTGGACGACGCTCGCGATCGTCTCCTGGACGGAGCGGGCGTTCTGCTGCGTCTGCCAGCCTCGGTAGCGCGTGCCGGCGTACTCGAGCGTCAGTTTGAAACGCGCCAAGCGCTCAGTCTAACCGTCCGGCGCTTCGGGCCGTGAACTCAGGGCATGCGCCGCAGCCGATCGAGGACCGTGCGCGTGGCCTCCACGCGACGCTCGGCCTGGGAGAGCGCGGTCGCGGCCTGTCGCGCCTCGAAGGCGGCGCGCTCCGCGCGCTCGGTCG
>DATFEN010000187.1:0-11888 GCA_035251085.1 Vicinamibacteria bacterium | reverse complement strand
GCGCGCCCGACGCCGACCCTGACGTGAGGGCCGTCGCCCTGGCACCAGGTCCGCCCCCCGCCGCGCGGGCGGCCGGCCACGACGTCCACGCGCACGCGCGCGACCGGAAAGCGTCCGAACGCGATGGCCACGGCACGGCCGGCGTGCTCCACCCAGCGCCGCAGGGTCTCGAGGGGCGGCACGGCTTCTGGGGACGCGACGCGCAGCTCGATCACGCCCCCGTCGACGTCGATGCGCGTCGGAACGGCGGCCGCGACCGTCAGGGAGAGCGACGCCATGAGCAAGGCGACCAGTCGCGTCGCACCTGCCTCAGCCATCGCGCGTCTGTTGCAGCTCCGCGAGATGCTCGTCCCCGACACGCGACGCGAGAGCGAGGACGATCAGCGAGGCGCCCATCATCAGAAGGGCCGCGTCGAGCGAGCGCTGGGCCACGAGTCCAGTGAGGGGGTTCATCACGACGATCGCGAGCGTGCGGACCATCGAGCAGAACGACAGCACCGTGGCCCGCTCGGACGAGTCCACGTGCTGGTTGATCGCTGCGTTGAAGAGCGGCACGCGCGGCAGGCTGAACGCCATGCCCGCGACGATGCCCGCCACGACAAGCGGCCAGGACGTCGTCGCCGCCAGGCTGAGAAAGGCGGCGCCGCTCGCGAGGGTCGCGAGCAAGATGAGACGCCGCCGCGAGCCGGCCCACTGCTCGAGCGCCGGAATCCCCGAGAGGAACGCGATCTGGGCCAGGCAGCCGAGCGCGTGGACGACGCCGAAGGCCTGGAGCGGCACGAGAGCGCGGCGCAGCAGCGGCTGGAACAGCCAGATGATGCCCCAGGCGAGCGCGTTAGTGATCGCCGCCTCGACGGCCAGCAGGCGGATCACCGGATGACGCGCGAACCGGCGGCCGCCCTCCCGCAGGATGTGGAGGTAGGAGCGGCGCTCCCCCCCCGTCGCGCTCTGGGCGGGCTCGCGCAGCGTCAAGGCCAGGACCATGGCGAGGGCCGCCGGCACCGCGGTGACGAGCATCGGTGCGCGCAGGCCGAAGCGCGCGGCGACGAAGCCTCCGAGGATCGTCGCGGTCACGATGCCACCGAGCTTGAACGCCTCCATGCGGCCGATGACGGCGGCGGCGAGCGCCTGCCGGCCGTCCGCCTTGAGGCTGTCGTAGGCCAGCGCCTCGTCCGCCCCCGAGTGCAGGGTGTAGGCGACGGCCATGATCGTCTCGGCAAAGACGAACACCTCGATGCGTGGGGCGGAGGCGTACAGAAACACGCCGAGGACGGCCACGGCGCTGCCCAAGGTCAGCGACCACTTGCGGCCGAGAAAGTCCGCCACCGTGCCGGTGGGCACCTCGAAGAGGAAGTTGCACAGGAAGAACCAGGCGTTGAGCAGGAACACCTGCTGCAGCGTGATGCCGCCCCACTCCGTGTAGAACGGGACGAGCACCGCCGAGAAGAAGTGCATCCAGAACAGCAGCCGGATGGCGTACAGCTTCGGCAGGTTCGCCGCGCAGCCGGTTGCGGTCACTTCGCCGACTCTATTCGAACAGCCGGAGCAGCGCTTCCTCGAGGCTCTCCACGCCGACGAGCTCGATGCCGCTCGCTTCCTTGGGCACGTTGCGCGCTGGCAGCAGGCAGCGCGTGAAGCCCATCTGCTGCGCCTCGCGAACGCGCAGCGCGGCCTGGCCCACGCCCCGCACCTCGCCGGCCAGCCCCACCTCGCCGAAGAGGACCGTGCCGGCGGCCACCGGCCGATTCCGGAAGGACGAGGCGAGGGCCGCGGCGACCCCGAGGTCCGCCGCGGGCTCGGCCACCTCGAGGCCGCCGGCAACGCTCACGAACACGTCGTCGGACAGGAGCTCCAGGCCCACGCGCTTCTCGAGGACGGCGAGCAGCAGGCTGGTCCGGTTCGGGTCGATGCCCAGCGACATGCGGCGCGGCGTGCCGAAGGACGTGGGCGACACGAGCGCCTGGATCTCCACGAGCATCGGCCGCGAGCCTTCGAGCGTGGCGACCACGGCCGATCCGGCCGAGCCCTCGCGGCGCTCCGCGAGGAACAGCGCCGAAGGGTTGGGCACCGGCACGAGACCGGCGCCGGTCATCTCGAACACGCCCAGCTCGCTGACCGCGCCGAAGCGGTTCTTCACGGCGCGCACGATGCGATGGTGGAGGTGCTTCTCGCCCTCGAAGTAGAGCACCGTGTCCACGATGTGCTCGAGGGACTTGGGCCCGGCGAGGTTTCCGTCCTTCGTCACGTGGCCGATGAGGAACGTGGTGACCCCGCGGCCCTTCGCGACGAACAGGAGCTGCGTCGCCACCTCGCGAACCTGGCTGATGCTTCCGGGCGCCGATGGAAACTTCTGCGAGTACACGGTCTGCACCGAGTCGATCACCAGCGCGCGGGGCTTCAGCTCCTCGACGTGCTCGAGAATCCGCTCGAGGGACGTCTCACCGAGCAGGAACAGCGGCCCGCCCTCGACGCCGAGCCTCTCGCCGCGCAGCTTCACCTGCTTCTCGGATTCCTCGCCGGAGACGTAGAGCGCCGGCCCGCCGTGCCGGGCGAGCAGGTGCGCGACCTGGAGCAGTAGCGTGCTCTTGCCGATGCCGGGCTCGCCTCCGATGAGCACCATCGACCCCGGCACGATCCCGCCGCCCAGCACCCGATCGAACTCGCCGATCCCCGAGGGGACGCGCGCCGCGTCGGCGCTGTCCACGAGGTCGTAGGGCAGCGGCTTGGCGGTGGGCCCCAGGCTCGCTGCCGGGCGACCCCTCCCCGGCGGCGCGACCTCCTGCCGTTCCTCGACGAAGCTGTTCCACTCGCCGCAGTCGGGGCAGCGGCCGAGCCACTTCGAGCTCTCGAAGCCGCAGGCCTGGCAGGCGAAGACCGTCCGGACCTTGGTCATGAACGAACAAGGGCCACGGAAGCACGGAGCACCCTCGTCATTTCTCCGTGTCCTCCGGGGCTCCCTGGTCGGCGCGCTCGTCGTAGACGCGTTGGACCCGAGGGCCGATGGCGGTCAGCGCCTGCCATACGTTCGTGCCGGCCCAGTCGCCGAGATCCCACGCGGTCGGCGACTCGCCCAGCATCACGGCCTCGTCTCCTTCGACGACGTCGGGAATGTCGGTGACGTCCACGAGCGTGTAGTCCATGCACACCACGCCGGTGATGGGCGCTTTTCGGCCGCGCAGCAAGACGAAGCCGTGAGTCGAGGCGGCGGACGTCCGCGGCATGCCGTCGGCGTATCCGAACCCGATCGCCGCGATGCGCGACGGGCGCGAGGCTCGCCAGCGCCCACCGTACGAGACCGGCGTCCCGGCACCGATGGCGCGCACCTGCAGGACTGGCGCCGTCACCGACATCACCGGTCGGACCTCGACGTCGGGCCCGAGAGGCCGCGTACGCAGGCCATAGAGCAGGAGCCCGGGCCGCACGGCCGTATGGGTCGGGCGCAGCAACGCGAGCCCGGCGCTGTTCGCCGCATGCGCGAAGAATGGCCGCACGGCGTGCCGGGCGAGGTCCGAGAGCACCTCGTCGAAACGGTCGAGCTCGCATGTCGCGCCGGTGGCGTCCTCGTCGGCGCCGGTCAGCTGCGTCATGACGCCTTCGATCGCGATGTCCGCCCCGACGAGCCGATGCGCGACCGCAAGCGTCTCCCCAGGCGCGAAGCCCAGGCGCGCCATCCCGGTGTCGACCTCGAGGTGGACGCGCACGGGCGCGCGGCGGCCAGCCGCCAAGGCGCCCTCGAGGCTGAGGGCGCTCGACACCACGGGAGTGAGCGCCCGCTCCACGAAGAGTCGCTCCTGGCCGGGGATGCACCCCGAGAAGACCAGGATGGGCGCGCGCACTCCTGCGACGCGGAGAGCATCACCTTCCTCGGCGGTCGCCACAGCCAGCATCGCGGCGCCCGCCGCCTCGAGGATGCTCGCCACCCTCGTCGCGCCGTGGCCGTAGGCATCCGCCTTGACGACCGCGATCACGGGGCGGGCCGCGAACCTCGCGACGGCCCGGCAGTTGCCGGCGAGGCGCGCGAGGTCGACGCGCGCCTCGGCCCGCGAGCTCAGGCGTCGCGCCACTCGAGGTTCTCGAACCGCGTGAACTCCCTTATGAAGGCCAGCTTGATCGTGCCCGTCGGCCCGTTGCGCTGCTTCTTGACCAGGATCTCGGCGATGCCACGGTTCTCGTCGTTCGGCTTGTACTCCTCCTCCCTGTAGATGAACATCACGACATCCGCGTCCTGCTCGAGGCTTCCCGATTCGCGCAGGTCCGAGAGCTCGGGTCGCTTGTCAGAGCGCGCCTCGGGAGCGCGCGAGAGCTGCGACAGCGCGACGACCGGGATGTCCAGCTCCTTGGCCAGCGCCTTCATCGACCGGCTGATGCTCGCGATCTCGAGCTGGCGGTTCTCGAAGCGCCCGGCGCCCGAGCAGAGCTGCAGGTAGTCCACCACCACGAGGGCGAGGCCGTGCTCGGCCTTGAGGCGCCGGCTCTTGGCCCGGATCTCCAGCGGCGTCAGCACCGGTGAGTCGTCGATGAAGATCTTCGCGTTCGAGAGCGTGGCGTAGGCGTTGGCGAGACGCGCCCAGTCCTTCTCCTGGAGGTGCCCGGTGCGCAGCTTGTGTGCGTCCACGCGCGCCTCGGCGCACAGCATGCGCAGCACCAGCTGCTCCTTCGACATCTCGAGTGAGAACACGCCCACGGTCTCGCCACCGCGCTGCGCCGCGTTCTGGGCGATGTTGAGGCAGAAGGACGTCTTGCCCATGGCCGGCCGCGCCGCCACGATCACGAGGTCGCCGCGCTGGAGTCCGGTGGTGCGCTCGTCGAGGTCGACGAAGCCGGTGGACAGGCCGGTGACCAGCTCCTTCGACTGCGAGAGCTGGTCGATGGTGCGAAAGCTCTCCTTGACGACTTCGCGGATGCCGACGAATCCCTGGCGCTGCCGGTGCTCGGCGATCTCGAAGATCGCCTTCTCCGCCTGGTCCAGGAGCAGCGCCGCGTCGAGGTCCGCCTCGAAGCAGGAGTGGACGATGCGGTTGCCGGCGTGGATCAGGCTGCGCAGCACGGCCTTCTCCTTGATGATCCGGCTCCACTGCTCGACGTTCGTGATCCGCGGCACGCCCTCTACGAGAGCTCCCAGGTAGGGCGCGCCACCGACCGCCTCCAGGGCTCCGGCGCGGACCAGCTCGTCCTTCAGCCCGACGACGTCGATCGCCTGGCTCTTCTCGGCGAGTGCGGCCATCGCTTCGAAGATGCGGCGATGGCCCTCGCGATAGAAGTCGTCGCGAGTGAGCACCTCGGCGGCCGAGTTGAAGGCCGCGCTGTCCACGAGGATCGCCCCGAGGACGGTGCGCTCGGCCTCGGCGTTGTGAGGTAGGGTGCGCTCCTGGGCCGGCGCCTCAGTCGCCATCCGCCCCCCTCACGGGGAACGGAGCCACGGAGTCACGGAGAGCAGGGACGTTGGACATTGAGGAGAGCGCGTGCTCCTTGGAGGCGCGAGTCTATCAAGGGCTCCTGCCGGGATCACCCTCTTTCTCTCCGTGTCCTCCGTGTCTCCGCGTCCTCGACCGCGCTCAGCCTTCCTTGGAGACGAGCAGCCTCATGCTGGCCGTGACCTCGGCGTGCAGCCTGATCCTCACCTCGTGGTCGCCGAGCTTCTTGATCGGCTCGTCGAGCAGCACACGGCGCTTGTCGACCTCGACGCCCCTGCCCTTCAGGAACTCGGCGATGTCGCCCGAGGTCACCGATCCGTACAGCACGTCGTTCTCGCCGACCTTGCGCGGCGCGACCATGCGAATGCCGGCGATGCGTTGCGCGAGCGCCTCGCACTCGGACTTCTCCTTCGCCAGGCGCACCTCGAGAGCCTTGCGCTCGCGGGCGATCATGGCCTTGTTGGCGTCGTTGACCGCGAGGGCCAGGCCCCGCGGCAGCAGGTAGTTGCGGCCATAGCCTTCGGCGACCTTCACGATGTCGCCGCGCCGGCCGAGCTTGTCGACGTCCTCTCTCAGAATGACTTCCACGTTGGCCTCCGAAAAGCGATTCTCATTCCCGCTCCGGCGCGGGCGGGTCCGCCCAACGCCGGAAGTCGGCCCACGCGTCGAACAGGCCGAGCAGCGCCAGGATGTGGGGCGCCCAGGGGTTCAGGAGCACGAGGCCCAACAGGCCCACGCGCAGGAAGAGCGGTCCGGCCAGCCGGTGGGCGAAGTACGCCACGACCGCCAGGCCCTGGACCGCGAAGAAGAACGCCGTCACCAGCACCACGTTGTAGCCAACCGCGCGGAGGGGCACGAAAGCAACCAGCGCCCCTCCCATCACGAAGAGCGCTGGGAGGGCGAGCGAGAAGCGCAACCCCTCGAACTCGCTGCCATCGAGCCAGGCGGGGTCGCGCCGCGCGAGATAAGCACGGATCAGCGCGGCGTTGAGGAGCACCATCATCGCCGCCAGCACGAAGAACGCCCCCGGGTAGACGACCTCCATGGCGCTGTGAAGGGCCGAGGCGCTCTCGGCGATCTCGTCGACGCGCTGTTGCGGCCACTGCATCTGCTTCTGGAGCTCGGCCAGGAACTGGGGGGAGCGGAACTCGTCGAGGTGCGCGAGGATGCCGCTCGCCATGCGGGGACCGAGCACCAGCAGCGCCGCCGTCGTCTCGGCGGCGAGCACCAGGAACGCCCAGGCCGCGCCCCGGCGCAGGCCGCGGCCGCGGACGACGGCCTCCACGATCAGGAAGCCGGGCAACACGAGCACGAGCAGGAACTTCGCGGCCTGGAGCGGCGTGAAGAGCCAGGCCACGAGCGTCGCAGCCAGCAGCGTCGCCAGCAGGCCGTTGGCGAGGCCGCGGTTGAGGCGGTGGACGGCCAGCGGGAACGGAGCCACCGTCGCCACGATCCAGAGCACGGGCGCGACGTAGACGACGGAGAAGAGCAGGACGGCGGCGAGCGCCGCCCCCAGGATCCCTCCGGCCCGGGGCTCGGGCCTGTCGCCGACGCGTGCCTCGACCGCCACGCGACCCCTGCGGAGATCTACTCGGCCGCGAACGGCAGGAGCGCGATGTTGCGCGCGCGCTTGATAGCGAGCGTCAGCTTGCGCTGGTGCTCGGCGCAGGTGCCGAACATGCGCCGCGGCAGGACCTTGCCACGCTCGGGGACGAAGGCCTGCAGCGTCTTGATGTCCTTGTAGTCGATGTAGTCGATCTTGTCCGCGCAGAACTTGCAGACCTTGCGTCGCCGGAAGAAGAAACGCTTGCCGCCCTCCTTGCCCTGAGCGCCCTTGGCGCCCGCTCCCGTGCGTCCACCTGACCGGCCCGCGCCGACCTTGAAGTCATCGCTCACAGAATCCCCTCCTCGACCGGCTCGACGCGAGCGGGCCGCTTGTCGTCGCCGCGGCGCGCCTTGCGACTCGCGGCCTTGCGCAGCTCTTCGTCGACTCGCACGGTGATGAACTTGAGGATGCCATCGGTCACGCGCAGGCGGCGCTCGACCTCGTGGACGAGCGCCGGCTTGCCCTCCGCGACGAGCAGCACGTAGGAGCCGTCGCGCTGGCGCTTCACCGAGTAGGCGAGGCGCTTCTTGCCCCACTTCTCGACCTTCTGGATCTTGCCGCCCTCTTTCTCGATGTAGCCCTGCACGGTGGACGTCAGGCTATCCACCTCGGGCTCGCCGAGGTTGGGGTCGGCGATGAACAGGATCTCGTAGACACGATCGCTCACAGCGTTCTGTCCTCCTTGTGGCTCAGAGCCCCTTTGTTGGGCCCTGGATGGGCCCCTACCGGGAGCAAGGAGACGAAGACGAGGCTCTAGTATCTCATGCCGGGGCGGCTCCGTTGAAGCGGTTCATCGCTACGACCGTCCCCTCGCGAAGCACGCATTCCACGGCATCGGCCGCGCGCTCGACGGCCTCGCGGACGACCAGCACGTCCTCGGGGGGGAACGCGTCCAGGACGTACTCGGCGAGGTCGCCCGCCACGTCGCCCTTGCGGATGCCTACGCGCACCCGTGCGAACTCCTCGCTGCCCAGCGCCTCGATGATCGAACGCAGGCCGTTGTGGCCGCCGTGGCTGCCGCGCTCGCGGACGCGAAGGCGGCCGAGCTCGAGGGCGACGTCGTCCACGACGACGAGCAGATCCTGGGGCCCGCCGGCGTGGTCGGCTAGCAGCCGGTCCACCGCCGCTCCGCTGCGGTTCATGAAGGTGAGAGGCTTGACCAGGAGCAGCGGCTCCTCGCCGAACAGCCGCGCGCCGGCCACCTGGGCCAGCGCCTCCTCATGGCCCTTGCCGACGCCGGCTCGGGCCACGAGGGCGTCGACGACCATGAACCCCACGTTGTGGCGCGTGCGGCGGTAGCGCTCGCTCGGGTTCCCCAGGCCGACGACGAAGCGCATCCCCTCCTTACTTCTTCTCCTTCTTCTCGCCCTTCTCGGGTTTGGCCTCGGCCTCCTCGCCCTCCGCCGCGGTCTTGCCCTTCTTGATGACCTCGGGCTCGGCGGCGGCGCCCTCCACAGCGGCCTCCACCGTCTCGGCGGCCACTGGCGCGACCTCTTCCTCGGCCCGCGGTGCGACCACGTGGACGACCACCACGTCGGCCTCGGTCAACATCTTGACCTTGTCCGGAACGGTGATGTCCGACACGCGCAGGTGCTTGCCGATCTCGAGCGGCGTCACGTCCACCACGATCCGCTCGGGGATGTCCGTCGGCAGGCACAGCACCTCGAGCTCGCGCGTCACGAAGTCGAGGACGCCGCCCTGGGTCTTGACGCCCACGGGCGTGCCTTGGAGCTCGACGTGGATCTTGACCTCGATCGGCTTGTCGAGAGCGACCTCGTAGAAGTCCGCGTGGAGCAGCCGGTGCTTGATCGGCTCCATCTGGAACTCCTTCAGGATCACCTTGCGGCGCTTGCCGCCCAGGTCGAGGTCGAACAGCGTGTTCTCCCCCGAGGCGCTCCTCAGGATCGCGCTTATCTCCTTCGGGGACACGGCGACCGCGATCGTCTCCTTCTTCGTGCCGTACAGGACCCCGGGGATCTTGCCCAGCGCTCGCAGGCGGCGGTTCTCGTTCTTTCCGGTATTGTTGCGGCTCTCCGCCGCGACCACGATTTCAGCCATGACGGCTACTCCTTCACAGACTGGCAGCGTTCAGCTTTCAGCGATCAGCAACGGAACCACTGAAGCGGGCTCCGCTTGCTTGAATAGCTGAAGGCTGATAGCTGATAGCTCTCACAATCGACCTATCACACAAATAGACTGGTGACCGACGTCTCGTCGTGGATGTTGCGGATCGCCTTGGCCATCAGGTCGGCGATCGTGAGCTCCACGATCTTCGGGTTCCGCTTGATCTCGGGCGACAGCGGCATCGAGTCGGTGACGATGAGTTTCGAGAGCGGCGACGCATCGATCTTCGCGAGCGCCGGCCCCGAGAGCACCCCGTGCGAGCACGAGGCCAGCACATCGAGTGCACCGGCGTTCGCGATGGCCTGGGCCACCTGGGTCAGCGTTCCGCCCGTGTCGACCATGTCGTCGACGATCAGGGCGGTGCGCCCCCCGACCTCGCCGATGACGTTGTGCACCTCGGCGACGTTCGGCTGGCTGCGACGCTTGTCCACGATCGCGAGCGTGGCGTCGAGGCGCTTGGCGTACGCACGGGCGCGCTCCACGGCTCCGGGGTCCGGAGCGACGATCGTCAACGCCCCGAGCTTCAGCTTCGCCACGTACTCGATCACGACCGGCGCGGCGAACAGGTGGTCCACCGGCACGTCGAAGAAGCCCTGGATCTGCGAGGCGTGCAGGTCCATGGTGAGGATGCGGTCGGTGCCCGCGGCCGAAAGCAGGTCCGCCACCAGCTTGGCCGAGATCGGCACGCGCGGCTTGTCCTTGCGGTCCTGGCGCGCGTAGCCGTAGTAGGGCATCACCGCCGTGATCCGCGAGGCGCTCGAGCGCTTGAAGGCGTCGAGCATCACGAGCAGCTCCATCAGGTTCTCGTTGACCGGAGGGCTCGTCGGCTGGACCACGAAGACGTCGGCGCCGCGGACGTTGTCCTGGATCTGGAACCAGACCTCGCCGTCGCTGAAGCGCGCGAGGTGCGCGCGGCCCATCGGCACGCCGAGCCGCCGGGCGATGCCCTCCGCGAGGGCAGGGTGCGCGTTCCCAGTGAAGATCCGCAGCTCTCTCGACATGTTTCCCTGTCCAGCAGGCATCCCGCGAGTGGCTGGGGCGGAAGGATTCGAACCTTCGAATACGGGATCCAAAGTCCCGCGCCTTACCGCTTGGCCACGCCCCAACCGGGGCGGCTCTCTGGTCGCCCGTCGTCTACTGCTGGGGCGCCTCCGTCTTCGGTTGTTCGGAACTCGAGGGCGCGGAGCCCGAGGGAGCCCCGACCTGCTGCTTGTAGACCGAGAGCACCTTCTCCTCCAGGTACTGGCGCATCTGGTTGTTGAGCGGGTGGGCGATGTCCTTGAACGTCCCGTCCTTGCGCTTCTTGCTGGGCATCGAGACGAAGAGCCCCTTCGGACCGTGGATGATCTTGATGTCGGTCACGACGAAGCACTGATCGAACACGATCGACACGAAAGCCTTGAGCTTCTCGTCGTCCACCGGGATGACCTTGACGTCTGTGATCTCCATGCTGTGGCTCCTTCCCTGCTATCCCCGCTGCACGCCTCGTCGGTACTCGTCGCGGGTGAGGGTGCGGCACCGGAGCGCGCGGAAGCCGAGCGCCCGAAGCGCCGCGACGGCCTTGTGCGCCCGCCGGGCATCCGCGAACAGCCCGAAGTACGTCGAGCCGCTCCCCGACAGGGCCATGTGGCGCGCCCCCGCCTCGCTCAGGACCCCCCGAATCCGGCACACCGCCTCCCCGAGGTCCGGGGCCTCCTCGAGGGCGGCGTCCTCGAGCTCGTTGAAGAGGACGCGGAACCCCGCATCTCCCTCCAAGTCGCTCGATCCAAAGTAGAAGATGCTACGGCTGTTTTCACGCGGTGTCAATCCTGCATCCAGCCGCCGAAACACTGCCGCGGTCGAAATCGGGCGCTGCGGGTCCACGACAACCACTTGTGCACGCAATTGTCGCGCCAGGGGATAGACCTCGTCCCCTCGAGCCAGGCCGAGGCAGGTCCCTCCGTGCAGGAAAAAAGGCACGTCGGCGCCCAACCGTCGCGCCAGCGGAAGCAGCCCGGCCGAGCCCAGGTCGAGACGGAGGGCGCGATCGAGGGTCGTCAGCACGGCCGCGCCGTTGCTGCTGCCTCCGCCCAGGCCGCCGGCGACCGGGATGCGCTTGGTGATCGCGATCTCGACGCCTTCCTTCCGATTCGCCCAGATCAGCAGGTCGCGGGCGGCGCGCCAGGCCAGGTTCGTCTCGTCGATCGGCACCTGCGGATGGTCGCAGCGCAGCGTGATCCGCCCGCCGGGAACGAGGCGCAGCCGGAGGTCGTCGTGAAGGTCGATCGACTGGAACAGCGTGCGCAGCTCGTGATAGCCGTCCTGCCGCGTGGCGAGCACCTCGAGGGCAAGGTTGATCTTGGCGTAGGAGCGAACGCGCAGGAGGCGTGTCGTCACCGGGCGCTCCAGAGCCGTCGCGCCTCGTTGGCGTCCACCTCGCGATATCCAACGCTTGGGGGCGCCTCGAATGCACGCTCGGCGAGGTCGATGCCGGTCTCGGCCTCGTCCACTTGGACCTTCAGGCGCCCACCGTCCGGGAGCGTGACGACGATGGTCCGCGGCAGGTCGGCGCCCCAACCGACCTCGTAGGCGCGCAGTCGCGGCGAGGGCACGCCGACGAGCAGGTCCATCACCTCGGCCGGCTCGAGGGCGATGCCGAAGAGGGATTCGAAGCTCGCGGTCGTGGCGTCCGCCTGGAACGAGGCGTGGCTGGCCGGGAAGACCGCGTGGAGTCGACCACTCCGGGCCACCGCCACGACACGGGG
>DATFEN010000181.1:0-11184 GCA_035251085.1 Vicinamibacteria bacterium | reverse complement strand
AGCGAGACCGCGGCCGCGGAAGGGAAGAACGCCTTCGTCTCCCAGGGACGCAGCCGCCGCGTGATCGGGAAGTTCTCGGTGCGCTCCTCGCCGGCGGTGTCGATCGCCGTGACCGAGATCTCGTTCGCGCCCTTCTCGAGCGGGAACTCGCGCTGGAAGCGGACGCTCCGGAAGGACTCTGGCGAGTCCGGACGCGGCTGCGGCGTCTGTTCTCCGACCACGCGGCCGGCCTGGCGGAACACGACCCTCGCGATGCCGCGGTCGTCGGTGGCGAAGCCGACCACCGCCACGGTGGGCCCTTCGACCTCGTCCGAGCGCGGCTCGTAGAAGAAGAGCAGAGGCGCCTGGTTGGGGAGCCACTGCTCGAAGAGCGCCTCGCCGGTCATGCGCTGCGCGAGGGCGAGCCGCTCCTTCGCCTTGACGTTGGCGGAGTCGATGGCGAGCAGCGCCTCGAGCTTCACCCAGGCTTCGGAGAAGCGCTTGGACGCGAGCAGACGCTCGGCGTCCGCTGCGAGGGCGTCGATGCGCACGGCCAGCTCCCGCTGCTGGCGCATGCGCTCCACCAGCCCGCGGGCCTGCTTCAACAGGCTCTGCGCCGCCGCGTTTCCCGGATCGGTCGCGGCCTCCGTCAGGGGTTCCAGGGCCTTCTGATACTGGCCGGCGTCGAAGAGCCGCTTGCCCTCGGTGAAGCGCTCGGCCAGCCGCTGGCGGGATTGGCGGGCGAGGATGCGCTCCTGGGCGTCGTGTTTGCCTTCGATCGCCCGCGCGTTCCTGGCGTCGAGAACCAGGACTTCGTCGAAACGGACGATGGCCTCGGCCGGGCGATCTTCTTCGAGCATGCGCCGGGCTTCGGCCAGGGCCTGCTCGACCCGCTTGTCGCGCTTCGCGGCGTCGGCTGCCGCCTGCTGTGCGGCGAGCACGCCCGCCTTCGCATCCAGGACGCGCTGCTGGATCGCGGGGTCGAGGTTGGTCGCAGCGGCCTGGGCGTTGGCGAGACGTGCCAAGGCATCGTCGAACCTCCGGGCGCGCTGCAGCTCGGCCGCATCCCGGAGCGCCTTCTCCACCTCTGCGCGGGCCCGCTCCGCGAGACGCTGGCGGAGCTGTGTGTCCACGTCTGCCTGGAGCCGCAGCATCTCGCGATACAGCGTCGTGCGCTTGATGGCGCCTCGGGCTTCCTCGATGTTGAAGAAGCGCGTGGCGCTGTTTAGATCCCCGCCGCGGAGGTAGCACACGCCGATGTAGTAGTAGGGCAGGTAGTCGATGAACTGGAGGCCGTAGGTCTGCTCGTTGACGGCCGAGCCCGCCTTGATACGGATCGCCGCCTGCAACTCCTTGATCGCCTCGGGGTACTTGCCGGCCGGGATCAGCTTGTCCCGCGCCTCGAGATAGTGGTCGTACCACTCGCGGACGGCCCACGCCGGCTGGGCTACGGCGAGAAGGGCCAGGACGAGGCTGGCGCGACGGAGCATTCGGGCCTCAGTGTACTCCCTGGTTCGTCGTGCCCCTGCCGGGGTTGGTTTTGATTGAGCCCCTGGGGTAGTCGAGCGACGCGGGTTGCTAGGCTCAGCTATCGGTGATCTGTGCGCTTCTTCGTGGCCGGGGAAAAAAGCCCCGGCCGTTGCCGGCCAGGGCTGTCGGAACGCGGCCGTCGCTCGCGCTACTTCTCGTACATCGCTGCGATCAGCGCGCCGCGAGCGGTCGCCGTGAGCGGGTCCTTCGCCATTCGGATCTCCGCGATCTCGAACGGCATGTTCCGCGAGCGCAGGGCCTTCTCGAAGAGGTCCTTGAAGCCCTTGGGCTTCGCCGTCCCTCCGGAAAGGACGATGGGCACCGCCCGATCCGCGCGCGGGAGCCGGTCGGCCGAGGAGATCGCCCTGTAGATGCCGTCCACGACGCTCTCGACCAGCTCCTCGTAGTAGATGCGGATCGCTCGGTCGAACTTGTCCTTCGGCGCCCGGGACAGGTCGACGCCCTCCTCCTTCATCACCTTCACGCGCGTGGCGTGCTCGGCGACGACGGCGCCGACGGCGGAGTCGATGTAGTCGCCCCCCCTCGTGATGCCGACCATGATTGCGGGGATCGACAAGAAGGCGAGCGTGGCGTTGCACATGCCGCCGCCGCAGGACACGCCGATGCCCGTAAAGTTGTTGTCCTCGAGCTCGGCGAAGACGACGGCGAGGCCCTCGTTGACCCCGACCGCCTTGTAGCCCATCGACTGGAACAGGCCGCGCAGCGTGGCCTCGTGGTAGGTGAGGGCCGCCTCGCGGCCGGGCATCGCCGCCGGCACCGAGAACGCCAGCGTCTCTCCCTGCGACTTGGGCTTGGGGACGAGGTTGTTGACGATCGCCTCGAGCACCGGCATCGCACGCTTCTCGCGGGCGTTCAGCAGACCGTCGGACATCGGCCGTCGCAGCTCGGCATTGAACATGTTGGCGAAGCGTTCGGTGGCGGTTCCGTAGACGATGAGCTCGTCGCCCTCGCGGTAGTAGGCGATCTGGTTCTGCGTGAGGATCGCCTCGGTGACCTTCGCGTACGGCACCGGGATGAAGGCGTTCAGCTCGGAGAGCGAATCGATCTCCTTCGCCTTGCGCCGCGAGGCGACGACCTTCGACGTCCCGACGTCGATGCCAATCGGGTTCGCGCCGGTCTTCATCAGGTCGTCGATGCGCTCCTCCGCCTCCTGGGCGACCTTCCAGAGGTGGTCCTTGCGATCTTCCATGACGCTCATCCTCCGCTGGCCGCGGCTCGCGGCCGAACAACCGACGCCCGATCGACCTTCTCGCCGCCCTTCCTGTCGGCCTGCGTCTGCTCGACGGCCCAGCGGTCATACGTCCGCTGACGCTCCCGCCGCAGGTCCTCGAGGCTCTTCCCTTCGCGCCGGGCGTCGTCCGCGAGCCGTTGCTCCGCAGCGCGCACGCCGTCCCAGGGCTCGGGTAGCACCTTCAGGAAGTCCTCATCATAGCCGAATCCGAAGCGCGCGACGCTCGCGGGCTCGCGGGCGTACTGGTCGGGCAGGCCGAAGGCCGCCCACGGGAATCCTCGGGACCAGTCCATGTGGTGGCCGATCCGGTGCAGCTTGGGGTTCACGCTGGTCAGACCATGGGCCACGCACATCTCCGCCGGTATCTCGAAGTTCTGGCGCAGGTAGTCCGTGAGGCTGCGCCCCGCGACGAGCTGGGCCTGGGTGATCGGCAGCGTCTGGCCGCCGCCCCAGCGGCTCTCGAAGGAGACGCCGAGGAAGGCGTGGTTCAGGTTCAGGTAGACGGTCCCGTCGCTCTCCCAGACCGAGTACCCGGCGTGATTGGCCTTGGCATCCTCCTCGACGACGCGGAAGACCCGCCCGAAACGGTCGATCAGGTAATGGTAGGTTCGATTGCGCTGCAGGTACTTGAGCAGCCGCTCGCTCGAGTCGCGAAGCTTCTCGTTGTAGCCTGCCTCGAGCGGCCAGATGTCGCTCTCGGTCGTGTGGAACAGCAGGCCGACCGGGTGCTCGAGGGGGTCGCCGAGGAGTCCGCGTTCGGCGTCGAAGGCGTGATAGCGACGCGTCTCGCCTGGCACTGTCCAGGTCGTCTCGATGCGCAGGCCGTTGGAGAGTTGCTCGAAGCCGTCGCCGCGCTCGACCAGCCAGATCGCCGCGGGCGTGATCCCCGCGGGCTGCGGCGGGAGCGCCTCGGCCACGGCCGGAAGCGTGAGAGGGACCCCGGGCGCGGGTGCCGCTGCCACCGGGCGCGTCAACTGACGGGCGGCGCCGGTCACCGCCACGAGCGCGACGAGCGTCATGCTCACGGCGAGCGCGCGCGCGGCGAGGAGTGAGAGGTGAAGGCCGCGGGCCACCGGCCTGGGTGCTCCGAGGCTGTCGTGGGACAGGAGCGGATGGAGCCCCTCGAGGCTCAGCCATCGGTACAGGAGCCGACGCAGGCCGGCCACCGGCACGAGACGCACCGCGCTGTCCGCGCGCTCGTACTTGTGGAGCGTTCCGCGAATGAATTTCAGCTTGGCGGCGGGGTCCGCGATCTCGCGGCTCACGCTCTCCAGGGCGTGGGAGAACTCCCGCCCGCGGTCGGGAGGGGTCGGGTGGCGCGTGCGAAGCGACGCCCTAGGAGCCGCGGCACTCCTTGCAAGGGGTTCCAAGCTCTCGGATTATGGCGCTCTCACCTCCTGGGGCGCAAGGGGAGGCGGATCTCGATGCAAGTGCCGCCGGTCGGGGCCTCGGATGCGGCGATCGAGCCCGAGTGGATCCGCACGACCTCGCGCGCGAGGTAGAGACCGATCCCGGTGCCGCCATGACTGCGCGTCAACCCCGAGTCGACGGTGTAGAACTTGTCGAAGACGCGGTGGCGGTGGTCCGTCGGTATGCCGATGCCGCTGTCGGTCACGCTCAGCACCACGAAGCCGTCGCTCACGGCCAGGTCGATCGCGATCTCGCCCCCCGGGGGCGTGAACTTCACCGCGTTCTCCAGGACGTTGAAGACGAGCAGGTGCAGCAGCCGCTCGTCCCCGGGAACGGTGAGCAGGCCCTCGGGCAGCGTCTCCACTACGCGCAGCGTCTTGAGCAAGATGTCCTGGCGCAGCGTCCGCAGCACCGCATCCACGAGGCCCCCAAGCGAGACCGGCCCGAACTCCAGGTGCGGCTGCGCCACGCCGCGCTCCAGGCGCGAGACCTCCAGCACCTCGTCGATCAGACGGCCCAGGCGCGAGGCCTGCTCTCGGGAGACGCGGAGGAACTGCGCCGTCTTCTCGCCGGCGGCTCCCGACTCCAGGGCCTCGAGGTAGCCCTGGATGACGGTGAGGGGGGTGCGCAGCTCGTGGCTGACGTTCGAGAGGTAGGCCTGCCGCTCCTGGTCGAGCTCGAGGATCTGACGAAGGCGCAGCGCGTTGCCGATGGCGATGGCCGCCTGGTGGGCGAGTGTCGTCGCGAAGCGCAGGTCCTCCGCGTCGAAGGCGGAGGCCTCCCGGGTGTTCTCGAGCAGCAGCACTCCGAGCTTCTCCTGCGGCAGGGCGATCGGGACGCCGAGGGCGCTGCGGATCGGAACCCCGCCCGCGGCATCCTCGAACGCCGCCTGCGCGCCGCCGTGGTCGGCGGGCGTCGTGACGCGGCCGAGGCCGCTCACGAACACGCTCCCCGGCAGTCCCTCGTGGAAGACGAGGCGCAGGTCGGCTAGCGGGGCGGGGTGCAGGTAGCCGTGGCTGGAGCGAACGCGCAGCGCCTCGCCGTCGTACAGCAGGACCGCGCCCATCTGGGCTGGACGCACCGCCTCCACGCTGCGGCGCGCGATACGCTCGAGGAGCGCGTCGAGGTCGAGGTCGCTGTTGAGCACGTTGGTGATGTCCTGGATCACCTCGAGGTTGCGCAGGGCGCGGAGCTTGTCGGCGAAGACCCTCGCGTTGCGGATGGCTGCGGCCACCTGGGCCGCGATCGCATCGATCGCCACCAGGTCGCCCTCGTCGAAGGCGTTGACGCGGTCGCTCTCCACGTTGATCACGGCCACCACCTCGCCCGAGAGGCGCACCGGCACTGCCAGCTCGGAGCGCGTGGCCTCCATGCGCGAACGGACGAAGCGCGTCTCACGGGCGACGTCGTTGGCGAGCACGTACTCACCGCGGTCCACGACCCAGCCGATGATGCCGGCGCCGTACTTGATGCGGTGATTCCTCGGGAGCAGGGTTGCGGCGCCCGCGGCGCCCGTCAGGCGCGCCTCGCGCTCCTCGGGCATGGCGAGATACACGGCGACCGCGTAGTAATGGAAGGAGCGCTGCACGTAGCGGGCGATGGCGCCGAGCAGCTCGTCCACGTCGAGGGTCGAGACCGCGATCTCGGACGCGGCCGAGACCAGGGCCAGCTGCCCGGCGCGGCGGCGCTCGGCCTCGCGGACGCGGGCCTTGGCCAGCGCCACCGCCGCCTGGTGCGCGAACGTCGAGAGCAGCGTGAGGTCGTCCGGTCCGACCTCGTCCTCCGGCTTGACCACGATGAGGCCGCCCAGGGCGCGCTCGCCCGCGCGCATCGGCACGACGTAGGCGCGGGCTGGGCCATCGGCATCGATCGCCATCCCGCTCGGCCCGGGCAGGGCCAATAGCCGAGCGACGGGAGACCCCCCGAGGCTGGGCGGCTCGCCGATCACACGGCGCGCACGAACGCCGTGGGATCCAGCCACCCGCAGCTCGCCATCTTGTTCCTGGAGCAGGATGACGGAGTCGCCGCCGCCCAGGACCGCCGCCTCGACGGAAATGATCGACAGCACCTCGTGGAGCTCGCGCTCCTCGACGATCGCGCGGTCGATCTCCCAGACGGCCTTCACCTCGTCGAGGTGGCGCTGGGTGCGGCGCATGAGCTGGGCGTTCTCGATCGCGCTCGCCAGCATCCCGCCGAGCGCTTCGAGGAAGCGCAGCTCCTCGGCCGGCACGTCACGCCGGGTGCGCCCTGCCAGCATCAACACGCCCACGCTCCGGTTCTGGGCGAAGAGCGGGACGAAGATGGCCGTCTGGATGCCGAAGCTGCGCGTGGCGTCGCGGGCATCCGCGGCGGCCGAGAGTTCGGGGATCACGAGCGGCGTGCTGTCCCGCAGCGCGCGGCCCATCACCGCCTCGCCGCGACGGAAACGGGCGACCTGCTCGGCGTAGCCGATCGGCATGCCTCGCTGGTAGGGCGTGAGGCGCAGCTCGCCCTCGTCGCCCTCCACCAGGTACAGGCCTCCCATCTCGAACCCGAGCGCGGAGACGGCGGCGTCCAGGCCCGCGGTGAGCACGCCGCTCAGCTCCGGCGCCCGGGCGATCGACGCGGCCACGCCGAGCAGCGCCTCGAGGCGGCGCGCGAGCGGCGGCGCCGCGGCTTCGCCGGGCGTGCTCACGGTCCGACGAGCGGGCGCGTGAAGACGCTGCCCGCCTCCGCCGAGCGCAGCCACGGGTAGAGCAGCGCGCAGGACGGCACCTCGAACAGGCTGGCGATCACCAGGGCCCGGGGGTAGCGGAACGGCGCGCCCGACCAGGCGACGGCGATCGCGGCGGCGTACGCCAGGATCGCGCCAAGGCAGTACACCATCGCGACCGAGCGCACGAGCGCGACGCGCTTCCAGAGGCCGAAGGCGACGAGGAAATCGAGTATTGCCTTGCCGGTCGCCTCCCAGAGCCGTACGAGGGTGAGCGAGCCCGGGTCGGTCGTCATCGGCAGCACGATCTCGAGCAGCCCCGCCGCCACGAAGAAGCCGGTGCTCCAGTACAAGCCGGCCGGCCGCGGTCGGGCGGAGAGCTGCATGGTCGCAAAGGATAGCTGTTTTCCCGGCTTCGCGTGGGCAGTAGAATACCTGCCCCGATGAGCGCGAAGGACCGCGATGCGCCGCGCCGACGCTCCCCGCGCCTGCCGATCCGGCTCGAGGGCTCGCTCTCGGGCCGCGCGTCCCGCGACGTGACCCTGGTCGACCTCAGCGTCACCGGCTGTCTGCTTCGCAGCTGCGTGCGCCTCGATCACGGGGCGATCCTCGACCTGTCGCTGCACCTCGACGACGGACCGCTGGCCGCCAAGGTCCGCGTCACCGAGACGAGCCTCGACGGGGCGTGCGCGGAAGGGGAGGAGAAGCGCTACCTCACCGGCCTCGAGTTCCTCGGCCTGCCGCCCCGCGACGCCGAGCGCCTCCGGAAGCTGATGTCCCAGGAGAGGCGGAAGCGGAGTGCGGACGCGCCCGCTCACTGACCTCGCGGCGCGTGAGCTGCGGCCCCTCCTCGACGAGGAGGCGGGCCATTGGAGCCGCGAGCTGCTCTGGGACTTCGAGGACGTCACCTCGGCGGTCCTCGGCGGCATCGAGCGACGCTCGCTGGCCGGGCGCGTGATCCACGACGGCGCGCGGCCCGTGGCCTACGGCTATTACATGATGGACAGCGCGCGCGCCGTGGTCGGCTCGCTGTTCGCGAGCGCCGGCGCGCGTGGCCGCGGCCTCGAGGAAGGGCTGCTCGACTCGATGCTGGGCGAGGCCCAGGGGCTCGCCGGCTCCGAGCGGGTCGAGTGCCAGACGCTGTTCTCCACGGCCTCCGGAGCGGATTTCCGATTCGCCAGGGCCGGCTTCACGGGACGCCGTCGCCACTATCTGGTGCGGGACCTGGGCGAGCCGCTGCCGAGCGGGCCGTCCGCCTTCCGCCTGCGGCCCTTTCGCCGCGAGGACGTCGCCGCCGCGGCGGCGATCATCCATCGCAGCCACGTGCGGAGCCTCGACGCCGCGCTGAACCTGACCTATTCCTCGCCCGCCACGTGCCGCGCTTTCGTGGAGACGCTGGTGCTGCGCTCGGGCTGCGGGCGCTTCGACTCCAGCGCGTCGCTCGTAGCCGACGGCGGCAGCGGCTGCCTCGGCGTGATCCTGGCGAGCCGACTGTCGCGCGCGAACGGCCACGTCTGCCAGGTCTCGGTCGTGCCGGAGGCCCAGGGGCGTGGGCTCGGCACGCAACTCGTCTTGAGCGCGTTGGGTGCGATGGCCGACAGCGGACTGCATTCGGCGAGCCTCTCCGTGACGGTCGAGAACCACCGCGCCTACGACCTCTACGTGCGCCTCGGCTTTCGCCTGAAGAAGGAGTTCGCGGCGCACGCCTGGGTGCGTCCGCCCGCGCGCATCGAGATCCCGGCTTGAGTCCTCTCGCGCTGCTGTCGCTGCTCGCCGCCGCGAGCGCACCGATCCTGGTCCTGCCCCCGACGGGCCCCAGCGGGGACGATGCCTGGGTGGGCGAGGCCGTCGCCGATGCCCTGCCGCGGGCCTTGAACCAGCTCTCCGTGCCGGTGGTCGAGCGCGCCGACCGGTTGCGCGCTCACGAGAGCCTCGAGATCCCGCCCCAGAGCCTGACGCGCGCGACGACGGTGCGCATTGCCGAGGCCCTCGGCGCGTCGCGCCTGATCCTGGGGAAATACGAGCTGAAGGAGGAGAGCCTCCGGCTCTCCCTGCGCATCCTTGACGTCGAGCGCGGCAGTCTTTCCGCGCCGCTGATCGCGACCGGTCCCGTCGAGTACCTGCAGGGCATGCTGCGCGGCCTCGCATGGGACGTCGCCGTGGCCGGGCCCGTGCCGCCGCAACGGCCGCGCGAGGAGTTCGTCGCCGAGGCGCCGGCCGTGCCCTTCGAGGCGCTGCGCCTCCACGCCCAGGGCCTGGCCGCGGCCGACTCGGCCACGCGCGTCCGGTTGTTGAAACAGGCGCTCGAGGTGTTCCCGACCTACGACGAAGCGCGCCTGACCCTCGGCCGGATCCAGGTCGAGGCGCGCGAGAGCGCCGCCGCAGCCGACACGCTCGCCGGCATCCCGGAGGACGCGCTCCTTTCGCGCAGCGCGCGCTTCCTGCAGGGCGTCGCTTGCCTCGACCTCGGGCGCTACCGGGATGCGGAGGGGCTGTTCGCGGGGCTCGTGCTCCCTGACCCCACCGCGGCTCTGCTCAACAACTACGGCCTCGCCCTGCTTCGGGCCGGGCCCACTGCCGATGGCGTGAAGGCCTCGGACGTCCTGCGCAAGGCGATGAACCTGGACCCTTCGCTGCGTGAGACGCCCCTGAACCTCGGCTGGGCGCTCTTCGTGGAGGGCGATGCGGAGGCCGCCGCCTTCTGGCTGCGTGGCGTCGTGCAGGCCGATCCCGCCGACGTCCATGCTCATCTCGCGCTGGCGTGGGCGCTCCGGCAGGCGGGGCGCAGCGCCGAAGCCGACGCGGAGTGGCATACGCTCGTCGCGCGCAGCCCGACCTATGCCGAACTTCAGGCGCCCGACCCGCGGCGGCGCTTCGAGCGGGCGATCCCCTGGGAGCGGCGGCTCGTGTTCGACGAGGAGCGCTGGGGCGGCCGCCAGTATGCCGCTTCGCATCTCGGCCGCGCCGAGAAGGCGCAGGAGGCCGGCGACCTCCAGGTGGCACGCCGCGAGGCGACGCAGGCGGCGTACCTGGATCCGTACTCGGAGCGCGCCCACCTCTTGCTGGCCCGGCTCGAGACACGCGCGGGCGCGCAGGAGAGGGCGGTGTCGGAGCTGCGCATGGCTCTCTGGATCCGCGACGATCCGGGCGTTCGCCTCGAGCTCGCACGCCTGCTGGCCGAGATGGACCGCAAGGCGGAAGCGCGCAGCGAGGCGCAGCGCGTGCTCGCCACCGATCCGACGAACGCCGAAGCGCGCGCCCTGGCTGCCACGAAGTAGCCGATAATCGAAGGGTGAGACCGCTTTTTCTCGCTGCGCTCCTGGCGGCAGGTTCCACCGCGCCGACGCCGTCCCCCGAGGCCCGGCCTGCGCCCCCGCGCCCAGGCCTGACCTGGGAAGCCGCGGACGCTCTCGATCGCCGGCTCAAGGCCATCGAGTCGGCCTACAAGGCGCGGCGGCCGATCCCCACGCCGAGCGTGGTGGTCCGCCAGGCCGAGCTGAACTCGTGGGTGAACCTCACGCTCGCCCCTCAACTGCCGCCTGGCGTCTCGGACCTCGACCTGCTGCTCGAGAAGGACCGCGTGACCGCCAAGGCGATCGTGGATCTCGACAAGCTGCCGGTGAAGCAAGCGGCCGGCGCTTCCGCGTGGAACCCGATCAACTACCTGAGCGGCCGCGTGGCCGTCGAGCTGCGCGGTCGGCTCACGACGCCCGAGGTCGGCTTCGGCAGCTTCGAGGCGGAGGAGGTCCGGCTCGCGACCTTCCCGATCCCGCCGTCGGTCGTCGCGCAGGCGGTCGCACGCTCGACGAAGAGCGCCCAGCACCCCGAGGGCTTCGACATCCTCGCTCCGTTCCGCCTGCCCTATGCCGCGAAGCGCGTGCGCCTTCAGCTGGGCAAGGCACTGCTGGAGTTCTGAAGTCGAACTCCGCTTCCTTGATTCCTCTCAGCGATCTCCGTGTCTCCGCGGTCCGTTCACGTCGCCGCGCCCGTTTCCCGGGCGCCGAGCTCGGCGGCCTCGTCGCGGCGCCGCCCCTTCCCTTTGAGTTGCGGGCGCCTTCGTGATGAACTTGTAGGCACCCGTGAATTTCTTCCGGGACAACGCCGACCTCCAGTTCCATTTCGACCAAGGCGTCAGGTGGGAGCGCTTCGTCCCGCTGTGGGAGGAGGGCTTCCGGTTCGTGGACGGGCCGCGGAGCCTGGTCGAAGCTCGTGAGCTGTACGCGGCGAGCCTGACCGAGCTGGGGGAGTTCGCCGCCCGCGAGGTCGCGCCGCGCGCCCGCGACATCGACGCCGAGGGGGTGGCCTTCGTGGACGGGCGCGT
>DATFEN010000161.1:0-6168 GCA_035251085.1 Vicinamibacteria bacterium | reverse complement strand
GTTCAAGGGCTCGAGCGACGACCGCGAGCTGGGCCTGCTCGTCTACCACCTGTTCGTCGGCGAGGCCGACAAGCTCGGCGAGATCCCGGCCGACACCGTGGTGGAGGCCGCGGCACTCGAGCCCGCCGCTGCCGGGAAGGCGGCGACGGCGAAGGCGCCGCCCAAGCCCGCCGCCAAGCCGACGACGACGCCCGCCCCCAAGAAGGGCTAGGCAGATCCGACCCCGGCCAGGACAAACACAGAGAACCGGGAGCACGGACGGAGAGAACACGAGAATTTGAGCGAGAGGATCCTCTCATTTCCGTTTCTCTCTTGATCTCTCGTTCCTCTGTGTCCCCGGGCCGTCGTAACGGCTGCGAGTGCCCGGCGGTTAGAATCCTCCGGTGGCCGATCCCTTCGTTGCGAAGGACGGGCGCGTCGACGTCGCAAGCGTGATGGAGGCGCTGCGCGAGGGCATTCGGAAGCGGCGCGACGAAGCGTTCTTCGACGGCACGCCTGCCGAGGAGAGCGTCGCCCGCAGGCTGAAGGTCCTCGCGGACGAGGCCGAGCTCGACGATGAGCTCCTGGAGCGCTTGCTACGTGACGATCCGCGCTGGAACCTGACCCCTGACTATCGCGTCGTCACGCATCGCACCGGTCTGTCGAAGGCTCTGGTGCTCGGCCTGAAGCGGCTGGTGCGACCGCTGATCCGTCTGTACACCGATCCCATAGTGGAGCGGCAGCGGCAGATCAACCTCTACCTCCTCCACGTCGTGCAGGCGCTCCTCGACGAGACGACACGCCTTCACCAGGCCCTCGCGAAGCTCAAGGAGCGCTGATGCGCAGGCAGCGGAGCGCCCGATTCACTCGGGCGCGGAGCAGACGGGGGGGAGGGCGAAGCCCGCGGGGTGCAGGGGTCCGGTACCCCTCCGAAGTCGACTAATGAAGCTGGCGTTCGTCGTCCAGCGCTACGGCGCCGAGGTGAACGGCGGCGCCGAGCTGCACTGCCGCTGGCACGCCGAGGCGCTCGCGGCGCGGCACCAGGTCGAGGTCTTCGCCACGCGCGCGATCGAGCACGTTCAATGGTCGAACGGCTACCCCGTCGGGACCGCGCTCGTGAACGGGATCCCCGTCCACAGGTTCACGGTGAAGCGACCCCGCGTGCTGCGCGAGTTCGCATCGATCTCCAACGTCGTGTTCGGCGACGAGCACAGCCGCGAGGAGGAGGAGCGCTGGGTCCGGGAGAACGGACCTTACGCACCGGCCCTGGTCGACGCCGTGGCGCGGGCGAGAGACCGCTTCGACCTCTTCATCTTCTACTGCTACCGCTACTGGCAGACGTACCATGGGCTGCCGCGCGTCCTCGATCGGTCGATCCTGGTGCCCACGGCCGAGGACGATCCGGCGATCGGCCTCGGGATCTTTCGCGAGTTCTTCCGACGCCCACGCGGCATCGTGTACCTGACTCCCGAGGAGCAGGATCTCGTGGAAGGCGCCGCGTCCGGCACTGGGAGGCCGAGCGCCGTGATCGGCAGCGGGCTCTCGCTCCCGGCCACGAGCTCAGTGCCCGACTTCGAAGCGCGCTTCGGGCTGACGCGGCCGTTCCTGCTGTACGTGGGGCGCATCGAGCGGAACAAGGGCTGCGGGACGCTGTTCACCTACTTCAAGCGCTTCCTCGACGAGACCGGAGTCGAGCTCGACCTGGCTCTGGCAGGGAAGGCCGCGATGGCCATCCCGGAGCATCCCCGCATCCGGCACATCGGCTTCATCTCGGAGGACGAGAAGGTGGCGGCCCTGCGCCACGCCCTCGCCCTCGTCATGCCCTCACCCTACGAGAGCCTCTCGGTGATCGCTCTCGAGGCGTGGAAGCTGGAGCGTCCCGTGCTCGCGAACGGCCGTTGCGCGCCGCTCAAGGGCCAGTGCCTGCGCTCGAACGGTGGCCTCTTCTACGACGGCTACGAGGAGTTCGCGAGCGGCCTGCGGCTGTTGCTGGAGCGGCCCGACCTGCGGCAGGCGCTGGGCCGGCAGGGGCGCGAATACGTCGAGCGGGAGTACGCCTGGGAGCGTGTGCTCGGGAAGCTGGAGGAGCTGTTCGCCCGCGCGCGGACGTGAATCCGGCTACTTGCCCTTGATCTCGAGGTCCAGGCGCAGCAGCAGGGCCCGCAGCCTCTTGTTGCCCACGAGCTTGAAGGCGGCCGCGTCCTCGACGACCTGCTCCTGGCCGTCCTTCTCGAAGACGAGATTGAGGCGCAGGCTCGAGGCGGTGTGCAACAGATCGGCGGGAACCTCGACGCCCGCCTTGCGCTTCAGCTCCTGCTTCGCGTCGCGCTCGGAGAGGAGCAGGTCCTGGATCCTGCGGTCCACCTGGGGAGCGGCCCTCGCGGCCGCGGCCGGCCTGGACGTCATCGTGCGCAAGCGCTCCAGCTCGGCCTTGATGTCCAGCGACCCCTTGGTCGCGACCGCGCGGACCTCGTGCCGGCCCGCGGTCTCCTCGGGGAACTCGACGCGGACGTCCTCGGCCGATCCGCTCGCTGAAGCGGGCTCGTCGGGCATGTCGAACAGCGGGCCGGTGTCCTCGCTCCACGGCCCGGGCTCGGCCTGGCTCTGCTCCGACCTCGCTCCCGGCGCGGAGGTGGCGAGCTTGTGGCGGACCGACTGGATCGCGATGCGCGAGATCCCCTTGAGCGTCTCGAAAACGCCGACGCCGTGAAGGGCCGCCGCCTCGAAGTGAGGGTAGCCCTTCGAGTTCAAGGTCTCGTTGAGCTTCTCGACGCTGTGGATGTTGCGGATGTCCCGCTTGTTGTACTGGAAGACGAAGGGGACCTGGTCGAGGTTCAGGTTCAGGTCCGCGAGGTTGTCCTCGAGGTTCTTGAGCGATTCAACGTTGGCGGTGAGCGCAGGCAGCTGGCTGTCAACGACGAAGACGATGCCGTCCACTCCCTTCAGGACCAGCTTCCGGGTCGCGTTGTAGAAGACCTGGCCGGGCACGGTGTAGAGCTGGAGTCGCACCTTCATGCCGCTGATCACGCCGACGTCGATCGGCAGGAGGTCGAAGAACAGCGTGCGGTCGGTCTCCGTCTCGAGGCTGATCATCTCCCCGCGGGACTGGGGGGCGATCTTGTCGTGGATGTGCTGCAGGTTCGTGGTCTTCCCGCACAGGCCAGGACCGTAGTACACGATCTTGGCCGTCATCTGCATCGTGGTGTAGTTGAAGAAGACCACGGCCCGCCGAGTCTATCAGAAGCTCAGGCCGGCCCCGACTGACATCCGGTGCTCGACGTCGAGGAGGGGATCTCCCGAGAGGTTGATGCGCCGGTACTCGCCCTTCAACAGGAAGATCGGGCCGACCTTGAACTTGAGGCCGGCGACCAGGGCGTGCAGCGTGCCGGTGTCGCTGACGGCTCCGAGCTCCTGTCGGAAACCGCCGATGCCCAGCCCCGCGTAGGGCACGAGCCTGCCGGTCGGCGGAGCCACGAGGACGCTGCCGGTGAGCGTGTACATGGACGCGCTCTCGACCTCGCCGGGCTGACGAGCCAGCTCGCCCTCGAAGTGAAGGATCGAAACGAAGCTGATCGAGACCGCACCTCCCGCGCCGCCCGCCCACACCTCGTCGGGCTTGGCGATGGCGAGGAAGGCGGTGATCTCGCTCGCGCCGGTCCGGGGGGCCGCGAGCAGAAGGAGGGATGCCAGGAGGGCAACGGCTCGACGGTACACGTTCTACTCTACCGCCACCTTGCGGCCGCGCCTCGGGCGCGGCTTCTCGGCCTCGGTCTGCTGCATGCGCTCGAGCTGCCATTGGCAGAGGAGGATCACGCCCTCGAGGACCTGTTTCCGGAGCTGGCGTGCCTTCTTCCAGTCGAGGCCCGCCTCCTCGAGGACCTCGGAGACGAGGCAGCACGCTTTCCTCGGTCGTTCGTCAGCGCGCGCCATGCTCCTCCTTCTCGCCGAAGGCAACCCGCAGCCGGCGGTCCTGGAAGCCGGCGCCCATGAGCCGCCGCGCCGCGAGGGTCCGGGGCAGCACGATGTTGCGCCGTTGATTGTCCACCTGAATCACGAGCTCGTCACCCTGCGTGAAGACCTGGATGCGCTCCTTCTCGGCGAAGGGCAGGCGCAGATACAGCGCGTAGCCGCGGCCCTCCTTCCGCACCTCCATCGGCCTGTCCTCGTAGAACACGGCCGTCGGGTCGTCTTCGCCGAACACGGCGCGCGCCAGCTCCTCGAGCAGCGGGAGTCCCACCATCTCGCGGTCGAAGAGGCGCGCCTCGAGGAAGGGCAGCGGGTCGAACGCCTCGCGGGCGAAGGCGAGGTGCTCGCGCTGGATGTCGAACCAGCGATCGAAGTACGCGGAGCGCGCCTCCTGGGGCAGGACGCGGTTCGCGATGACGCAATCAACTGGAAACGCGAAGAGGCCGAGGTACGTGTGCAGCCGCTGCGATTCCTTGATGACCATGCGCTCCGGGTTGAGGACGAGGCGGATCGATGACGTCCTCGGGTCGCGCAGCAGGGGGCCCATGCCCTCCATCTCGCGGTACAGCGCCTGGACTGCGCCGAAGACCGCGTCCTCGGGCAGCGGCAGGTCGGTGATGTGCTTGGCGACGGGACGCACCGACTTCACGACCGTGCGCTGGATGGGGAAGATGCGCTCGAAGTAGAAGTTCAGCACCTCGGGCACGCCGAGCATGCGGACGGTCTCGCCGGTCGGGGCGCAGTCCACGATGATCACGTCGTAGACGCGCTCGTCGGCGAAGCGCTTCACGCGCAGCAGGCTGAAGAGCTCCTCCATTCCCGGGAGGATGGCCATCTCCTCGGCGACCGCGTCCGCCATCCCGCGAAAGGTCATGAAGCGCGTGAGCCACTCGTGGATCACGCCCCAGCGGCTCTCGAGCTCGCGGTTGACGTCGATCTCGAGGGCGTCGAGGCGCTCCGCGACGCGGGTCGGCTCGGCGCCCACCTCGGCGTCGAGGGCGTCGGCGAGACTGTGGGCGGCGTCCGTGGACACGACCAGGGTCTTCTTGCCGAGCTGCGCCGCGCGGACCGCGGTCGCCGCGGAGAGGCAGGTCTTCCCGACGCCGCCCTTCCCCGAGTAGAGCAGGATGCGCATCAGGACGCCGTGGCTCGGCGCCGCGCTCGCAGCGGCGTCGTTCCGAAGATGGACGCCGCCACCTCGGCGAGCCCGCGCAGATCGTGAACGTCCGTCTCCAGCTCGGGGACGAGGATCGGAGCCACGCCGGCGTCCACCTCGAGCCGTGCCAGCGCGCGCCGCTCGGCCCTCGCCAGGGTGCGGAGGTCGCGATGCACGGCGACGAGCTTCTCGGCGAACCCGGGGTCGAGACGCGGTGCGGACCGTGCCTCGGTGCTCCGGCCCGCGGCCGGGTCTGGATGCAGCCGGTTCACGACGAGGCTGACGAAGGGCATCCTCTTCTCGGCCAGCCGGCGGTGGAAGTACAGTGCTTCGTCCAGCGCCGGCGGCATCGGGCTAGCGACCAGCACGAAGCCCGACTCCGGGTCGCGCAGCAGCTCGAACACGCGCGCCGCGCGCTCCTTGAACCCATCGTACAGCCCTTCGAAGGCCAGGAAGAACTCGGAGAGGTCCTGGAGGAATTGAAGGCCGAGGTATTTGTCCACGAGGGACAGGGCCAGCGCGCCGGTGCGGGTGGCGATCCTCAGGGTCAGGCGACCCGCGACGAAGTACGGCCTGAGGAAGTAGCGCAGGATGCCGGTGTCCAGGAAGCTCATCATCCGGTCGGGCGCTTCGAGGAAGTCGAGGGCGTGTCGAGTGGGCGGCGTATCGAGGACCACGAGCTCGAAGCGCTCGTCCGCGTTGAGCTCGAGCAGCTTCTCCATCGCCATGTACTCGTGCGTCCCGGCCAGGGCGTCCGAGACCTGCTGGTAGAAGCGATTGTCGAGGATCCGGTGTCGGGCTTCCTCGCTGCCGGCGAAGCGCTCGACCAGCTCGTCGAAGGTGCGCTTGGTGTCGAGCGTCATGGCGTGAAGGCTGCCGCGCACGTCGAGGCCGAGGCGTCCGAGGGGCAGTGGCCGCGGCTTCTCGGAGAGCTGGGCCAGGCCCAGGCTGGTGGCGAGGCGCCGCGACGGGTCGATCGTGCACACGAGCACGCGTCGGCCGCGAACGGCGGCATGGAGGGCGAGCGCCGCGGCGGTGGTGGTCTTGCCGACGCCGCCGGCCCCGCA
>DATFEN010000145.1:0-17633 GCA_035251085.1 Vicinamibacteria bacterium | reverse complement strand
TGCCTGCGGGGCGTTGTAGTTGCCGCTGGTCGTCCTGCCGAAGTCGGCCTCGGTGTACGTCTTCCCCTTGACCGCCTTGCGCCGCTCCTTCTCCTTGGCCGCGGCCTCGGCCAGGCTCTGACCGGCCGCGGGCAACGACGTGACGACGAGGGCGGCGGCCAGCGCCGCCAGGGACAAGGTTCGCATCTTCACCTCCTGGAGGTCAGGGCCGCGAGACCGAGATGCCCTCGCGACGAGCCTCCTCCTCGATTTCAGCGAGCGCCTGGTCAGCCTTCTGGAGCTCGGCCTCACCATCCTCGAGGATCTTCAGGAGCGCGTCCTTGCGGCTCCCGTACTTCGTGATCGTGTTGACGTCGTTCAGCTCGAGCTGCGCGTCGTCCATCGCCTTGCGCACCACCTCGATGTCCTTGGCCCTGTCGGCAAGCCGCTTCTCGTAAGCAGCCTTCTTCTCGGCGCGGATCTCGTCCACGGGCTTCTCGGGGACGGCGGGCGCGGGCGAGGCCTCGGTGGAGGGCGACGCTTCATCCACCCGCTCGATACCCGAGGCCACCACCGGCTTCGGCAGGCTCGTCTCGGTGTAGGCCTTGGACTTCGATGCCCCCTTGCGCCGTTCCCTTTCGCGCTGGGCCGCCTCGGTCAGGGAGTCGGAGGCTGCCTGGGCGCCAGCCTGCGACGCCACGAGCCCAGCCAGGAGTGCCATGCACGCCACTGGTCTCAGCTTCATGCGAAGAGTATAGCGCCGCTGGCCCGGCATGGGTCGCTATCCCAGGGCGCCGAGGATCTTCATCAGCTCCCGAGCCTTCTTGTTGTTAGGATCGACGCTGAGCGCCTTCTCGGCCGCCTTGCGGGACTTCGCGTAGTCGTTCACGACGAAGGCGTTGAGAGCGACCGTCGTCAGACGCTCCACCTCGGCGCGACGCTGATCGGCCTCGCTGCGTCCTTCCGGCGTCGGTGTGAGCGTCGCCGCTGCCGCTGGCGTCGCGGCCGCCGCGACAGCGGGCTGCACCACCGGCTCCGGCTTGGGCAAGAGGGGCGCTGCGGGGGGAGCGGCGGGCGGCAGCCTCGGCAGCTTGACCGTCTCGTCCTCGCCGTAAGCCGGAACAGGTGCCGGCGTGGGCCGCGGGACCACAAACGTCGGCAGAGCCGGTTCCGGGCTCGTGGCGGGCGGCTCAACGAGGCTCGCCGGAGGAAGGGGCTCCTGCGGGCTCTCCGTTTGAGCGGGCGGCGCCTCAGCAGCTCGAGCCTCCATCTCGGGCAGTGCCTGAGGGTCGGGAGGCGCGGGCGCCGGAGGGGACGGGTCGATCGGGCCCGCTGCCTTCATGAGGATCGACTCGGTTCGATCCCGGATCTCCTTCGCGAGCGCATGACTCTCGTGGATCTTCAGGGCCTCCTCGGCGGTCGCGTGGGCCGCGACGAGGTTGCCCTCGGCGAGGTGCTCGCGCGCCAGCGCAACGATCAAGTCGGCCTGGTGCCTGCGCTGCTCCTCCTCGAGGAACACCCTGAGCTGCAGGAAGCGCGGGTTGCGCGGCGAAAGGCGCTCGATGCGGAGGGCGATCTTCTGGGCCAGCTCGGTGTCGCCGTCCGTCGCGTAGGCGAGGGCCAGGCTGCAGAGCTGCTCGACCTCGCGGTCCTTGATGGCGATCTCGATCTCGGAGCCGATCCGGGCGATCTCCTTGTCGGCGGGCGTCAGCTCGAAGAGCCGGCGGCACAACGCGAGGGCCTTCTGCAGCTGCCCCTCCGCCCGCGCTCGCTCCATCTCCGCCTTGAGTTCGCGGATCTCCTTCTCCACGCGCCGGGTCGTGACCTCGCCCTCGGCGATGCGCAGCAGCTCCCTCACGGCGGCGTCGCTGGGCGTGACCTGCAGCGCTTCCCTGGCCTTCTCGAGGGCGGCCTCCGACTGGCCCTGGGCCAAGAGCACCTGGCCTTCTTCGACCAGCTTCGCGATCTTCGCGGAACGCTCGTCCTTGGGCCGGCCCCAGGCGGGGCGCTCGGGGCTCCGCACCTGCGCCTCGCGGAGGATCGTGGTGAGGTCCAGCTCCATGTCGTCGAGGCTCTGATAGCGCTTCTCGGGATCGCGCTCCAGCGCCTTCATCAGGATCGTCTCGAGGGCCGGAGAGTACGGCGTCGTCAGCGGCTTCGGGTCCGGTCGCTCGTTCATAATGCGGAACATCACGGCCGTGAGGCTGTCCCCGTCGAATGGCTTCTTGTAGGCGAGCAGCTCGTAACCGATGGCGCCCACGGAGAAGATGTCGGCGCGGTGGTCCACTCGTAAGCCCTCGATCTGCTCGGGAGCCATGTAGTGGACGGTGCCCAGCACCAGGCCGCTCTTCGTCATGGTGGAGGACTGCAGGTGAGCGATGCCGAAGTCCATGATCTTGACTTCGCCGGCCGCCGTGACCCGGATGTTCGCGGGCTTCACGTCGCGGTGGACGATGCGGTTGCGGTGGGCGTAGCCCAGCCCTTCGCACACCTGGCGGAGCACGTCGAGCTTCCACTCCACCGTCAACGGCTCCTTGTTCTGGATGATCTTCTCGAGGTCGGTGCCCTCGATGAACTCCATGGCGATGAAGGGCTGCCCCTGGTCGTCGCCCAAGTCGTACACCGTCACGATGTTGCGGTGCTGGAGGCCGCCGGCGGCCTGGGCCTCGCGGAGGAAGCGCGTGCGCAGGTCGGAGCTCTCGGCGAGCCCCGGGATCATGGTCTTGATGGCGACCTTGCGGTTGATGAGAGGGTCGACCGCCTCGTAGACGGTGCCCATGCCCCCGCGGCCGAGGACCCTCTGGATCTGGTACTTGCCGATGCGCTGCACGCGCCCGCGTCTCTCGTTCGTGGGAGCTCCGTGAGCGGCGATTCTAAGGCGGCCAAGGGCCCGGGGCCAAGCGGCGCAGCGTGGTATCGTCGCGCATGGTCGTCGGGCTGGGCGTCGACATCGCGGAGATCGACCGGCTGGCGGCAGCGCTCGATCGCTGGGGTGAGCGCATCGTGGCACGCCTCATGGACGCCGACGAGGCGGCGCGCCTGCCCCGGGCTCCCGACGCCCGCGCCCGGGCGCTGGCGCACGCCGTCGCGGGCAAGGAGGCCGCCAGCAAGGCGCTGGGCACCGGCTGGAGCCGCGGGGTACGCTGGCGCGACGTCGCCGTGCGCCTCGAGCCCGCCGCGGTCGAACTGCGCGCGAAGGCCCGGGAGTGGGCGGAGCGGCGCGGATCGCAGGGGCGCGGAGCGCTCCGTTTCGAAGAGCGCGACAACCTCGTGATCGCGGAGTACCGGCTGTTCTCCTGATGGCGGCGGCCTCGCAGCGCAACCAGTACGTCACGGTCGCCACCGTCTTCGTCGTCTTCACCGGGTTCGCGTTCGTGCTGCCGTTCCTGCCGCTGTTCGTGCGCGAGCTCGGCGTCGCCGACCCGGAGCGGGCCGCGCTCTGGGCCGGGGTGCTGATCGGCGTCGCGCCCCTGGCCGCGGGCCTGCTGGCGCCCGTCTGGGGGCGGCTGGCCGATCGCTACGGCCACAAGCCCATGGCGCTGCGGGCGCTGGCGGCGTACGTCGTGCTGCTCGTGCTCAGCGCCCGCGTGACGAGCGTCGAGCAGCTCTTCGCCCTGCGCCTGGGGATCGGCCTGTTCGGCGGGATCGGGCCGTTGGGGCTGGCGATGGCCACGGCTCACGCGCCGCGCGATCAAACGGGGCGCGCCGTCGGCCTCGTGCAAGCCGCCCAGATCCTCTCCGCGGCGATCGGGCCGTTCGTCGGCGGCGCGTTGGCCGACAGCGTCGGCTTTCGCGCGACGTTCCTCGTCACGGCGGCGGCCTGCGGGGCCGCGTTCCTGCTCGTCCTGTTGTTCTATGACGACGCCACGCGTCCGCCTCCAGCCGACCCCGGCGAGAAGCGTGCCCGGCTGCCGGACCTCGTGCGCCACCCCGGCGTCGCCGGGCTCCTGGCCATCCTGTTCCTCGTCAACTTCATCGGTCGATCCTTCACTCCAATCCTGCCGATGCAGCTCGGCGAGCTGGGCGTCCCGGTGCCTCGCCTGTCCTTGACGACCGGCGTCTTGATCTCGCTCTACTCCGTAGCGGCGGCGCTCTCCGCCGCGGGGCTGGGCCGGCTGAGCCATCAGCACCCTCCGGCGCGGCTGCTGGCGCTGAGCCTCGCTGGGGGGGCGGTGACCGTCCTGCCCATGGGCCTCGTCGAGCACTTCGCTCCCATGTTGCTGTTCGCGGTGCTGCTCGGCCTCGCGTCGGGCGGTGCTCTCACGCTCTGTTACACGATCGGCGGGCTGGCGGTCCCGCCAGGGCACCGCGGCGCCGCGTTCGGCTTCTTCTCGGGCGCGGCGCTCTTCGGCGGAGCGGTCTCGCCCTCCGTTGCGGGGCTGTTGGCGCACTTCGGCTTGCGCACCATCTACTGGGTCAACGCGGCGCTGTTCGTGCTCCTGGCCGTGGCCGTCGCGCTGCGGCCAGGCGCCCGCGCGGTTACAATTCCAGGAACGGATCGGCCGTGAACGTCTGCCACTTCTGCAGCCGCGAGCTCTCGCTGCTCGCCAAGGTCGTGCGCACCGACTCGTGCCCATACTGCAAATCCGATCTCAAGTGCTGCCTGAACTGCACGTTCTTCGACCCCGGCTTCAACAACCAGTGCCGCGAGCCCCAGGCCGAGTGGCAGTCCGACAAGGAGAAGGCCAACTTCTGCGAGTTCTTCGAGTTTCGCGTGACCGCGCCGATCGGGCGCCGGGGCGGCGGCGCGCAGTCCGACCAGGACAAGGCGCGCTCGGCCTTCGACGCGCTGTTCAAGAGAAAGTAGGTCCTACTCGCTGCGCAGTACTTCGACAGGGTCGGTGCGGCTGGCGCGGAGCCCTGGCAGCGTGCTCGCCAGCAAGGCGGTCGTGGCCAGGACCGTTGCGACGGCCGCATAGGTCGCCGGGTCCGAGGGTGTGATGCCGAACAGGAGACCGCGAGTGCCGCTCGTGACGAGCGCGGCCGTCACCAGTCCTGAGCCCAGGCCCAACGCCGCCAACCAGAGTCCCTCTCCGAGGACTCCGCGCAGGACGTCACGGCGAGCCGCACCCAGGGCGAGTCGCACGCCGATCTCGCGCCGGCGTCGAGCGACCGAGTAGGACACGACTCCATAGACGCCAATCGCCGCGACGGCCAGCGCCAGAGCCGCGAACGCCCCGGCCAGACGCATCGCGAAGCGGGACGCGGCGAGGGAATCTCCGACATAGGCCGCGAGCGGCCGCACGTCGTAGACCGGGAGCTCCGAATCCAGCGCCGCGACCTCACGGCGCACCGCCGCTACGAGAGCCGTCGGCTCGCCCGCCGTGCGCATCACGTAGGCGTGGGGCTGGCGCGGGCTCTGCCGTTGCGGGACGTACACCTGCTCGCGAACGACCTCCGAAAGCCGGCGGTGGCGCACGTGCCTCACGACGCCGACGACCGTGGCCCAGGTCGGCACGAACTCGCGCTGCGGGTCCAGGAACTCGACCTGCAGCCGCCGGCCGAGCGGCTGGCGCCCGGACCAGGCCCTCGCGGCCAGGCGATCGTCCACGATCACCACCGGTGCGCGCTCCGGGCCATCGTCGTCGCCGAAGTCGCGGCCGGCGATCAGCTCCGCACCCACCGCGGCCAGGTACCCCGGTCCGATGGCTCGCGCGTCGGCCTCGCGACCACCCCGGGACTCCTCGGAGACACCGTCGAAGGTGTAGGGTGTGGACCAGTTCGGAAGCGAGTCGAAGGGCAGGGCGCTGACCGAGCCAAGCGCGCGCACGCCGGGAAGGCTCCTCAGGCTTTCCTCGAGCCGCCGTGCGAAGGCCGCGCCTGACTCGGCGCTCACATAGCGCGTGCGCGGCAGCGCGATCCGGAACGTCAAGGCGTTCTCGGGCTCGAAGCCGGGATCCACACGCCCGAGCGCGGTCGCACTCCGGACGAGCAGCCCGGCACCGACCAGGAGCACGGCGCCGAGGGCCACCTCCGAGACCACCAGGAGCCGGCGCAGCCGCCGGCGCGGGCTGTCGTCTCCACCACGCCCGGCGCTGCGCAGGAGCGGTGCGAGGTCGACGCGCGCGGCGCCTTGGATGCCGACCGCCGCCACCACCACGGCCGACAGCAGGCCCGTCCCCGCAGTGAACGCGAGCACCTGCGGGTCGAGGCCCACCGCGTCGAAGCGCAGCAACCCCGGCGGCCGCAGGGCCAGCAAGACGCGAAGGCTCGCCGCTCCCAAGGCGAGCCCCGTCACGACGCCCAGGCCGGCGAACACCAGCGTCTCGAGGAGCGTCTGGCGCACCAGCCGCCCGCGCGTCGCGCCCAAGGCGGCCCGCACCGCCATCTGGCCCCTGCGCCCGAGCTCGCGGCCGACCAGCAGGTTCGCGACGTTGACGCATGCGAGCAGGAGGACGAGGGCGACGGCGGCGAGCAGCGCGGCCAGGATCGGCCGGACCTCTCGCGCAGCGTCCTCGGAGAGGGGGACCGCGAACAGGCTCCGGCCCGACGCTGCGTACTCGGTGTGTTGCGCCTCCAGCCGCCGGCCGAGCGCCGCGACCTGCTGCAGCGCCGAATCGGGCTGCACATCCTCGCGGAGCCGGCCCAGCGTGCGAAGGTAGTACAGCGCACGGTTGGCGCGTAGGTCGAACGGAAAAGGCGCGATCAGCTGCGGGTCGCTCGGCACGTTCGCGTCGGTCGGAAGCCAGAGCCGCAGCCCCGGCGACGCGATGCCGACCACGGTGACGCTGCCGCCGTCGATGCGCAACTGGCGTCCGACGACCCGGGGATCGGCTCCGAAGCGGCGACGCCAGAACGCGTCCGAGAGCACGGCGACGTTCGGCGCGCCGGGACCCTCCTCACCCGCCTCGAAGCCGCGTCCCAGTGCGGGCGGGACGTCCAGCAGCGTAAAGAAGTTGGAGGTGACCAGTGCAACACGAAGCTGCTCCGGCGGTCCGTCGCCCGTGATCTGTGCGGTGGTGGACCAGATCGCCGCGAAGTCGCGATACAGCGTCGCCTGCTCCCGCAGGTCGTTCAGCTCCGGGCCCGAGAGGGGAGCGCGGAGATATCCGGCGCGGTCGCTGTTCGACCAGATCATGTGGAGCCGTGCCGGATCGCCGTAGGGGAGCGGCTCGAGGAGCACGGCCCGCACGACGCTGAACACCGCCGTGTTGGCACCGATCGCGAGCCCGAGCGTCAGGATCACCGCGAGGGCGAATAGCGGCTGACGGCGGACCTGGCGCAGCGCCATGGCGGCGTCGCGCCACAGGGCCTCGACGGTGGCCCCCGCCCGGATGTCACGGACGCTCTCCTTGACGGCCTCGAGGCTGCCCATTTCGACGGCGGCCGCGCGGCGCGCGCCCGGCGCGTCGAGACCCGCTTCGGCCCCGGCCTCCGCCGCCGCGTCCAGGTAGGCGCGCAGTTCCTCGTCCAGGTCGCGCTCGACGGCTTGCCTCCGCAGCAGGTTGCGGAGGAGCGCACGCACGCGAGCCACGCTCTAGGCCTCGTCCATCGCCAGCACGCGGGCGATCGCTCCGGCCACCCTCTCCCAGCCGTCCGTCTCCTCGGCGAGTCGTTTGCGGCCCGCCCGTGTCAGCGCGTAATAGCGGGCGCGTCGGTTGTTGGCGCTCTTGCCCCACTCCCCTCGGACGTACCCGCCCTCCTCGAGGCGATACAGCGCCGGAAAGAACGTACCGGGGTTGACCTGGAACACTCCGCGGCTCACCTGCTCGAGGCGCCGGGCGATCCCGAAGCCATGGAGCGGTCCCAAGGCCAGGGTGCGCAGGATCAGGAGGTCCAGCGTTCCCTGCAGCACGTCGCGGCGCGTCTCCGCCACTCGAAGCTCCTATCGACATTCTATATGTTACGCCCGGCCCTATGGTTCGTCAATAGGTGAGAGCTGCCTCTAGCTGGCTGGTCTGGCCTCCACCACACGGTTGCGGCCGCCCTGTTTCGCCGCGTACAGCGCGCGGTCGACCGCGGCGAGGAGCGCCTCCGCCGTCCTGCCATCGCGCGGCCACACCGCGACGCCGAAGCTGGCCGTCAGCCGGATCGATCCCCCGCCCAGCCGCACCACGGCGTTCTGGATCTCCCGTCGCAGCCTCTCCGCCGTCTGCATCGCGCTGGCAGGCTCTCCCGAGGCCAGGACGACCGCGAATTCCTCGCCCCCGTAGCGTGCGGCCTCGTCGCCGGCCCGGGAGTGCTCGCGCAGCACGGTCGCGACCTGCTTGAGCGCCTCGTCGCCGGCGGGATGTCCGTGCGTGTCGTTCAGCTTCTTGAAATGGTCGATGTCCAGGAGGACCAGGCCGAAGCTCCCGCGGCCGCGCTCGCTCCGCGCGACGGTGCGGCTCAACAGATCCTGGAAGGCGCGGCGGTTGAAGAGGCCGGTCAGCCCGTCGCGGACCGCGACCTCACGGTGGCGCTCGATCAGCCGGATCGTACCGAGGACGGCCGCGGCCTGGTTGGCGACCATCTGGAGGACGTGACCGGTGACGACGGAGAAGCTGCCGCGCTTGCCCGCCAGGAGCAGGGCGCCCACCGTGCCGCTGCGCTCGCGCAGTGGAACCGCGAGGAGCGACTCCGCGCGGGCGAGCCCCTCATCGAGCACGAGCAGCGGCATGCGCTCCCGCTCGTCGGCGACGCTGCCGAGCAGCTGCGGCTCCTCGGCGCTGCGCACGACCCAGGCAGCCCAGGTCCTCTCGTCGAGGGCGACCTCGCGGCCGACGAACTCCTGCCCCCAGCCCTCGGCGAGCTTCACCGTGTAGCGGCTCTGGTCTTCGCTGATCACGACCGCCGCCATCTCGGGCGACGCGACCTGCCGGGCGCAGCCGAGAAGCAGCTTGTAGACGCTCGCGGCCTGGCTCTGCGTGGCCAGGCGCCGTGACAGGTCCTGGGCTGCTTCGAAAGCGGCCGTGGTGTCCTCGCGGCTCTGCAGCATGCGCGCCCGCAGCACCGCATCGGCGGCGAGGTCTGCGAACGACGTGAGCAGATCAGGCTCGCGGCCGGTGAAGGACTGGGTTTCGATGCGGTCGGCGACGATCACAGCCACCACGACGTCGCCGGTGCGGACCGGCACTGCGACGAGCGAGCCGATCCTGACCTCGCCGCGGTACCAGCGCAGGCTCCAGAGCAGGCGCTTGAAGTCCGTGGCGTAGAACGCCGTGCGCCTCTCCAGCACGAACGCGAACGGGTCCTCGCCGAGCGGCACCGTCGCGTCGGCGACCAGGCTCTCCGGCGCGTCGGCGGCGCGGATGAAGGCCACCTCGCGCTGGCGGTCGAGCTCGAAGTAGAGGACCGCGTGGGCGCTCGTCGCCATCCGCGCCAGGCCGACGAGCTTCCGGATCGCCGCGTCGAGCTCGGCGGCGCCCTCGGCTTGGCGCGCACGCCGCGCGTCCTCGGACACCTGCCGGATCGCGCTCGGCTCGGCTCGGCCACGCGGGCCGCCCCCCTCCTCCAGCTGGCCGATGCCGTACTTGAGGCGCGCCAACTCGTCGGTCGCACGGCTCAGCCGCCGCTTCTCGCCTTTGAGCGCGCGGTTCACCGCGACGACCAGTGCCAGATAGCCGAGCGCAGCGGCCGTTCCCGCACGCCACGCGCCGTGCCACCACGCATCGGCGAGAGCGAGCAGGGACGCCAGCGCAGCGATGCCCGCGGCGACCGGCAGCCCCTCGGCGACGCCGACCGCGGCGAGCAACAGCACGATGAGCGGCCAGCCGGGCCACCCGAGGGGCGCCAGGTGCTGCGCGAGCGCGTCCAGCGAGAGGGTCAGGAACGCGTAGAACGCGAGCTGCTCGAAGGGCCCGCGTCCGCGCAGGCTGGACAGGAAGGCCGTCGCGCACAGGCCGATGCCCAGGACGAGGACCAGGGCCAGACGCAGCCACGCCGGGCCCAGCCCCCGCTCGAGCGGCCGAAACAGCGCGGTCAGGAGGACGAGCGCCGCGACCGCGAACGCGATGCGGCCGGCTCGCCAACGGGCCCGGACGTCGAAGAGGGGCGGCGCGCCTTCGGCCACCGCGCGCGCCCGGCTACTTCGCCTCGCGCCCGAGGACCCGCGCGTACGCCACGAGGTCCTCCTCGGTCAGACCCAGCCGATCCAGATGGGCGTAGTAGTTGCGCACGCCGTCGAGGTGCTGGGAGACGATCGCCTTCTTCTCACGCACCTCCTTCACGAGCCGGAGCAGCACCTGGACCAGCTTCGGGGTGACCGCGACGCCCTCGGCCGTGAGCTCGTCCTGGTGGCGGAGCAGCACCGCCTCGATCGCCATCGCGCCCGAGTGCTTGCCGAACAGGAAGCGCAGGTGGCCGCCCACCGACTCGGGCTCGATCACCTGGTAGATGGCCGGATGGATCGTGATCCCCGCGGTGTGGATGCCGGTCTCGTGGCTGAAGACGTTGTGACCGATGATGGGCTCGGTCGCGCCCACCGGCAGGCCGCTGAACTCCTCGACCTTCCGCCGCAGCGTCCAGAGCATGTCGTAGCGGAAGCCGGGGATGGCGATGCCGTAGAGCTCCTTGAGGATCATCACCGTGGTGTGGAGGGGTGCGTTGCCGGCGCGCTCGCCCACGCCATTGATCGTGCAAGTCGGGATCGTGGCGCCGTGGTGCAGCGCGCGCACGGTATTGAAGGCGCCCAGGCCGAAATCGTTGTGGAAGTGGATCACCAGCGGCTTGTCGGGGAACGCCGCCACGAGCTTCGGGATGTAGAAGTCGACGCCCTCCGGAGCGAAGAAGCCCACCGTGTCGGGGAACGAGTAGCGCGTGCCGCCGGCTTCGTAACACGCCTTCGCCAGCTCGATCAGGTAGGCGACGTCGGCGCGCGAGCCATCCTCGCCGCCGAACTCGATCTGCTCGACGCCGCGGCTCCGCGCATGGGCGATGGCCTTCGTCGCCATGTTGATGTTGGCCTGCCGATAGAACGAGACCGGCAGCTCGAGCCACTCCTCCGGCTTGCGGCCCTCGAGCTGGAGCAGCGTCTTGCCGATCTTGTACTTGAGGTGGAGGTCGGAGCCCGACGTGAAGATGAAGAAGGTGACGTCGCGCACCTTCGCGCCCATCCTCTCGAGGGTCTCGACGGTGATGTCGATGTCGCGGGCGTTGGACCGGCACATCACGATGATCTCGAGTTCGGAGCGCAAGCGGCCCTTCTTCTTGCCGTCGAGGATCATCTCGAGGGCGCGTCGCTCGGAGCCCGCCGCCGACGGAAAGCCCATGTCGATGATGTGGATGCCCGCATCGGAGAGCAGGCACGCCAGCTCGTACTTCTGCTCGGGGCTGAACGCGACGCCCGGCGTCTGCTCGCCGTCCCGGAGCGTCGTGTCGTAGAGGCGGATCTCCTTCGCGCGAGGGAAGGTCGTGTCAGCCGTGAACGTCTTCGGAAAGCGGATCAGCGACTCGAGGGGCTCGCGCAGCTCGACCATTGCCGGATGATAACCTCGACGCCGGCCCGAACGCCTAGACGTGGGCCGTGGGCCCGCAGCGGAGAGACTAGAATGGCGGGCCATGGACGAGACCATCGCGCGCGCGGTCGACCACTACCACGCGTTGCTGCGCGACGACGCCGCGCTGCGCGAGGAGATCGAGAGCCGCTTCCTCGACCGGATGCGCCAGGCGAACCTGACCTTCGGGGGTCGCGTGCTGTGCCCGTTTCCGCGACCCAACCTCGTCTCCCCCGCCGCCTACGAGCAGATCCGGGGAGTCTGCAGGCGCATCTTTCGGGCCATCGAGAAGGTCGAGGCCCGCCTGGGGCCGGAGCTCTGGAACCGGGTCGACCTCACCGGCGAGGAGCGCGATCTGGTCGCGATCGACCCGGGCTTCAGCCGCTCGTCTCCCTCGGCCCGCCTCGATTCCTTCCTCACTACGGCGAAGTACCAGTTCGTCGAGCTCAACGCCGAGACGCCCGCGGGCATCGGCTACGCCGAGGTGCTCACCGAGCTGTTCCTCGAGCTGCCGATCGTGAAGCGCTTCCAGGAGCGCTATGCGCTCCGACGCTTCACGGCGCGCGACCGCATGCTCGACACGCTGCTCGCCTGCTACCGCGAGGCCGGCGGGCGGAGCGCGAAGCCGACGATCGCCATCGTCGACTACGACGACGTGCCGACGCGCACCGAGCACTTCCTGTTCCGCGACTTCTTCGAGGCGCGTGGCTGCCCGGCGCTCGTGTGCGACCCGCGCCAGCTCGCCTACGAGAACGGCCGCCTGCGCTTCGACGGACGCGAGATCGACATCGTGTACAAGCGCCTCCTGGTGAACGAGCTGCTCGAGAGGAAGCACGAGCTCGGTCCCTTCCTGGCCGCGGCGCGGGCGCGCGCCGTCACGGTGGTGAACCCGTTCCGCTGCAAGCCGATCCACAAGAAGGCGATCTTCGCGGTGCTCACCGACGACGAGCTGCAATCCCTGTTCAGCGACGACGAGCGGGCCGCGATCCGCGCCCACGTGCCCTGGACACGGCGGGTGTCGGAGACCAGGACGACCCGGGAGGGGCAGGTGATCGATCTGCCGGCCTTCATCCGCGAGCACCGCGAGCGCCTGGTGATGAAGCCCAACGACGAGTACGGCGGCAAGGGCGTGTTCATCGGCTGGGAGCTGAGCGCGGCCGAGTGGGAAGGCGCCCTGGCCGAGGCCCTGAAGGCCTCCTACGTCGTCCAGGAGAAGGTGGAGCTGCTGCGCCAGAGCTTCCCGCAGATGGACGCCGAGCTCAGCTTCCGCGACCTGGTCGTGGACCTCGACCCCTTCGTGTTCGCCGGCGAGGTGGAGGGCTTCCTGACACGGCTCTCCGGCACGTCACTCGCGAACGTCACGTCGGGCGGCGGACAGGTCCCCGCGTTCCTGGTCGAGCCGCGGAACTGAGGAGAGCCAGCGAATGCCATCGAGACTCTGCCTGCTGGTCGCGATCTCCTGCGCCCCGCTCATTGCACAAGCCGCGACCCGCGACAGGCCGTGGACGCTCTTCGCAGGCGGCGGCGCGAGCTTCCCGCTCGCCGATTCGGCCGAGCGCTTCGACGCCGGCTGGAACTTCGCCGCCGGGATCACCTGGCACGCCAGCGACCGCCTGGGCCTGCGTCTCGACTACCTCTACGCGGATCACGACGTGAAGGGCCAGCTCGACTCTCTCACGCTCGACGCCAACCACTCGTTGCAGCACGCCGCCTTGAGCCTCGTGCTGGGCACGACCGCGGGAGACGGCCCGCGCGTCTACGCGCTCGGGGGACCGGCCCTCTACTTCCGAGCGGTCGAGATCACGCGCCTGGATTCATTCGCCACCTCCTTCTGCGATCCGTGGCTCCTCGTCTGCTTCGCCGGACCAGTGCAGGTCGAGCAGGTGATCGGGTCGCGGGACGCGACGGACTGGGGTCTCCAGGGCGGCCTGGGCATCTCGTTCCGCGCCGGCGATCGCACGCGCCTCTTCGTCGAGGCGCGCTACCACTACATCTTCGGCGACGAGTTCGAGGGACGCGCCGCCAACGGCCAGTACATCCCGATCACGCTGGGCCTCGAGTTCTAGCGACGCTCAGACCAGCTTCGCGTTGACCTTGATCTCGACCCCCGTCAGGGCTCGGGAAACGATGCAGTTCTTGCGGGCGCCCTCGGCGAACTCCTGGAACTTCGCGTCGTCGATGCCTGGGACCTTGGCCTCGACGTCGAGCTCGATCGTGGTGATCGTGAAGCCCGCGTCGGTCTTCAGGAGCTGAAGCTTCGCATCCGCCGCGACGCGCTGGGGGTTGAACCCGTTCTTGGCCAGGCCCGCCGAGAGCGCCATGGAGTAGCAGCCGGCGTGAGCCGCTGCGATCAGCTCCTCGGGGTTCGTGCCCGCGCCGGCCTCGAATCGCGATGTGAACGAGTACGGCCCCTGGTAGGCGCCGCTGCCCAGGGACATCGTCCCTTTTCCTTCGGTCAGGTTTCCGTTCCACTCCGCCTTCGCGGTCCGAATCGCCATCGCTCGCTTCTCCTTGCCTTGTCGAGAGGCGCGCAGCTTCTCATGAATCAGGCGAACGGTCCAGGCAGGCTCAGGAGTGTGAGACGGCGCACGCTTGTCGGTCGAAGTGACATTCCTGTGACTCTGGTCACTGACGCTCACGTGCCGGTGCGACGATGCTCCCCGGGCTATGCCAGCCGGCGAAACGAATCGGCGGGTCTCTGCCATGCCATGGACGCGTTGGTGTGGCCTCTCGATCCTCGTGTTGGCCGCTCTCGGTCCGCTCTCGCTGGAGCTGCGCGCCCAGAGCATCAGTGAAGCGGCGGCCAAGGAAAAGGAGCGCCGCAGAGTGATCGGCAGAGCTGCACCGACGATCACCGACCAGGATCTCAGCGGGCGTCGCCCCTCGAGCGGTTCGGCGGTCGTGCCGCCGAGCGTGTCCACGGTCGCTGCGTCGCGCGTAACCGCGGCCGAGCCAGCCGAGGAGCCGGAGAGGCTTTCCGAAGAAGAGGAGCGGCAGGACCGCCTCGAAGCGTGGCGCCAGATGCTCGAAATCACCCGCGACGAGGTGAAACAGTTCACGGCGGACATCGAGCGGCTTCAGGCCTCGGTCAGCGGCGTCTCGGGCCTCTACGGGAGCGCCCGCGCCGAGCGGATCGGTCAACTCGAGAAGGCGAAGCAAGACTTAGCCACCTCGCGTCGGGTCCTCGAAGAGCTCGAGGACACGGGCCGGCGGCGAGGATATCGCTAGCGCGACGCGCCGCTCCAATCGAGCGGCGGCGCGCCAACAACGACGGGCCACCACACGCTCGTGGTGTGCCCGGAGGAGGACGGATGACGAGGATGAGGAAGGTGGTCGTTGTGAGCGTGGGTGCGGCGGCGGTCGGCGTCCTGATTCTCACCCCGGTCACCGCACGGGCCGCAAGCCCAGGCTGGATCACCTCATGCAATTACTCTCACTCGGCGTCCGACGACCCCATCGTGTTTCCAGGCGTCGCCGGAGCGGCCCACCTGCACGACTTCATCGGATCCAAGACCACCGATGCGTTCTCCACGGTCGCGACCGTGAGCGCGGGTGCCACGGCCTGCCACATGACCGATGACAGATCGGGCTACTGGGCGCCCGCCTTGTACAAGGACGGGATGCGCGTCCTTCCGAAAGCCACCAGCAAGAACGCGCTCCTGTACTACCGCCGGGGAAGCCTGAAGGCAGGAGTGACGGTGCAGACGATACCCGAGGGTCTGAAGATGATCGTCGGCAATCACCATGCCGAATCGGCGGCGGAGAACGAGGGCATCGCGAAAGGGCGTATCTCGTTCAAGTGCGGCCCGGGGTCCGGCACCAACCTGCCGGCGCCGCCCGCGCAGTGCGATTCGGGCGTCATGGTAGTCATGTATATGTTCCCGAGCTGCTGGGACGGTGCGCGTCTCGACAGCGCAGATCACAAGTCGCACATGGCGTATCCGTCCAGCGGCAATTGTCCTTCGTCACACCCGGTGGCGATCCCCCGCCTCGAGGCCTTCATTCGCTACCTGGTGGGGACGCAGCCGATCGGAACGGTCACGATGTCGAGCGGGCCGTACTACACCGCGCACATGGACTTCTGGAACGTCTGGAAGCCGCCGGCCCTGAAGCTGCTCGTGGACAACTGCATCAACGCCGGAAAGGACTGCGGAAAGAACCCGCCTCTGTCGTTTTGAGACGGGCCAGTGGGCCGGTCGCGAAACGTGCGGTTCGCGGGACGACAGCCGGTGGTGACGCGGGGCTAGCGCGCCTTCTTCTTGCGCTTCCGGGCGCCCTCGCTGGCCGACGTCTTGCGCAGGTCGGCGGCATGGGCCCGTTCATACGTCTGGATGTCCTTGAAGCGGCCCTGTGCGTCTCGAACCGCGTAGAGCTTCTTCCCGGAACTGCTGCGATGCGTCGTCCGCCGGGCCATGGGACCTCCTCGTGACACGTGGTTCGGAACGTGATCTTACAACACCGGAAATCAACTATCGGACGTATCCGAGCGCGCGAAGATGCTCCACCTCCTCGCCGTCCAGCGCGATCGTCCGGCTGCCTGGCCGCAGCCGGCGGTCGCTCCTCTCGACGACCTCGTGGAGGCCGCGCAGTCTCTCGAGCCTTTCCGAATGCGCGCCGGCGAGGTTCAGGCGCTCCATCGGATCCCGAGACAGGTCGAACAACAGGTCGCCCTCCGGGCCGCCGCCGATCCACTTCCAGCCCTCGAGGTAGGTGGCTTTCAGGTTGGCCCCGTCCGGCGGAGACAGCGAGGCGAACAGCGGCCGTGGCGGCCAGGCGACCTCCCGACCTTCGACGAGCGGCAGCAGGCTTCTTCCCGAGTCTCCAGACGAGGGTGCCAAACGAGCCGCTTCGCGCAGCGTGGGCAGCACGTCCACCAGGCTGACAGGTGCCGCGATCCGTCGGACCTGCTTGAGACCGCCCGGGGGAAGCATGACGAGCGGAATGTCGAGCACCTCAGCATGAAGCGTAGCCGCGTGGCCCGCTCGCCCGCGCTCTCCGAGCTCCTCCCCGTGGTCCGCGGTGACGACCAGGAAGGTATCGCGCTGCCAGCCGAAGCGCCCGAACAGCTCGCGAAGGCGGCCGTCCACGAAGTTGATGCCGCTGTCGTAGGCCGAGATGCGGCGCTCCGCCTCGCCCACGAGGCTGTCGTCGAAGAACGGCTCGCGCTCGCGGTAGGGAGCGTGGACGTCCATGAAGTGCAGGTAGAGAAGATACGGCCGCCGACTCTCGAGGGCTGGCTTGAGCTCCTCGAGGCGCTCCACGATCTTCGGAGCGTCGATGGCCTTGCGGTAATGATCGAAGCTCGTGAAGCCCTGTGTGAAGCCCAGCGCCGCGCCCACGTTGGGGTTCTGGGTCACCGCATAGGTCGCATAGCCGCCCGCTGCCAGGGCTTCGGCGAGCGTAACCGCCTCTTCCGCCAGCGGCGTCACGAAGGCGCGAGGCCGGCCTGGCCGCTCTCGAAGCGACGGGGAGAAGCCATGGACCACTCCGTGCTCGCTCGGGAACAGCGACGTGAGCAGCGAGGCGACGGCGGGCGGCGTGCTGGATGCCGTGGAGTACGCGCGCTCGAACACCGCAGCGCGGGCGCTCAACTCGGTGAGGAACGGCGCGGTGTCCTTCGAGTATCCGTAGCAGGGCAGGTGATCGCGGCGCAGCGCGTCGATCACGATCACGACGATGTCGGGGCGTCGGGTACGAGATCCCGGTGCGCAGGCCACGCTCGCCAGAACGAGTCCAGCGGTGGCGAGGAGTCTCACTTCAACGACAGCCGGCTACGACAGGAGTCGTCCTTGCTCGAGGTCACGACGGCTTCGGCCATCCACGTGTTGATGCCTTCGGGCCAGCTTCCCCCGAACTCGCCAAGCAGCGTGCGCTGCCGCGCCGGCGCCTCCTTGACGCCCTGCGTGGGACGCGAGGCCTTGCCGCCGTTGGTCGCCACGCTGAGCGCGATGGCCTTCATCTTGATGGGCTTCGGGCTGTCGTTGACCATGAAGACCTTCACGGCGTAGCTGTCTCCTGGCCGGACCGCGGAGGGCGTGAAGTCGAAGGCCAGCTTGCACAGGAAATCGCGGTCGGCTAGCACGTCCCCGCTGTCGAAGCCCTCTGGGGCCTTGTCCGGCTTCCGAGCCGCGACGACTTCGGTCCGACCCGCCACGAACGCTCGCGGCGGCGCGGCCGGCTTCGGTGCTTCCGTCACCGGGGGCGCCGTCACGGGCGGCTGCGTGGCTGCCGGCGCGGTCG
>DATFEN010000140.1:0-35264 GCA_035251085.1 Vicinamibacteria bacterium | reverse complement strand
GGCGAGGCGGTGAGCCCGCGCGCCGAGTCGACGCTGCGTCTGGTCCTGGCCCTGTCCCCGCTCAAGGGCGACCGTATGGAGCTGGTCGTCCAGAAGACGACCGAGCTCGGCGTCAGCGAGATATGGCCGGTCGTGACGGCGAGGACCGACGCGGCAGCTCGCCCCGCGCTCCAGGGGTCCCGTCAGGAGCGCTGGGACAAGGTGGCGAGCGGCGCCGCGGAGCAGTGCGGCCGGGCGGTGGTCCCGTCGATCGCAGCGACGTCCACGCTCGAGAAGCTGGTCCATGCCCCCTTCGACGGCACGCGGGCTGTCCTGTTGGAGCGCGGCACACCGCCGCCGTTGACCTCCCTGCCGCGCCTCGAGGCCCTCCTGCTGCTGATTGGGCCTGCGGGCGGCTTCGAGGACTGGGAGGCCCAACACCTAGAAGAAGCGGCCTTCGTGGGCACCGGCCTCGGCCCTCGGATCCTGCGCGCCGAGACCGCCGCCGTCGCGGCCGTGGCGCTCGCCCAGGGCCTGTGGGGCGACCTCCGCTGAGCAACCCTGCGACGACGGTAACGGAGGCCACAGAGGAACGAGAGAGCGAACGGAGAGAACCGACCGCGAGAACGTAGCAGGCTCTCGGTTTGTTTCTCCTCGTTTCTCGCGGTCCTCCGTGTTATCGGGCCGTCGTTACGTGGTCGGATCAGCCCGCCTGGACCGCAGTGATGACCCCAACGTCCGCCAGGTCCTGCGCCGAACAGCCGCGGGAGACGTCGTTCACCGGCTTGCGCAGGCCCTGGAGGATCGGGCCGATGGCCCGTGCTCCGGCCAGGCGCTCGGTGATCTTGTAGGCGATGTTCCCGGCGTCGAGGTCGGGGAAGATGAACACGTTGGCGGCGCCGGCGAGGACGCTGTCCGGACTCTTCTTTTTCGCCACGCCTGGCACGAAGGCGGCGTCGAACTGCAGCTCCCCGTCCGCGAGCAGCTCGGGGGAGCGCTGCCGCGCGAGCGCCGCGGCCTCGCGCACGCGGTCGACGCGCTCGTGGGACGCGGAGCCGCGCGTCGAGAAGGACAGGAACGCCACGCGCGGCTCGATTCCGAACGAGCGCACGGTGGCTGCGGTCGCGAGCCCGATGTCAGCGAGCGTCGCTGCGTCGGGAGCGATGTTCACCGAGCAATCGGCGAAGAACAGGGTACGGTCCGGCCACGCCATCACGAACACCGAGGACGCTCTCTTGATGCCGTCCGCCATGCGCACGATCTCGAAGGCCGGCAGGAACGGCTTCGTGGCGCTGTTCAGGCCCGAGACCATCCCGTCCGCCTCGCCAAGGTGGACCAGCATCGCGCCGAAGTAGTGCGGCTGCCCCAGCCGCTCGTGCGCGTGCTCGGCCGTCGCACCCTTGTGCTGACGGAGCGCGACGTATTCGGCCTCGAACCGCCCGCGGGCCGGGTCAGCGCTCGGCTCTCGGAGCTCGACGCCGTCGAGCGAGACCCCGAGGGAGTGCGCCAGGGCCGCCACCTCCGCGCGCGAGCCGATCAGCGTCGGCCTCGCGAGGTCCGCGTCCCTGAGGATGCCCGCCGCGCGGATCGTGCGCTCCTCCGCGCCCTCCGGGTACACGATCCGCATCCCCTTGCCCCGCACGCGCTCGCGCGCCGAGTCCATGAATGCCATCCGGTCCTCCCCCGCCGCGGATTGTAGGGCTGCTATACTCCCGCCCGCTCACCACTCCATGTTCCTCCTGGGACAAACGGTCGGGAAGTATCAGGTCCTTTCGAACCTCGGCTCCGGCGGCTTCGGAACCGTCTTCCTCGCCAAGGATACCTGGATCGACAAGAAGGTCGCGATCAAGGTCCCGCATCGGCAGAGCGGGGATTTCGTCGACCTCCTGCAGGAGCCTCGCCTGCTCGCGGCCCTCGATCACCAGAACATCGTGGGCATCCTCACGGCCGAGAAGCTCGACGGCGTCTTCTTCATCGTGATGGAGTACGTCAAGGGCGAGAGCCTCGAGGCGGTGCTCGACCGAGAGAAGTCCCTCGACGTTCCGCGCGCGGTGGCCTACACGCTCCAGATCCTCAAGGGCGTGGATCACGCCCATCAGAACCAGGTCCTGCACCGCGACCTGCGCCCCGCCAACGTGCTCATCTCGGAGAGCGGCGTCGTCAAGGTCGCCGACTTCGGCACCTCCCGGTTCCTGGAGAAGTCCCACGCCACGACGGTCATCGGCAGCCCGCCATACATGGCGCCTGAGCAGTTTCAGGGACGCGCCGTCCTCGCTTCGGACGTCTACTCCGTCGGCGTGATGCTGTACCAGATGATCACTGGAACGCTTCCCTACTTCAGCCCGAATCCCGCACAGATCGAGCGCATGGTGGCCCAGGGCCGCTGCACGCCTCCCAAGCTGCGGAACACCCAGATCCCGCGCGAGATCTCCGACATCGTGATGAAGGCGCTCGCCCCCGAGGTCGGCGAGCGCTACCAGCGCGCCTCGGAGCTGGCGGAGGACCTGACCACGGCGGGCGAGATCGACCACAAGGCCACCGAGATCGAGGACATCCGGAAGCGGCTCAAGGCGCGTGAGGTCCCGAAGAAGACCTTCTGCTGGCACTGCCGCAAGCCGCTCCACGCTCGATCGGACAGCTGCCCCTTCTGCGGCGAGAAGCAGTAGGCGCCGCAACGACGGCCCGGGAACACAGAGAACCGGGAGAGAGCGAATAGAGACGGAGCGCGAGACCGCTCATTTTCTGTCCCCCCCTTTGAATCCGTTTTCATTCTCCAGTCCGTTCTCTCCGTTCGTTCTCCCGTTCCTCCGTGTCCTCGTGGCCCGCGTAACGTTGCAACGAAACCATCCGCCTAACTCCGCTCACGTCAGCGACTTCCCCTCGGCCTTCCGTTGACAGCGCATGGTCCAGACGTCTAGAATTCGCCCAAAGGTCGCGCGCAGCGGACCGTGATTCCGGTGGGCGTGACCGGCCAGAGGAGGGTCGCCCCGCGATGTCCTTTCCGAAGTCCGAAAAGATCTGGATGAACGGAGAGCTCGTCCCCTGGGACGAGGCGAAGATCCACGTCGGCTCGCACGTCATCCATTACGGCTCGGCGGTGTTCGAGGGCGCCCGCTGCTATTCGACTCCGGATGGCCCGGCCGTGTTCCGGCTCGATGCGCACACCCAGCGCCTCTATGACTCGGCGAAGGTGTATCGGATGGACGTGCCCTGGTCGCCGGCCGAGTTCAGCCAGGCCACGCTCGATACCATCGCCGCCAACAGGATGGACGCCTGCTACATCCGTCCGGTCATCTACCGCGGTTACGGCCTGCTCGGTGTCAACCCGTTTCCGTGCCCTGTGGACGCCTTCATCATGGTCTGGGACTGGGGCAGGTACCTCGGCTCCGAGGCGCTCGAGAAAGGCGTCGACGTCCGCGTCAGCTCCTGGACGCGCATCGCCCCGAACACGCTGCCGGCGATGGCCAAGACCGCCGGGAACTACATGAACTCGCAGCTCATCAAGATGGAGGCCGTCACCGAGGGCTACTCCGAGGGCATCGCCCTCGATTCCGAGGGGCACATCTCCGAGGGGAGCGGCGAGAACCTCTTCATCGTGAAGCGCGGCACCCTCATCACGCCACCGCTCGTCTCCTCGGTCCTCCCGGGCATCACGCGCGACTCGGTGATCGCGCTGGCGCGCAAGCTCGGCATCCCCGTGGTCGAGGAGCGCATGCCGCGTGAGCTGCTCTACGTCGCCGACGAGGCGTTCTTCACAGGCACCGCCGCCGAGATCACGCCGATCCGGTCCGTGGACCGCATCACGGTCGGCAGCGGCGCCCGCGGGCCGGTCACGGAGGCGCTGCAGAGCGCGTTCTTCGACGTGATCGAGTGCCGTGCGCCCGACGAGTTCGGGTGGCTCACCTACGTCCCGGCCCTGGAACAGGCCGCCGCGGCCCCGGCCCGCAAGAAGAGCGCCGGCTAAGGGGAAGACCGATGCATATCAACGATCTCCTGAAGATCGCCTCAGAGCGCAAGGCCTCCGACCTGCACCTCAAGGTCGGTTCTCACCCCGTGCTGCGCATCAACGGCGAGCTGATCCCGCTGGTCGAGACCAAGCGCCTCATGCAGGAGGACACCATAGCGATGGCGTTCTCCATCATGAGCAACCGCCAGAAGCAGAAGTTCAAGGACAACCTGGAGATCGACATCGCGTACTCGGTTCCCGGCCTGGGCCGCTTCCGCTGCAACGTCTTCCAGCAGCGCGGCACGGTCGGACTGGTGCTGCGCGTGATCCCGGTGAAGATCCTCACGGTCCGCGAGCTCGGCCTGCCCATCGTCCTCGAGAAGATCTGCAACGAGCAGCGCGGCCTGATCCTGTGCACCGGGACCACCGGCTCGGGCAAGTCCACGACCCTCGCCGCAATGATCGACTTCATCAACGCCCAGCGCACCGAGCACATCATCACGATCGAGGACCCGATCGAGTTCCTCCACCGCGACAAGAAATCGATCGTGAACCAGCGCGAGGTCGAGGTGGACACGCGCTCGTTCGCCTCGGCGCTCCGCTCCGCCCTGCGCCAGGACCCCGACGTGATCCTGGTCGGCGAGATGCGCGACTACGAGACGATCGAGACGGCCATCACCGCCGCCGAGACCGGCCACCTGGTGCTGTCGACCCTGCACACCCTGGATGCCACCGAGACCGTCAACCGCATCATCTCGGTGTTCCCGCCGCACCAGCAGAAGCAGATCCGCCTGCAGCTGGCCGGCGTGCTGAAGGCGGTCATCTCCATGCGCCTCGTGCCGCGCGCGGACGGCCACGGCCGCGTGCCCGCCGTCGAGGTCATGATCGCGACGCCCTTTATCCGCGACTGCATCATCAACAAGGACAAGACCAAGCTGATCCACGAGGCGATCGCCGCCGGCGTTAGCCAGTACGGCATGCAGACATTCGACCAGTCGATCTTCCAGCTCTACAAGAAGGAGCTGATCACGTACGACGAGGCGCTGCGCCGGGCCAGCAACCCCGACGAGTTCAAGCTCAAGATCCAGGGCATCCAGTCCACCTCCGACATGGCCGCCGAGGAGATGGAGAAGACGATGCAGTCCTTCGACCTGGAGTAGCGCCCTTAGCCAAGTCGGCTTACCAGAGCGCGCTCGAGAAGCTCGCGCGCCGCGACCACGCGGCCGGTGAGCTGAGACGGGCCCTGTTGCGCCAGGGCTTCGAGGCCGAGGACGTGGACGGCGTCCTCGAGAGGTTGCGCGCGCAAGGATACGTCGACGACCGCGGCTTCGCAGCACGCTACGCCCGCTCGCGGCTCCAGCATCACGGCCTCGGCCGGCAGCGGGTCCGTCAGGAGCTGCGCCGCCGGGGGGTCGCGCGGTCCACGGCGGAGGCGGGCCTGACGGAGGCGCTCGGCGACGTTCCGGAGGAGCAGGTCCTCGACCGGATGGCCCGGCGGTACTGGAAGGCCCGTCAACGGGATGCCCCCGGGAAGCGCGCTCGCGGCCTCTATATGTATTTGATTCGACGAGGCTTCCCGGCTATCCTCATACTAGAGCGTTTCCGCGTCTTGTGGCCTCGTCACCGCGACCTCCTCGAGGGGGTCGAGCCTTTGGGCGAGTCTGAGGAGTGAGGGGGAAGGGATCCGACGTGAAGACCGCCGACCAGATCCGCAGCGCGTTCCTGAGGTACTTCGAGGAGCGCGGTCACCGCGTCGTCAAGTCCTCTTCTCTGGTGCCCGCGAGCGACCCGACCCTGCTCTTCGCCAACGCCGGGATGAACCAGTTCAAGGACGTCTTCCTGGGCAAGGAGAAGCGCGACTACGTGCGAGCCGCGTCGTCGCAGAAATGCGTGCGCGCCGGCGGAAAGCACAACGATCTCGAGAACGTCGGCTTCACGGCGCGCCACCACACGTTCTTCGAGATGCTGGGCAACTTCTCCTTCGGCGACTACTTCAAGAGGGACGCGATCGCCTTCGCCTGGGAGCTGCTGACCACGGACCTGGGCCTCGATCCGGCGCGCATGAAGGTGACGATCTTCAAGGGCGAGGACGGCATCCCACGGGATGCCGAGGCCCACGGCCACTGGCTGGCGCACGTGGCGGCGGACCGGATCCTGGAGCTGGGAGCAAAGGACAACTTCTGGGCGATGGGCGACACCGGCCCGTGCGGTCCCTGTTCCGAGATCCATTTCTTCCAGGGGGACGCCATCCCCTGCCCCCTGGAGGCGCCGGGCGGAGCCTGTCTCGGCGTCGAGTGCGAGTGCGACCGCTGGCTCGAGATCTGGAACCTCGTCTTCATGCAGTTCGACCGCGACGCTTCCGGGCGCCTCCAGCCGCTTCCCGCACCGTGCGTCGACACCGGCATGGGGCTCGAGCGCATCGCCTCGGTCGTCCAGGGGAAGCTGTCCAACTACGACACCGACTTGTTTCAGCCGCTGATCCAGGCGGCGGCCGGCAAGGCCGGCGTGGACTACGGGAAGGCGGCCTCGAGCGACGTCTCGCTCCGGGTCATCGCCGACCATGTGCGCGCCGCGACCTTCCTGGTCGGGGACGGCGTGATGCCCGGCAACGAAGGCCGCGGCTACGTCCTGCGCAAGATCATGCGGCGCGCGCTGCGCCACGGCCGCAAGCTCGGCATCCAGGGCGCCTTCCTCGGCGAGTTGGTCGACGTCGTCGTGGAGCGCATGTCCGGCGCCTACCCCGATCTCCGGAACCACGCCGCGTCCATCGAGCGCGTCGTCGGCGTCGAGGAGGACCGCTTCGGCTCCACGCTGCGCACGGCGCTCGCGGAGTTCGACAAGGTGGCGGCGCGCCTCGCGCCGGGCGACTTCGTCTCGGGCCCCGACGCCTTCCGCCTCTACGACACCTACGGGCTCGCCCTCGACTTCACCGAGGAGATGGCGAGGGACCGCGGCCTCGACGTCGACACGGCGGGCTTCGAGAAAGAGCTGCAGGCGCAGCAGGAACGCGCCCGCCAGGCGAGCAAGCTGGGCGCGGTCACCGGCGATCCGGTCTGGATCGGTCTGCTCGAGAAGGGCAAGACCGCGTTCCTGGGCTACGACAGCCTCGTCGCCGAGGATGCTCGGGTCCTCGCGGTGCTCAAGGAGGGGAGGCTCGTCAAGCGCCTCGACCCAGGCGACGCCGGCGAGATCGTCCTCGACAGGACGCCGTTCTATGGCGAGTCAGGCGGGCAGGTGGGCGATCGCGGCGTGCTGTCGGCCGAGGGCGCGGCGGCCGAGGTCGTCGATACACACATCCCCATTCCTGGCTTGTACACGCACAAGGTCCAGGTGACGGCGGGCGGCCTCGAGCCGGGCATGACGGTGCGGGCGGAGGTGGATGCCGAGCGCCGCGCCGGCGCCATGCGCCATCACACGGGGACGCATCTCCTTCACGCCGCTCTGCGCGAGATCCTCGGGCCGCACGTGAAGCAAGCGGGCAGCCTGGTGGCGCCGGACCGCCTGCGTTTCGACTTCAGCCATTTCGCGGGCGTGTCGCCCCGCGAGCTGCGCAACATCGAGAACCGCGTCAACGGCGAGATCCTGAAGGACACGGCGCTGCTCCAGAAGGTCATGGGGCGCGAGGAGGCCCTCGTCTACGGCGCGCTCGCGTTCTTCGGGGACAAGTATGGCGAGCGCGTCCGCGTCGTGGAGGTTCCGGGCTTTTCGAAGGAGTTCTGCGGCGGCACACACGTGCCCCGCACAGGCGAGATCGGCCTGTTCTTGTTCACTGTCGAGCAGGGCATCTCGGCCGGAACGCGCCGCGTGGAGGCGCTCACCGGCGAGGCGGCCCTCGAGCGCGCGCAGGTCGACCAGAGCATTTTGGAGGAGCTGGAGGAGACGGCCAAGGTCGACCGCCGGGGTCTGGTGGACGAGTACGCCAGGCTGCGTGAGCAGCTCAAGGCCCGCGAGCGCGAGCTTCAAGCCCTGAAGACGAAGGTGGCAACGGGCGGCGCGCAGAAGGGCGGCGAGGACGTCGTCGAGGTCGGTGGCGTCAAGGTCTGGACGCCCCGCTTCGACGGGCTCGACAAGAAGGCCCACGCCGACGTCGTGGACGACTTCCGCAACCGCCATCGAGCCGACGCCTACGTCCTGCTCTCCACCGCGCTCGACGACAAGGGCGTCTCGGTCATCGGCGCCGCGTCGGAGTCGCTCAAGGGGCGAGTGCCCGCGCCGGAGATCCTGAAGCGGCTCGGACTGCGCGGCGGCGGCCGCCCCGAGTTCGCCCAGGGCGGCGGGGTCGCGCCGGGCGACGTCGACGCCCTGCGCCGCAAGGCCGTCGCGGTCCTTCGCGAGATGCTGGAGGCCGATCGTGCGTCGTAGCCTGCGCAACGGCTTCACCCTGCTCGCCCTCGTCCTCGGGACGGCCTCGATCAGCACCGCCCAGATCTACACGCGCCGCAACGCGAACGGGGTGGTCGAGGCGACGAACGTCCCGGACGATCCCGGTTTCCGGCTCACGTACATCGGCAAAGGCACGCTGATCCACTCCCGCGGCTTCCGCCGCTCGTATCGGGGTGAGTACGACGGCCACATCCAGGCCGCGGCGGCGCTCCACGGCGTCGGCGTAGACCTGATCCAGGCCGTCATCCAGACGGAGTCCGAGTACGACTCCCTGGCGGTCTCGTCGAAAGGCGCCCAGGGTCTGATGCAGCTCATGCCGTTCACGGCGCGCCGCTTCGGCGTGAGCGATTCGTTCGACGCGCGCCAGAACATCTTCGGCGGCGTCCAGTACCTCCGCTTCCTGCTCGATCTCTTCAACGGCGACGTGGCGCTGGCGCTGGCCGGCTACAACGCCGGCGAGAACGCGGTGCTGCGCTTCAAGGGCGTCCCGCCGTTCAAGGAGACGCGAAACTACGTCCAGAGGATCCAGGGCCTGCTGGGCGGCCTGAGCTACCTGGCCAGCGGCATGCAGCGGGCGCAGTTCTACGCCGCGCCGCCGCGCGGCGCCGCCGCAGCTGGTCCCACCGCCCGACCCGCGAAGCTCACGCCCGCGCGGCCCTCGACCTACTACAAGTGGACCGACGCGAACGGCGCCCCCCATGTCGCGACCATCCCTCCGCCCGAGGGCGTCACGTATTCGATGATCCGCGCCCTCGACTGACCATGGCGACTCCGCGCGCCCCGTTCGACCAGGGCCTCTTCCTCGCCCACTTCAACAAGGGGAAGGCCCACTTCGATGGCAGGCACTACGAGGAGGCCGAGCGCGAGCTCGAGGAGGCCTACCTGCTGCGGCCGCGCGACCAGAGGGTCCTGAACCTCCTGGGCCTCGTCTACTTCAAGCAGGACAAGTACGAGAAGGCCGAGGAGATCTATCGGAAGCTGGCGGCCGAGAGCCCGGACGCCCACACGCTCTACTACAACCTCGGCCTCATCAACTTCAAGCTGCAAAGGCTCGAGGAGGCCGAGTCCGCCTTCACCAAGGCGCTGGAGCTGAGCGGCCGCAGCCCCAAGATCAACTTCTACCTGGGCTCGATCTACGAGCGCATGAAGCGCTACCAGGACGCCATCTTCCAGTACCGTCAGGCCGGAGCGAACATTCTGGTTCGACGCGTGGAGGACAAGCTGGCGGGACGAGAGCGCCCGGCGGCTGCACCCGCTCCGTCCGATGCCGAATTCCTCACCGCGCTGCCGCACATCGCCTCGCGGCCGGCACAACTGCCCCCCCCAACGCCGCCCGATCCGTCGGGCGACGCGTTCCCACCGCCTCCTCCGGCCGCCCCGGCCGCAAAGAAGACCGGGGCGGACACCGCCGAGTTCAAGGCCGCGGAGATCCGCGACGCATTGCGGCGGGAACACGCCAGCCGAACGGCCGGCGAGAACGACGCCTTTTCGCCGCGCGACGTGGCCCCGGTGAGCCCCAACCTCCTCGCGGGAGCGCGAACCTCGGACACGGCGCGCCTGCAAGCCTCGGACGCCGGGCCGCGCGACCGCCATCCGGAGATCATCAGTTTCCCACAGCGCGCGACCGAGAGGACGCAGCCGGCCTGGACGGACCGCACGCTGCCGCCGACGCGCCGCCCGGAGGTCTTCCGGTTCCTGGACAACAACCTCATGGAGATCGACTTCTCGGGGAAGGTCTTCATCAAGCAGGGCAGCATCTACTCGTACGGCGGCAACCTCACGTTCTGGGTGAAGGAGCGCCGGCCTGGCGGCCATCCGCCGCTGGTGATGATCACCGGCACCGGCAAGGTGATCCTCACCGACCACGAGCGCGAGATCACATTCATGCACGTCCGGGACGAAACGGTACACGTGGAGCCGGCGCACCTGCTCGCCTGCGAGGCCACTCTCACGCCCCGCTACGTGGTCGTCGGCAGCGGCGGGGGCGCCGCGGAGTTCCTCGCGCTCGAGGGCACCGGCATGCTGGCGCTCTCTGTGGCCAGCAAGCCGCTCGCGCTGGTCGTCACCCCCGAGATGCCGGTCTCGGTCCCCGCGTCCTCGATCATCACCTGGAGCGGCGACGTGACGCCGATCTCGGTCGAGGACCGCGAGGTCTACGAGGTCATGCTATCGGGCCACGGGCCCGACACGCTGATCCGCCTCGAGGGCAGCGGCCGCCTGCTTGTCGAACAGGCTCATCGATAGACCTAGGCTCCCTGCGCCCACTTCCGCGCCATCTCGCCGATCACGGGCAGCTCGTATTGCTCGCCCGCGTTCGCCTTGATCATGCAGATGATCTGCACGCCCAGCACTCCCAGGCCGACGAGCAGGCGCAGGGGCCAGAGGAGCAACGCGATGGCTCCGCCACCGACGAAGGCCAGGGCGACCTGCACGATGGTCATGGCGACGAAGAGGACGAACATCGCCGCATGGAGGAGCAGGCTCTGGAAGGCATGAAAGCGCACCAGGCGGCTCTGCTTCTCGATGATCGCGGCGACGACCGCGACGATCAGCCCCAGGCAGCACGGGAGATAGCACAGCAGCGAGCCGATGTTCGGCGCCATGCCCAGGTTCGACTGATTGCCGGAGGGAGCTGCGGGAGAGGCCATGGGTCCTCCTGAAGGATCGTGGGGGCTGGACGCGCGCGGATTATCCGAGGCGCCTCCCGGAATTGTCAAGGACGGGAGAGCTTTTCGAGCGCAGCCTCGAACTCGTCCGGCGCATCCGACGCGATGAGGAGCACAGCTCCGCCGGGCCCACCCAGCGCGGCCCGCCAAGGCCGCCGTGTGAACACGCGGTAGCTTCCCTTCTGCACGCTCGGCCCGTGCGACGCCTCGAAGCGCGCCCTCAGCGCCTCCCGGAACTCCGCCTCGTCGCCGGGCGTGTCCCATACCGATTTCCAAACCAGCAGCGTGCGCCCACCGACGTCCCAGCTGCGATAGCTGTCGCCGCCCCAGCCTGCGCTCGCCGGACCGTCGGCGCCGAGGAGCGTCCCTGCCAGCAGCTCGCCCAGGACGCCTTCCGCGAGCTGGCGACCTTCCGTCGGCGCCCAGGACAGGACCACGTCCCGGGGGGGCTCCTCGGCGAAGAGCTTCTCCGGGTGCAACACCTGTTCCATCGAGCGCGGCGGGCGCGACCACGCCTCCCGCAGCGCATTCCACCCGCCCCGCTCGTGCAACGCGCGCGCCAGCGCCAGGCCGTCCACGTACGGCCGTACCAGCTGGTCGCGCAACACCGGCGGCGCACCCTCGACCGGAGGCATTGGCAGCGCAGCGTCCTGCAGAGCGTCGCCGATCGGCAGCAGGTCGCCGAGGTAGCGCATCATCACGAGCGTCGCGTCCCCCTCGAGGATCGACATGAACGCCAGGCGGCGGTCGTCGAAGTCGCCGATCGACCGTGGGAGCACGCCATGCAGGTCGGCGTACTGGTCCTGGAGCGCGTGGCGCAGCTCGTGGACCAGGACGATGCGATTCATCGCGGTGAGCTGCTGCGTGCGGCTCACCGCGAAGAGGCGCTTCTGGCCAGGCCGGTCGTCGTAGAAGCCGATCACGTTCTCGAGAAGAAGGCGCGTACGCAGCCCGCGAAGGTCGCAGCCGTGGGGCAGCAGGTCGAATGCGATCAGGGTGCGGGCGTCCGCCTCGGCGACGGCCTCCGGATACTCAGCGTCGAGGAGCTGGCGCAGGTAGGCCTCGAGGCCGGCGGGGTCCAGATAGTTCAGCGGCACGGCGGCACGGAACGGCACGCCCCCCACCTCCGCGACCCGAGCCTGGAGCGTCTCGGGGGTGTCAGCGTCCTGCTCGCCGAGCAGGCTCGACAGCAGCGCGTCGATCAGCTCGCTCGGGTCCGGAGGCGGCGGCTCCTGCGCCGCGGCGCCGGCTGCGACGAGGAGCGCGAGGACCAGGCCCCTCACTTCACCTCGACAACGTCCCTGGGGAGCTTCAGGTCGAACGCCGATGCGCCCAGAGGTGTGTTGATCTGCACCTTCTCGAAGCGCACCGTCGTATGGTCGCCCGTGGGTTCGGTGAGTCGCGTCTGGACCGGGATCGAGCGCGCCTTGTCCACCCAGAGCCGGATCGCCGCGAACAGGCCGGACTGCCCCTTCTTCGGGAGGAGGTCGAGCACGTGGGCCGTCGACGCCCCCACCGACTCCTCCCCGAGCAGCCTCACGTCGTACTTGTTTCCGAGGCCGGCGGCGCCCGGCCCGAAGCCGACCAGGAGGTCGGCCTCGCCCTTGGCGGCGCCCCGGAAGACCTGCTTGCTCTGGGGCACGTAGCGCGCGAACTGACCGTCCTTGATCACCATCGCCCCTGGGCTGGGCGCGGTGTAGTTCCAGCGGAAGCGCCCCGGCACCTGCAGCAGCACGTCGCCCTTCTGCTCGGTCGTCTCGTCGAGGAGCACCGACACCTTCGTCTCCACGAACTCCGCCTTCATCGTCCGGAGTGCACGGCCCGACTCCTCGAGGCCCTTCAGGACCTGCGTCGGGTCCGCCGCGCGAACCGAGGGGGCGAGCGCGAGCAGCAGCGCGGAAGCGATCCGCTTCACGGGCGCACCGCCATTGGATCGCTGACCCAGGAGGCCGGCGCCAATGCGATGAAGAGCAGGACGAGCAGGCAGACGAGGTCGTATGGGAAGGAGCCGCGCTCGTAGTCCCAGAGCAGGACGCGGCGCAGGACGCTCACGTGCCTGCCCCCGTCACCTGCGGGTGCATCACGCCGTGGCTGATCACGCGGCCGTCCTTCATCTCGATCGTGCGGTGCGCCACGTCGGCTGCGTCGGGGTTGTGGGTGATCATCACGATGGTCTGACCCACCTTGTTGTTGAGCTCCTTGAACAGCTCCAGGATCGTGTTGCTGTTCACCGAGTCCAGGTTGCCGGTGGGCTCGTCGGCCAGCACGATGGCCGGGCGGCCGACGATCGCCCGCGCGATGGCGATGCGCTGCTGCTCGCCTGCCGAAAGGTCGAGGGGCTTCATGTTCATCTTGTGCGGCAGCCCGACCATCTCCAGGACCTCCACGAGCCTATCGCGAGTCGGCACGCCGTCGCCCTGGATCTGGCAGGCGATCTCGAGGTTGCCGCGCACCGTCAGCGTCGGTAGCAGGTTGAAGCGCTGGAACACGAAGCCGATCTTCTCGCGCCTCACGCGCGTGCGCTCGGCGTCCGCAGCGGCCGAGATCAGCACGCCGTCGACGAAGATCTGGCCGGCGCTGGGCCGGGCGAGCCCGCCCAGCAGGTGCAGCAGCGTGGACTTGCCACACCCGGACGGGCCCACGATCGCCACGAACTCGCCGCGCTGGATCTCCATCGAGATGCCGCGCAGCGCATCGACCTCGACCTTCCCGACGTGATAGACCATGCGCAGGTCGACGGTGCGGAGGATCGCCTCCCTCACGTCCCCACCTCGACCGTCTTGTAGCCCTCGACCGGCCGGGGCTCGAACGCCTTCTCGGGCACCGCCTTGTTCAGCTCGACTTTCTCGAGGCTGAAGTCCGCGACATAGCCCTCTCCGGGGCGCCGGATCACCACTCGCCGCGGCGCGTCGGCCGACCAGCTGCCGAGCGCCACGTCGGAGATAAGCTCCCCCCGCTCGTCGTAGGCGCGCAGGCTGACGGGCCGAAGGCTCACGCGGTCCAGGCCCACGCGCCGCCTCACGATCCCGCGGCCTGCCCCGACGCGCGCCACGCTGAGCCACACGGCTTCGCGATCCAGGTCGATCAGGACCGTCTCGCCCTCTCCGGGCGCGAGCGGATCGGGCAGAAGAGCTGCCGTGACGTCGCGCGGACGCAGCGCGTAGTAGGGCGCCTGGTCGGCGCCCTCCGCCGCGTGCGCGTCGTCCGAGGCCAGGCCCGTCCACACGGTCTTCTTCGACGGGACCTGGAACCAGAAGCGACGCCCGTCCGACACCACCTCGAGGGCGGTCACCACGAGGACCGACCCCTTGAGATAGAGGCGGTCGCCGCGCGTGGCCACGAGTCGTACGCCCAGCTTGCGCTGCTTGCCCGCACGCAGGTCCCTGATGTCGAGATCGCCTGAAGCGCTGAAGGTCCGGAGCCCGCCGCAGTAGCCGTCATAGGAGTCGAGGGCCTCCTGCAGCGTCACCGGCCGAGCCGGCCGGATCGGCGGGGGGGCCACGCGCTGGGCCGCGCCCGAGCGGCAGCCCGAGAGCGCGAGGCTCGTCAGCAGGGCCACCCCTCCTGCGCGAGCGCATCCGACGCGCAACGCGCCAATGCTAGCCGCCGCTCCGGAGGCGGTCAATTGCGCTCCACTTCCACCGCTCCCGACATGCCGCGCCTGCCGAGAACGCGCGCCTTCACTCCGAAGAGCGCGGCCGTCGCGGCCACTGTCTCGAGGTGCGCGGTGACCTCAGTCGTGGTCACGAGGCCTCCGCCGCCCGAGAGCGCGAGGGGCACGACGAGCTGATCGGCGAGGCAAGGGTCCGTCGCGCCGTCCTCCTCGAGGAAGCGCAGCAGCCGACGCGCGGCGCGGTCTCCGACGATCTCGGCGCGGACGCCCCGTTCGCCCAGGTATCCGAAGGCGCCGCGACCCTTGTCGAAGACGGCCTCGAGCAGCAGGAAGGACCCCGGTGATGCGGCCTTCACCTCGACGACCTCCCATTCGGCCTCGAGACGACGCGCCTCCCAAAGGCGCGCCTGCGCGGCATCTCGCTGGCGTTGAGCCACGTCGTTCCGAAGCCGCGCCTGTCCCGATACGCCACGCAGCTTCACGAGTGCGCCACGCTTCTCCAGGCGCAACGCCCCCGGCCGCGCCCACGGCTCGACGCGCGCGTGGATCTCGCCGCCGCCCGGAGGATAAAAGCCGGCCCGTTCCAGCGTGTATTCGCTCCGCAGGCCCAGCGCGTCCACGGCGGCTCCCCAGTGACGGGCGAGGTAGTCGAAGGAGGGGCTCAGCGGGACGTGCGTCCCTCCGGTGATCGCGACGCGGCTCGCAGCCCCCGTCGTCGCAAGGGGCGCGACGACTGTCTGCAGCACCAGCGTCGCGGCTCCGGCCGTAGCGATCTCGAACCGAAAGTCGCCCGGCGCGAGCCCGCCCGGCTCGAAGCGCAGGTCCGGCGACCCCTCGAACACCCCGCCCACCTTGGCGTCGCAGGCCATCGCCGCCGCCCGCACCGCCGCGAGATGCTGCGGGCGCAGACCCGGGATCGTGCGCCGGGCCCGGATGCGCGTCAGCTCGAAGCCCTGCCCCGTGGCCGCCGAGAGAGACAGCGCGGTTCGCAAGACCTGGCCGCCGCCCTCGCCCTGGGCACCGTCGATCGGGATCAGGCGCGGGGTCACGCGACCCCGCGCTGCTTCGTTAGTGGTGCAGGTAGGCCGGGCCGAGCCGGGACGCGGCCGGCTCGGGCACGAAGTATCCGGGAGTCGCCACGATGGTGCGCGGGCCCTGCGACACGTCCACGTGGGCCAGCAGCCGCTCCTGCGCAACGGGGTACGTCTCGGCCGGGAAGAAGCGCTCGATCGTCACGGGCACGCCATGCGGGCCCGCCCGCTCGAGGCGCACCCGCAGAACCGGCTCCAGCTCGTCCGGCTCGAACCCGGAGTTCCAGGAGGCCGGATCCTCGGGCACCCACACCGAGATCGCCTCGACCTCCACATGCCGGCCGTGCCGGGTCTCCATGAAGTGCTTCCAGAGCTCGAGGTCGACGAGCGGGATGTATCGGACGTTCGAGGTGCCTGCCTCGTCGGGACCGTGCAAACGGCAGCGAGCCAATGGGATGGGCTCCAACTGCGCCATGGCAGCTCTTCGAGCAAGCTGCGTGCCGTGGGAGAGCAGGGTTCGTGAACCCCTGACTTAGCATGGACATACGCGGTCCTTCCGCGGGCTTCGAGGTGAGCACGGTCCCTCCGGATCGTTACCCTTCGGAACGAACCGGGCCCGGCTGGAAGCAGCGGCGGCATCGCGCCTCGTACTCGTGAGAGCCGCCGACCACGACGCGGTCCGTTGCAGCGACCAGACGCTGGCTGCGGTTCGCGGGCGCGCCGCAGCGCACGCAGATGGCAAGGGCCTTGTCGACGTACTCGGCGACGGCGATGAGCTGGGGCATGGGCTCGAAGGGCCGGCCCATGTAGTCCTGGTCGAGCCCGGCGACGATCACGCGCACGCCGCGGTCGGCGAGCGTGTTCGCGACCGTCACGATCGAGGCGTCGAAGAATTGACCCTCATCGATTCCGACTACCTCGGTACGGGCGTCGACCCTCTCGAGGATCTCGGCCGCCGAGCCCACAACCTCGGACGGCAGCTTCATGTCGGAGTGGCTCACGATGTGGTCTTCCGCGTAGCGGCTGTCGATGCGCGGCTTGAAGATCTGCACGCGCTGGCGCGCGATCTGCGCCCGCCGCACACGGCGGATGAGCTCCTCGCTCTTGCCGCTGAACATGCTCCCCGTGACCACCTCGATCCAACCGAGGCGCGCGAAGGGGACGGTGGGCGGGCTCACGGGAGCAGGGCCCAGGGCCGGCTACTTGACGCGCTCGACGTAGGATCCGGTGGCGGTGTCGATGCGGATCCGCTCGCCCTCGGCGATGAACGGCGGCACCTGCACGACGAGGCCCGTCTCCATCTTCGCCGGCTTACCCACGTTCGAGACGCTGGCGCCCTTGATGGCGGGCTCGGTCTCGACGACGGTCATGTCCACCGTCATCGGCAGCTCGATGCCGACTGGTCGGCCTTCGTACATCTCGACCTTGAGCTTGATGTTCGGGAGCAGGTACTGCACGGCCGTGCCCAGGACCTCGTCCGACAGCGCGATCTGCTCGTAGCTCTCGTTGTTCATGAAGTGGTACATGTCGCCGTCCCGGTAGAGGAACTCCATCTCGGAGTCATCCAGGAGCGCGCGCTCGACGGAGTCCACCGAGCGGAAACGGTGCTCGATGATGGAGCCGCTCTTCAGGTGGCGGATCTTGGCCTGGACCATGCCGCGAAGGTTCCCGGGCGTCTTGTGCTGCGCCTCCACCACCCGGTAGAGGTCGCCGTCGTGCTTGATGCACATGCCGCGCTTCAGTTGGGTCGCCTGGATCATGAGTGCTCCCTTTGCCTTCGGATCGAGGGCCGGGCGAAACCCTAAGTATAGGGCCTTCAGCCGCCGTGCTCCACCTGGAGCCCCTCGCGAGCGATCCGGAACGACACGCACTCGAAGCCGGTGCTGGCCACGGCCCTGCGCACCGCGTCGAGGCCTCCCGGCTCGGCCCACACCGCAACCATGCCACCTCCGCCCGCACCGCACACCTTGGCCGCGCCACCCGCACGCCGGGCGGCCGAGACGATACGGTCGATCTCCGGCGTGGTGACGGCAGGGGCGAGGATCTGGCGCGCGTCCCACTCCTCGGCCAGGAGCGGGACGAGCGCCTCGAAGCGCTGCTCCACGAGCGCCGCCCGCACTCGAGACGCCACGCCGGCGATCGTCGCGAGCGAATCGCGGATCCTGGAGTTGCCATCGATGCGGCCCTTGAAGACCTCCCAGTTGTTGATGCCCGAGAAACGCGTCGCTCCCGCATCCACGAGGGCGAGGCACTGCTCGAGCTTCTCCGGGTCCACGGCCAGGCGCTCCACACGGATGCGCCCGGCATCGAGGTGGATCGCGAGCAGCCCGCCGTGGAGCGCGGCAAGGTAGTCCTGGATGCCGGTCGGAACGCCGATGCAGCGAGCCTCGGCGTCGCGGACGACGGGCCACAGCTCGTCCTCGGCGAGGCGCTTGCCCACCGCTCGGGCGATCGCGCCTGCCACCGCCACGGCGAGCGCCGACGAGCCGCCCAGGCCGCTCCCGGGCGGCACGCAGGAACGCGTCACGACGCTCACGCCGGTCTCGATCCCCAGCGCCTCGAGCACATACGCCGCGAGCGGCGCACCCGCAGCGCCGGTCAGTACGCCGATGCTCTCCGCCTCGTGGACCATCCGGGTGTCCACCGATTCGATGCGCACGCCGTCGGTGCATGGCTCCACCCGGCAGTACGCGCGCCGGTCGATCGCGACGTTGACCGTGAGAGCGCCGGCATGGAACAGGTAGAGGGGCCAGATGTCGAGGGTCCCGCCGGCGAGATCGATGCGCGTCGGCGCCAGCGCGGAAGCGGCTCGCATGGGGTGCGCGGATTCTAGCAATTGGGTAGACTCTGGCGTGGCATCCGCGGGTCGCGCACTCGAGAGCACTCTGCTCTTTGCGGCCGTTGCGGCGGGCGCCTACATCGGCTGGCAACGGCTGCGCCCGGAGAACCCGCAGCCAGAGCCGAGCGTCGCTCCGCCGCCGCAGACCCTCCCGCAAGTCGTGGCCACGCCCGCACCGAGCGCCCCGCCGACGCCGACGCCAGTCACGATGGCTCCCATCCGGGAAGAAGGCATGGTGCCCCAGGCCGACGTGCAGTCGGCGCAGTCCCTCGCGAGCCGAGTCAACCAACTCGAGATGCTCTTCACCGCCGATCAGCGCCTGGCGGAGGATCTCCACGAGCGCTACCCTGCGGAGCCACAACTGCGGGACCTGCTCGAGGCCACGCTTGTACGCCTCGCCACACAGGATCAGGTGCTGCGCCAGTATCCCGAAGCTGCAAGCCGGCTGCGTCGCGCGATCCAGGTGCGGCCCGACGGTCTGGCGGCTCGCCAGGCCTTGGTCCGCGTGCTGCTCGAGGCCTCCGACTGGCCGGCTGCCGAGTCCGCGGCCCGTGAGGCACTAGCCGTGGAGCCGCGCAACCCCGAGCTGCTCGAAGCCTACGCTCTGGCCTTGTTCCGCCAGGATCGCAACCGCGAGGCTGCCGAGGCCTTCCGCGCGGTCCTCGAAGTCACGCCCAGCCCCACCGCTCGCGAGTTCCTGACGCGGCTCCAGAAGAACGCCCGCGACGAGGGTGGCATGACGGAGCAGCGGCTCGCCCGCTTTCACGTGCGCTACGACGGCGCCGAGCATGACGACGTCGGCCGCGAGATCCTGCGGGCGCTGGAGCGCCACTACGCCACGCTGGCCAGCGCGATGAACCACGAGCTGCGCGAGCCGGTCCCGGTGATACTGTTCTCCGACGAGGCATACTACGACGCGTCGGGGGCGCCACGCTGGTCGGGAGGCGTCTTCGACCACACGGACGGCCGCATCCGCGTTCCGATCCAGGGCCTCACGCGGGACCTCACGACGGACATCGACGACACGCTGCTCCACGAGCTCACCCATGCGTTCGTCTTCGACATCGCGGGCAGCATCGCGCCGCGCGAGCTCAACGAAGGCCTGGCCCAATGGATGGAGGGCAAGCGCCTCGACTCCTTGCTCGACTCGGCGGCGCGGCGCGCGCTCGCCGACGGCCGGATCGGCGGCGTGTCCGGCTACTATCTCACCGCGCTCGGCTTCGTCGAGGAGCTGATCTCGCTTCGAGGCCCCGGCGGCGTCAACGACCTGCTGCGCGCGATGGGCGAGACCGACGACGTGGACGCGGCGTTCCGACAGATCTACGGGCAGGATTTCCGCGGCGCCCAGCAGGCGTTCTATCAGGGGCTGCGTCGGAAGTACGGAAGCTAGGGCTCCTTCACCGCACGCGCAGTTCGAACGGGAGGCGCGCGATCGGCCCGTCGCCCGTGACCGCTCGCGCCCAGCGAATCAGGGCGCGCAGCTCGCGAGGGACGGCCGCCTCGGAGTCCTCCTCCTGCTGCCGCTCCCACACCGTTTCGAGGAAGCCCTTGCGCTCCGGCAGCATCACGAGGGCCACCTCCTGGGTTCCGAGCTTGGCTTTCTCACGCGCCACGGTCACGGCGGCGTCGAGCCCGCCGAGCCGATCCACGAGTCCGTGCTCGAGCGCCTCCTCGCCGGTCCAGACGCGACCCTGAGCGACCTCGTCGATCTCCTCCCAGGACTTGCCGCGCCCCTCGGCCACTTTCTGCACGAAGTCCTGGTAGAAGGCCACGTTCTGGTCGTGGATCTTCCGGCGCTCGTCTGCGTTCCACGGTCGGTACTCCGTGAACAGGTCCGAGTAGCGGCCACGACGAATGGTCTCCTTGGTGATCCCCAGCTTGTCGTAGAGGCGCCGCACGCTGAACTTCCCGCTGAACACGCCGATCGAGCCCGTGATCGTCGCGGGATGCGCGACGATCGCATCGCTGCCGATCGAGACGTAGTAGCCACCCGACGCCGCGTAGTCGCCCATCGAGACCACGACCGGCTTCTGCTTGCGCGCGAGCTGCACCTCGCGGCGGATCACGTCGGCCGACGGCCCGAAACCACCTGGGCTGTCGACGCGGAGGATGATGGCCTTGTAGGCACTGTCCTCGCGGGCGTCGCGGATCGCCTGCGACACGGTGTCGGATCCCGCGGCTTCGCCGCCGAGCGCACCGCTCCGGCTCTTGCCCGGTACGATCTCCCCCACCGCGTAGATCAGTGCGAGCTTCGGGCGCGTATCGAAGCCGAGGCCGCGCGAGCCCCGAGCGTAGCGCGCCGCCGCCACGCGCGTCGCGCCCTTCATGCGCTCCTGGATCTGGTCGTGGTAGAGCACCTCGTCCACGAGTCCCGCGGCCTTGGCCCCCGCGCCATCGTAGGGGCCGCCGTCGACGACCTTCTGGGCCTCCTCCTCCGACATCCCACGCGCCTTGGCGATCGCGGCGCGGTACTGGCCGTACAGGCCGTCGACGAGCGCCTCCATCTGCTCGCGGTGCGCGTCCGTGAAGGAGCGCTCGGTGAAGGTGTTGGGCGCGTTCTTGTACTTGCCCACGCCCTCGAACTGCGCCTCCACGCCGAGCTTGTCCAGCGTGCCCCTGAAAAACATCACCTCGACGGCCAGGCCGGAGACGTTCACGATCGCCGTCGGGATCGCGTAGATCTTGTCGGCCGCGGTCGCCAGGTAGTACTCCCTGTTCCCGCAGTACTCGATGTGAGCGTAGACCGGCTTGCCGGATTTGCGGAAGCGCTGGACCGCGTCGCGCAGCTCCTGCACCTTGCCCCAGCCAGCCCCTTCGAGCAGGCCCACGCGGAGCAGGACGCTCGACACCTTGGGGTCCTTCGCCGCCCGGTCCAGGCCCTCGACCAGCGTCTTGAGCGACGGAGGACGCCGCTCGAAGAGCGCGCCGAACTCCAGGGGCGGCGCCTCGGGAATGTCGCCCTCGACATCCAGCGTCACGCAGGAGTTGCCGCCCAGTGCGGGCGCTCCGCCGCTCTGGCGAAGCACATAGGCCACTGCGCCGACGGCCGCCGCGCCGATCGAGACGGCCGCGACGCCCGCGACGAGGATCCAGGCCGTCCGACGCTTCATGCCGCTAACCCTTCGCGCGGCCGCGGAGATATGCGGCGCGCTGCTGAGCCTCGGCGGCATACGAGCTCTCGGGATAGCGCTCGTAGAGACTCTGGTAGGAGACGACCGCCTCCTGCGTCCGTCGCGCCTCCTCCAGGGTGTGCGCGAGCGTCATCAGCACGTAGTCGCGCGGCAACGCGAACGAAGCGTCCTCCGCGAGCGAGCGATAGGACTCGACCGCCTTGTCCACGGCGCCCGCACGCCGGTCGAGACCAGCGAGGCTCAGCTTGGCGAGCGACGCCTCCAGCCCGCCGCTGCCCGCGAGCGCCTCGAGCGCCTGCCGCGCCCCCGTCAGGTCCCCGAGCTCGATGCGGCAGAGCGCTGCGTAGTATCGCGCGCGTCGGCCCGCCAGCTGGCTCGGATAGCTCCGCTCCACGCCGTCGAAGGCCGCCGCGGCCTTCGTGAACTTCTCGCTGGCCTCCTTGAAGGGCACCACGCCCGACGGCGGCGGGCCTGGCAGCTCGGCCGCGAGCGGGGTCTCGTAGATCCGCATCGCCGCGTCGAAAGCTTCGGCCGCGCCCCGCTCCCGTTTGCCCGTGAAGTAGCTGAGGCCGGCCACGGCCACCAGCACCAGCACCGTCGCCACCAGGACGACCCGAGCCAGCTTCTGGTTCTCCCGAAACCACTTCCAGACGACCTCCACGCCGCTCAGGAACTCGTCTTCCTTGATCTGCTTCCTCAGCTCTCTCTTCAATGAGGCTCCCGCGCTCGATGGTGCGCCCGGCGTGACTCGAACACGCGACCTACGGTTTAGGAAACCGCCGCTCTATCCTGCTGAGCTACGGGCGCGGCAAGAAGCTAGATTAGCACGCTTCAGTACCGGAGCAGGCTGAGCACGTCCGACCCGGCCAGGCGTTCGCGCCCCTTGAGAAAAGTCAGCTCGATCAGGAACGCGTAGGCCGTCACCGAGGCTCCCAACTTTTCCACCAGCTCGCCGACCGCACGCGCCGTCCCCCCAGTGGCGATGACGTCGTCGACAACCAGCACCCGGTCACCGGCGCGGAGCGCGTCCTCGTGGATCTCGAGCGAGTCCTCACCGTATTCGAGCGCATAGGACGCGCTCAGCGTCCGATACGGGAGCTTCCCCGGCTTCCGAACCGGCACGAAGCCCTTGCCGAGGCGATCCGCCAGGACCGCGCCGAAGATGAAGCCCCGGCTCTCGATGGCGACCACCTTGTCGACCGGACGCCCGTCGCAGAGCTGTGACAGCGCCCGAGCGGAGTCGCGGAGGCCGTCCGGCTCCTGGAGCAGAGTGGTGATGTCCTTGAAGAGGATCCCCTTTTTCGGGAAGTCGGGGACGTCACGGATGCGGGCCCTCAGGCTCTCGACGAGGGCGGCCTCAACGGACATAGAACCCCTCGGCGCCGCGCGGCGGGATCTCGCTCCGCTGCACGTTCGAGACCTGTGCAAACGACGGCCCCTGACGAAGCGCATCCTCGAACGCCTCGAGCGCCGCCGGCTCGCCCTCGGCCACGACCTCGACGGAGCCGTCCTCGAGGTTCCGCGCGAAGCCGGCGACGCCGAGCCGAGAGGCGCTCTGGCGGGCGAAGTAGCGAAAGCCGACGCCCTGCACGCGACCGCTGACGCGATACCGATACGAGGCCAACGGTGCTAGTTGACCGGCGCGTCGGACGCAGCGGCCTCGGCGCCGGCGCCAGGGTTCCGGCGATCGGCCTCGTCCAGGAGGCGGCAGCCCTCCAGGAGCAGGTAGTCGAAGCGCGCGAGCGGCTCGCCGGGCCCCGGATCCCCCGCAACGAACTCGAAGTGGCCCCGCGTCCAGGCGAGCAGCTCGAAGACGGCCCGCTCGCCCTCGTAGAGCGGGGAGCGCGCTCCGAGCAACTCACCCTCGCGCATGCGGACCTGCACCCAGCGCTCGCCGGAGCGCACCGTGCACGTGCCGGTGAAGCGCCCGAGATGGCACATCTGGAGCAGCCCGGTCGCGCCGATCAGCTCGATGCCGCCCTCGAGGCCTGCATCCGTCTTGCGGCGGCCGCGCACGTCGGCATACCGGCTGAGCAGGATCTGGAGGCGCACCAGGATCTCCGACGACGGCGTGCCCTTCGAGAAGAAGTCGTCGGCGCCGATCGTGACGCCGTGGTAGCGGGCGCTGAAATCGTCCCATGACGACATGAACACGAACGGCGTGTGGCGCAGCAGGCTGTGGCGCCGCACCTGCCGGCAGAACTCGAAGCCGTCCAGCTTGGCCAGGTTCGCCTCGCTCAGGATCAGCCACGGGCGCCTCGCCTTCGCCTGTTCCAGCCCCTCCTCCCCGTCCACCGCGTCGAGGACGGTGAAACCCGCCGGCTCGAGCAGCCCCCTGACGAAGGTCCGGAACGAGGCGTCCGCGTCGACGACGAGCGCCACGCGCAGCGCTCTGGGCAGGAGGTCGAAGCCCGGCGTCGGCTCCGACCGGCGCGCGGTTCCCGACTCCTGGTAGAACATGTCCCGCAGCCGCTTCAGCAGCATCTCGCTGTCCACCGGCTTGCGCACGTAGCCGATCACCGCGAAGCGCAGCGGATCGGACCACACCGTCTTCTCGCGCGCGTCGCGCAGCACCACCACGGGGCAGCGACCCAGGCTCGGATCGGCATCCACGGGGCGCAGCAGCGCGTACCCGTCGTCGGGCACCACCTCGGCGGCCCCGGGGGGATCGCTCCGGCGCCGCTGCCAGCGGGGCACGGCCTCGATGGCCCCCATCATGATGTCCACGAGCAGGACGCCGAGCGTGTTCTGGCGCGCCCACGCCACGGCATCGCGGGGATCGCTCGTCGCGCGTACGGCGAAGCCGTCGGGCGCCACGACGCTCTCGACGAGGCCGCGGCTCAGCGGCTCGTCGTCGAGGACCAGAAGGCGTCGCAGCGGCTGGCTCATTGACCCCGGAAACCCGAAGGATCGGGCTTCAAGTTTCTCACAGCCGGAGCCCCGCCGCGAACTGCCTCAAGCGTAGGGCTCCGCCCGGAAGCCGGCGCGGCGAGCGCGGGCCACGATCTCGTCGAGCACCGCTGGCGGCAAGGCGGACGCCCGCGGGTCGGACGGGCGCCGGGCCACCGTATAGACCTGGACCAGGTCGATCGTTCCGCCACCGTTCCGGATGTCGACGAGGCGTCCGACCCATGCGTCGATCTCCTCGCGCGACGGGCCCTCCCCGTCCCAGGCCAGGAACATGGCCTGGATCACGATCGGGCGCTCCCGAGCCACGGACAGCAGGTTGGCGAGGATCCGTTCGAACGGGAAGCGCGTCCCGTCGACGAGGCGGAAATAGTCCTCGATTCCAGCGTCGAGCTTGCACCAGAGCTCGTCGAACAGCGGCAGGGCGGACCGCACGCGCGGTCTGTCGAACATCGTGGCATTCGTGATGAGCCGCATCGGGATGTCCAGACGGCGCGCGTCCCGGGCGGCTCGGGCCGAGGCTGCCGCCGCAGGGAATTCGACGGGTGTCGTCGGCTCACCGTCGCCCGAGAACGCGATGTCCGCGACGCGCCGCAACTCGAGAGGCGCGCTGTCGAAGGGCGAACGCTCCCAAAGCCGACCGCCCGCGACTTCGTCGAGCAGCGCATCGAGCTCGGCCCGCAGATCGCACACGTCCACCCTGGCTGGCCCGCCGGGCGTCGACCGGTCCACCTGGCAGTAGGGGCAATCGAAGTTGCAGACCTTGTCGGGGTTCAGGTTCACGCCGATGGAGAGCCCGCGGGCACGCCGCGACAGAACCGCATAGACGTAGCGGTTCGCGTCCAGCTGGCGGCGGTGATCCTTGAAGTCGAGGACGCGCGTCACGTTCGGTCGCTATCGGTCCTACCCGGTCAGCCGTCCGGGTCGTACCTGGGGTCGATAGTCGGGGTTGCGAGCCTCTCCCGGGCCCGACGTCACGCGCCAGGTTCGGCCATCCGATAGGCGGAGGCGGTAGATCGCGAAGGCTCCGTCCCGCGTCGAAGCGAACGCGATCTCCGTGCCGTCGGGAGAATAGACCGGGTCGTAGTTGAGGCCTTCCCAGTCGACGAGCACGCGCTCGCTGCCGTCCTCGAGGTCGTGCTCCACGATGCGGCTCTTGACCCGCCACAGCCGCCGGCTGACGTACACGACCTTGCGTCCGTCGGGGCTGAAGCGTGGCTCGCACCCTCCTGACGTCGTTGGAGAGATCTGCGTCTCCCGCCCCGTCGCGACGTCGACGAGGTAGATGTGGTGGCCCAGGCTGACGTTCGAGGAGAATACGATGCGCTGGCCGTCGGGGCTCCAGTGAGGGTTCCCGAGCACGGCGCGCCCGCCCTTCAGGTTGCGGCCGTGGCGAACGAGGGCACGCGCCCTCCCGCTCCCGCGATCGAGGACGTAGAGTGCCTCGGCGCCCTCGACCTTGGACAGCAGCGCGACGCGCCGCCCGTCAGGCGAGTCGTCCGCCTGCCAGTCGGTCGACTGGTTCGACCGGATGCGCGCGGCGTCCCCGCCGCCCGCGGGCATCTCCCAGAGCTGGTAGGTTCCGCTCCGGTCGGAGGAGAAGACCAGGCGCCGGCCGTCGCGCGAGAAGCGCGGCAGCATGTCCGCAGCCGCGTCGTTGGTCAGGCGCCGCTCCGGACCGCCTCCCGCCGGCGCCAGGTACAGGTCGCGACGCCCCGCGACGACCCGGTCGTAGGCGAGATCCCAGCGCAGGGGATCGTCGCCCATGCTCGTCTCGACGAAGCGTGCGACGGCGAGAAGGGCCACGGCCACCACGGAGGTCAACGTCGCCATGGCCCATCGTCGGCATAGCCTCGCCTCACGTCAAGCCGCGCGCGCCGAAAAGGCCGTAAGATCCCGTCAGGAGCCGTCGCGCTCCCGTTATGAGCCACCCGAAGAAGCTCGCGATCCTGGTGGGAGGCGGTCCCGCCCCGGGCATCAACAGCGTGATCAGCGCTGCGACCATTCGCGGCGTCCTCGAAGGCGTCGAAGTCGTCGGCGTGCGCGACGGCTTCGAATGGATCATGCACGGCGACGTGGACCACATCTCGCCCCTCACCATCGAGGGCGTCAGCCGGATCCATTTCCGTGGCGGATCGCACATCGGCATCTCCCGGGCGAACCCCACCCAGGACCCGCGTCATCTCGAGAACGCGGTGATCTCGCTGTTGCGGCTGAACGTCTCGCAGCTCATCACGATCGGCGGCGACGACACCGCCTACTCGGCCATGAAGCTCGAGGAGAAGGCCGGCGGCCGGATTCAGGTGGTGCACGTGCCGAAGACCATCGACAACGACCTCGACCTGCCACCGCAGGTGGACACGTTCGGCTTCCAGACAGCCCGCCACATCGGCGTGGACATCATCAAGAACCTGATGGTCGACGCGAAGACCACCTCGCGTTGGTACTTCGTCGTCGCCATGGGCCGCAAGGCCGGACACCTGGCGCTCGGCATCGGCAAGTCGGCCGGGGCGACGCTGACCCTGATCCCCGAGGAGTGGAGCGGACGCACTCGCCTCAAGACCGTCGTGGACACGCTCGTGGGAGCGATCCTGAAGAGGCTGAGCTATGGCCGTCGGGACGGCGTGGCGGTGCTGGCTGAGGGGCTCGTGCTGGCCATCGACCCGGCCGACCTCGCGCGCCTCGAGGACGTCGAGCGCGACTCCCACGGAAACGTGCGGATCGCCGAGGTGAATATCGGCGAGACATTGAAGGCGCAGGTCCAGGCCCGCCTCGAGGGATTTCGACTGAAGACCACGATCGTTGCAAAGAACATCGGCTACGAGCTGCGTTGCGCGGACCCCATCCCCTACGACATGGAGTACACGCGCGACTTGGGATACTGCGCGGCGAAGTACCTGCTCTCGGGCGGGAACGCCGCCATGGTGTCGATGCAGGGCGGTCATTTCGTCGCGATCCCGTTCGCGAAGCTCCTCGATGCGGACACTGGCAGGGCGCGAGTGAGACTGGTCGACATCCACTCGACCCGCTACGCGATCGCGCGCCGCTACATGATCCGCCTGCGCCGGGACGACTTCGAGGATCCTCACGAGCTCGCCAAGTTCGCCGCCACCGTCGGACTGACGCTCAACGAGTTCCGAAGCGAGTTCGAGTACCTGATCCAGGCCGAGCCGCCTCCGCTGACCCTAGACGGGCGCGAGGAGGAAGCCGCCGTCTGAGGACGGGGGCTTCTGTGGCAGAATCCGCCCCCATGAATCGGAACACCCTCGTGCTGACGCTGGTCCTTCCCCTCGCCGCGGCGCAGGCGAACGCGCAGGGCGGCGCCGTGCTCGGAGAGGAGACAGTCGAGCTGACGCCGTTCGTCGGCTATCGCACCGGCGGCGGCTTCAGCGTGATCGAAGGCGGACCCGGCTTCGACATCGAGAACAGCGTCAGTTACGGGGGCCTGATCGATTTCAACCTCAAGAGCAACAACTTCAAGATCGAGGTGCTCTACAGCCGGCAGCACTCGCGAGTGCAAGCCGAGGTGCTCTTGGGATCGGAATTCGGTGACCTCGCCGTCGAGTACTACCAGGCCGGAGTGCTCCAGGAGGTCGGCAATGCCGGCGCCCGCTGGTACATCGGCGTTCTGCTGGGTGGGACGCGCTTCGTTCCCAGGGGCTTCGACGGCGAGACATACTTCTCGGGAAGCATCGGAGGCGGGCTGAAGTTCTTCCCCTCCAAACGCTTCGGGCTGCGCTTCGACGGCCGCGCCTACGCGACGTTCACGAGTGGCTCCGCAGGCGCCTTCTGCAGCAACGGACGCTGCGTGTTTGCGTATTCCGGCTCGACCTTCTGGCAAGGCGATTTCACGGGAGGGCTGATCATCGCGTTTTGACCCGCCCGAGACGTTGCGAAACCCGAGACGCCCGTGGCAGGATGCCCGGCGCCCCTGAAAGCCGAGAGGTGAACGATATGAATGGACTCAGCTGTTCCTCCCTGATGCGGTCGGCCCTGGCGCTCGCCTGCGCCGCGGGTCCGGCCGTCGCGTCCGTTGCCGAGGAGAAGGCCACCCACAAGCACTACGAGAGCTCGCCGCAGGCGGACACGCCCGGCCCGAAGGGCGAGCTGGCACCGCGCCTCCAGAACCTCGGAAAACATACCTTCCCGGTCACGACCAAATCGAAGCAGGCGCAGCTCTTCATCAACCAGGGCGTGAACCTCGCCTACGGCTTCAACCATGCGGAGGCGGCGCGCTCGTTCAAGGAAGCGGCGCGCCTCGACCCGAACTGCGCCATGGCGTACTGGGGACAGGCGCTCGTGCTGGGTCCGAACATCAACGTGGCGATGACACCCGACGACGAACCCAAGGCCTACGAGGCGGCGCAGAAGGCGTTGTCCCTGAAGGGCAAGGCGTCGCCGCGAGAGCGCGCCTACATCGAGGCGGTCGCGAAGCGCTACACCGGCAAGGCCGCGGACCGCGCCGCGGCGGACAAGGCCTTCGCCGACGCGATGCGCGACGTCGTCAAGCGCTATCCGGACGATCTGGATGCGGCCGCGATCTTCGCCGAAGCGGTGATGGACCTGCGCCCCTGGAACTACTGGACCCAGGACGGCACGCCCTACCCGGAGACGAAGGAAGCCGCCGCCGCGATCGAGAAGGTGCTGGCCCGCAACCCGAACCATCCCGCCGCGCTCCACTACTGGATCCACCTGATGGAGGCCCATCACCCCGAGCGCGCCGAGGCCGCGGCGGACCGGCTCTCGCCGCTGATGCCGGGCGCCGGGCACATGGTCCACATGCCCTCCCACATCTACCAGCGCGTCGGGCGCTATGAGGACGCCCGGAAGTCCAACGAGAAGGCCTCACTCGCCGACGAGGACTACATCGCGCAGTGCCGGGCCCAGGGCATCTACCCGATGGCCTACTATCCCCACAACGTCCACTTCCTCTGGTTCGCCGCCACGGCTGAAGGCAAGAGCGCCCAGGCGATCGAGTCGGCGCGCAAGGTCGCCTCGAAGGTCAGCGACGAGATGCTCCAGCAGCTCCCGCTGCTGGCGGCGTTCCGCGTGGTGCCGTACTACGCGCTCACGCGCTTCGGCAAGTGGGACGAGATGCTGCAGGAACCGGCGCCACCGTCGAACTTGTTCCTGAAGGGAACCTGGCACTACGCGCGCGGCCTCGCCTTCACGGCCAAGGGCCAGCTCCCCGACGCGGAGATCGAGCTCGCTGCGCTGCGTAAGATAGCCGCTGACCCGGCACTCAAGGCGCCGCTCTTCTCGCAGAACACCGCCGACAACATCCTGGCGGTCGGCCCTGAAGTGCTGGCCGCGGACATCGCCGCGAAGCGAAAGGACTACAACAGCGCGATCGCCCATCTCGACCGGGGCGTGCGCCTCGAGGATGGCCTCGTCTACACGGAGCCCACCGAGTACCACTATCCCGTCCGCCAGGCGCTCGCGGCCGTGCTGCTCGAGGCCGGCCGCGCGCGGGAGGCCGAGACGGTCTACTGGGAGGATCTGCGGCGCAACCCGGACAACGGCTGGTCGCTGTTCGGCCTCACGCAGGCGATCCGTGCCCAGGGCAAGGACGCCTCGGCCGTGGAGCAGCGCTTCAAGAAGGCCTGGGCGAACGCCGACGTCAAGCTGAGCGGCTCGAGATTCTAGTTCGGCGAAGGGTACGCGCGCCTATTCGTGGCGTAGCGCGACGACCGGATCGACTCGCGTCGCGCGGCGTGCGGGGACCCAGCACGCCACGACCCCCGTCGCAAGGACCACCGCGACGACGCTGGCCACCGTCGCAGGGTCGCCGGCCGAGACGCCCCAGAGCTGGCTGGCGATGAAGCGCGAGAGGCTGAAGCTGGCGGCGAGACCCAGGAGGATGCCCAGGCCGACGAGCCGGGCGCCTGAGATCAGCACCATCTTCAGCACGTGCGCCTTCTCCGCGCCGATCGCCATGCGGATGCCGATGTCGTGCGTCTGGCGCGCGGTGGCGTAGGAGAGCACGCTGTAGACGCCGATCGTGACCAGCACGAGGCCGACCGCGGCGAACAGGCTCATGAGCAGGAAGCCGAAGCGCGGACCCGCGTACGAGAACTCGCTGATGAAGCCCTCGAGCGTGCCGGTGAGGGTGAGCGCGACGTTGCGGTCTGTGGCCCAGATCTCACGGCGCGCGCTGTCCAGAAGAGCGAGCGGCTCCTGCGCGGTGCGGACTAGGATGCCCCGCTCGCCGGCGCCCGTCATCGTGTAGGGGATCCAGGCTTCGGGATGGACGGGCTCCTGCAGCCCCTGGTTCTTCAAGTCCGCCACGACACCGATGATCTCGAAGACCGGGTCCTCGACCTTGTCCGGGAAGGTGGCGAGCTCGGCCAGGCGGAAGCTGTGGCCCAGCGGGTTCTCACCGCGCAGGTATTTCTCGGCGAAAGTCTGGTTCACAACGGCCAGCTTGCGAGCGCCCTCGACCTCGGCCTCCGTGAACGGCCGTCCCTTCAAGAAGCGGACACGGAGCACGTCGAAATACGCCTCGCTGCAGAGCTGGAACGTCGTCGTCCATTTCTCGTCGTGGGTCTTGCCGGGAACCTCCACTTCGCTCCGGAAGCCGCCATAGGGAGGGAGCGTGCTCGTCTCCGTCGCCGCCACGACGCCGGGCAGCGCCGCGAGCCGCTGCAGGAGCGGGCGGTAGAACCCGGCCAGATCCCGGGCGGTTTTGTAACGCTCCGGCGGCAGCGGAAGCCGGGCCACGAGCACATGGTCCGCGGCGAAGCCCAGCTCCACGTCACGCAGCGCCGCGAAGCTTCGCATCAGCAGGCCGGCGCCCACCAGAAGGGCCAGGGACATGGCCACCTCGAGGACCACGATCGCATTGCGCAAGCGGCCGCGCCTAGACCCTCCGATCGTGCCTTTGCCGGTGTCTCGCAGGGGCTCGTTGAGGTCGCGGCGGACCGCCTGCAAGGCCGGCATCAGGCCGAAGATGAGGGCGGTGCCGACGGCGGTGGCGAGCGTGAAGAGGAGAACCGTGCCATTCAGGCGGATGACCGCCTCGGCGGGGATCGTCCGCGGCGGCACCGCGGCGACCAGTGCCTTGAGGCCGGCCCAGGCCAGGAGCGACCCGAGGACCGCCCCGGAGAGGGCCAGCATCAGGCTCTCGATCAGGAGCTGGCGCACCAGGCGCCAGCGGCTCGCCCCCAGGGCGGAGCGGATGGCCAGCTCCTTCTCTCGGGTGGTGCCGCGCGCCAGCAGCAGATTGGCCACGTTGGCGCAGCCGATCAGCAGGAGCAGGCCCACCGCTCCCAGGACGGTCAGGAGCGTGCTCCGGAACTGCCCCACCACCTGCTCGGCGAGCGCTTGGACCTGGACGGTGAAGCGCTTCGGGTAGTCCTTCGGGTACACCTGCGACAGCCGGCGGGCCACGACCTCGAAGTCGGCCACGGCCTCGCGCTCCGAGATCCGGGGCTTCAGGTGTCCGAGGAGATACCAGTAGCGTGGCAGGGCGCCCGACGAGGGGTCCACCGCTCGATCCGGCTTCTGTGGAATCCAGAGGTCGGCGTCGCCCCACGCGAAGCGCGGCGGCATCACTCCGACCAGCGTGCGGGCGACGCCGTCGAGCACGAAGCTCTTGTTCAGGACGCCGGTGTCGCCGCTGAAGCGCTTGATCCAGGTCTTGTACCGCAGCACGAACACCGGCGGCGCCGACGGCTCGTAGTCGGCCGCCACCATCACGCGGCCGTGGAGAGCGGGCATCCCGAAGAACTCGAAGGTGCCGGGCGTGACCAGCAAGCCCTCGAAGCGCTCGGTCCCCTCTGCGGTGGTGTAGAGCACGTCGTCGGGCGAACTCGCGATCACGCGATCGAAGACGTGGTTCTGTTCCGCGTAGTCCAGGTACTCGGGGCCGACGTAGAACGCGCGTCCGCCAGGCTGCTGTTGCTCGGTGTCGTGGATCATCACCGAGACGAGCCGGTGGGGATCGGTGTACGGGAAGGGCTCCATCAGGACGTTCTCGAGGACGCTGAAGAGCGCCGTGGACGCGCCGATCCCGAGGGCGAGAGTCATGACGGCCGCCGCCGCGAAGCCCGGGTTCTTCGCGAGCGAGCGGGCGGCATACCGGATGTCGGGCCACATCGTCCCGCTGCGACTCCAAGGCCCGCCGAGTTCAACCTGCCGCATCACGGACCTCCGCTTCGGATCCCGAAGCATCAGACGCCCTTCGGCGGGTTCGGGTTCGAGAAATCTGCGGCGAGGCCACGCTGCCGGGCAATGGTATCGACGGTGTTGAGTCGATTATCCCCGCCATGGTAGAGTCATGCCTCAAGCCGTTCGGGGCGTGGCTCAGCCTGGCTAGAGCGCTTGGTTCGGGACCAAGAAGTCGGAGGTTCAAATCCTCTCGCCCCGACCAGACTTATCAATAACTTACAGAAACCAGCGGCCCATCAGGGCCGGTGGTTTGTCGAAGGGGGAGCGCAGGGGGAACAACGCTCGCGGGGCCTGCCGCTTCTGTCCCCCGCGCTGTCCCGCGGCGTAGAATCCCTGTCCTGACATGACCAGGGACGAAGTCCTGAAGCGCCTTGCACAACTCGACGAAGAGCGGCCAAGCCGGCTTGCAGGCGGGCGAGGTCACGCCGTGAAATGGGCACTGCAGAGGGAGAGCTTCTTGGTCCGTGTTCTCGACTCGAGAGAGCCAGCTTTACAGGCTTATCGAGAGGCTGTTGCCCGCCTGCGGCGCGGGGAGGGCGGCGACTACCAGGACCAACTACATGACCTCTTCGGAGCCTTCGCTGCGTGCAAGGCCGTTCTTGAGAACGCCCCGGCTGAAGAGATTGAGTCACGCCGCGCTGCTGGCCAGAGCGCCTTCCGTCGGGCTCTGGCGTTGCCGGTAGGTCGCCCAGGGGTTCCGGACGCCGCCGAGGTTCCCGAGCTGGCCGCCGCCGCGGCGGACAGGAGGGCGCCCCGTGCCGCCAACGAACCTCCCCCTCGGGTCGCGCAGGACGGGCCGCGGCAGCACCGCAGCGGCGCCCTCCATAGGCGCGCTGCTCCCCCCATGCTCCCCTTTGGTGCGATCACTCCCTAATATTTCTTTTTGTTCAGTCACTTAGACCCTAGTGACCTCTTGGTAGTAGAACCAAGCGCGGGCACCAGGCGCCGCCCCGAGGCTCACCGTGGCTTCCTTAGGTGACCCGGCCTTCCGCGGACGGGCCCTAGCAGCCCGGGCCCCTAATAAGCGCCGGCAGGCTGCATGGCCTTCGCATGGACTTTGAAGCCTCCGGGTCAACGCCCGTGACTCTAACGGGGCTTGACGCGCTCGCGGCCAGGGATCAAGGATCGGAAGCCGGCCGATGCCGGCGAACCTCTCGCCCGAGTACAGGGACGCCGAAGCCGCGTACCGAAAGGCGCGGGATCCGAAGGAGCGCCTCGAGTGCCTGCGTGAGATGCTCCGGACCATCCCCAAGCACAAAGGAACCGAGCACCTCCAGGCGGACATCAGATCCCGCATCAAGGAGGTGACGCAGGAGCTGGGTGCGCCGAGGAAGGGCGGCGCGCACACTGGTCCCGCGCTTGTGGTTCGGGCGGAAGGGGCGGCGCAGGTCGCCCTGCTAGGGCCGCCGAACGTCGGGAAGTCGAGTCTCCACGCTCGCCTGACGGGATCGCATGCGGCCGTCGGGCCATATCCCTTCACGACGCAGCTCCCGCTGCCGGGCATGCTCTTGTGGGAGGACGTCCACATCCAGCTCGTCGACCTGCCGCCGGTCTCGGCGGAGGCCATGCAAGCCTGGACGCCCGGGGCCCTCGAGCAGGCTGACGGCACGCTCCTGGTCATCGACCTCGCCGAGGTCGACTGTATCGAGCAGGTCGAGGCGATCAGGCACCGGCTGGAGGAAAAGGGGGTGGCCCTGCTCGAGCAGGTCCGAGCCAACGCTTCCTCCGAAGACGACGACGAGCTGGCCGATCCGTTCCGCATCCATCTCCCCACGCTCCTCGTCGCCAACAAGTGCGATCGCCTCAGGGACCCGCGAGCCGAGCTCGAGGCTTTCCTCGAGCTGGAAAGCGTGCGCTTCACGGCCCTCGCGGTGTCCGCCGAGACGGGACACGGCCTCGACGCCATCGGTGCTCGGCTCTTCGAGATGCTTGGGATCGTCCGCGTCTACACCCGCGTCCCGGGCCACGCCGCGGAGCACGAGCGGCCCTTCACACTTCGCCGCGGCGCGACGGTGCGCTCTCTGGGGCAGCACCGAGTTTCCAGGCCAGCACGTGAGCCCCGAGCACCCAGTGTTCGACCGGGACGTGGTCGAGCTGCACTGGTAATGGCTCACGCCGGGCCAGGGCTCGCCCTACTGGTTACGCTCCCACGGGCGACGAAGCGAACGGTCTGAGAAGGGTCGCTCGGCCGCCTCTTGCGGCCGCACCGCACGCCTACGCGTCAGCGAGGCAGAGGGGCCACGGCCCGATACCAAGGGTCCAGCGAGCGAGCGGCTCTCTCGAGTTCGAGTCGAGGCCGGAGGGCCAGAGTCCCAGTCGACCGACCCAGGCTGAGGAGTCGGGCGGAAGCCGTCTCCTCACCGTGGAACTCGGCGGGCTACGACGGCGGCGGGGTCAGAGGACGTCGCGCGGCTGCGAGGCTTGAACGCCGAGCAGCTTGGACGCTTTCGCGAAATCTCGCGGCGCTACCCAGAGGATCATGCCGTAGCGGCCGTCCCCCGCCGTCGCCGCTGCCGCCGCGGTCACGTTGACTTTGGCGTCGGCGAGCTTGCGTGTGAGGTCGGCCACCGCGCCGGCCCGGTCGTCTCCTTGGATCAGGA
>DATFEN010000111.1:0-5481 GCA_035251085.1 Vicinamibacteria bacterium | reverse complement strand
GCTGATGCAGGCGCTGGGTCTCACTCCGCGAGGGTAACAGGGAACCACAAGAGCCCAGATGCGCATTCCCTCGACGCCAGGAGGTGGCCCGGTCCAGAGAGCACCCATAGTCTCTTGCCGGTTCTCTGCAGTGTGATCCTGCGCTTGCCCTGGGCAGGTCGGGCAATCGACAACAGGCCCTGGTGCGCCGTTCCCGGCGATGCCGACGCAGAACTTGAAGGCCGTCGTACGCTGACGCCGGCGGCCTGAGTCGCTCGGCTCACCGGCCAGCCGACGTCCTTCCCGCGCTGCATCAGCAGCGCTCGACTGGGGCGGCTCGCGGCGCGCTGCAGGGTCGGCGGAAATTGAGAACCTGCTACGGCCGGCGCAGGAGTAGTATCGCGCCCGTGACCGAGGATCTCGTTCCAGTACTGGCGAAGTTCCACCGGGAAGTGCTCCTTCCGGACGTCAAGCGGGTCGTGGCCGAGGCCGTGGAAGCATCCGAACGGCGCCTGCGCGACGAGATGCACAGGCTGTTCGACAGCCTTGCCGTCGAGCTGAAAGACCTGCGGACAGGCCTACACGATGCTCAGCCTGGCGCGCATCGAGGAGCGGCTGGAACGTATCGAGCAGCGGGTGGAGAAGATGGCCCTTCGCTCGGAGCTGCTCGAGCTGAAGGCCCGCGTGGAGAGCCTACAGGCGCAGGTCCAAGTCCTCGAGGAACGTCTGGCCGACTGATCGGCAAGCGGCTGCCATTGACCGGGCGGTCCGGAGCGTGACGAGCCTGCATGGAGCTCTGATTCGAATCAACCAGCCAGGATAGAGGCCCTCTCCGCCTCATTCCCGCAATGCGGCGCCACTTCCGCTGTCGGCTGCGAAACACCGAACGTGGCGTTTCGACGGCTCTCTTCTGGCTGCGCTAGCCGATCGATCCCCCGCGCCAGGTCGGCAGGGTCCGATGCCCGACCGCGACGTCGAAGGCCGCGCGGGCCAGGAGGCGGAAAGAACGGCACAGAGCTCGGCGAGGGAGTGGGCCGCGACGAAGAACTCCAACGCGCCACGCCGAGCGCGTTCGAGCCACGCAAGGGCGCGGTCGTGCTCAGGATGGCCTTCGACCATCGCCGCTACCAGAACCGAGGTGTCGAAGAGGACCTTCAACGTCGCCCTCGCGGCATCAGGCGCTGGAGGCGCTCCTCCCGATGCCGGCGGACCACCTGGGGCGCCTCTGTCGTCGTTTCGCCAGCAAAGACCAGCACGTGGCCTTTCAGCCGCAGCGGAGCTTCCGGCCCCTCCGGCTCCAGCAGAATTCCATCGTCCTGCTCAGTGACCGTGAGGGCTGTCCCCGGCTCGAGCCCGAAGCGGTCCCGGGTCTTCTTCGGGATCACCACCCGGCCAAAGCGGTCCACCATCGTCTCGATCGGCATCGTGGTTCTCCTCAAATGCTAATCGATTATGGCAAATGGCAGTTCGAATTGGCAACCTGCCCGCGGGCTCAAAGCTTCTGCGGTCCCCCTCTTGCCTCCGGGGCGTGCATCCGCCACCACGTCTGGGCTCGTTCCTGGGTCCAGGGAGCGGCGCACCGGATGTGGCCGAGCTCTTCGTAGAGGCCGAGCGCGGAAGCGGGTCGGCGCTCCGGGCTCTTCTCCAGACAGCGCATGATGGTGTCTTCGAGTGTCGGCGGGATGTCCAGCTCCGAGACCCTGGACGGCGGGGTCGGTTTGGACTGCACCTGCTGCAGCAGCATGCTGGTCGGGTTCTTCGCATCGAACACGAGCCGGGCCGTGAGGAGCCAGTAGGCGGAGCAGCCTAGCGCGTAGAGGTCGGCCCGCCCGTCGATCTCCGCCTCGCCCAGCGCGAGCTCGGGGGCCATGAACGCGGGCGTTCCGTGCGCGAATCCCTGGGCGGTGAGGCGCATGACCTCTTCCCCGACGACGGTCCCGACCATGCCGAAGTCCAGGACCTTCACGAAGTCGTGCTCCGGACCCAGGCTGGTCACGAAGAGGTTGGCAGGCTTGATGTCCCGATGGACGAGCTCGGCCTCGTGCGCCTCGCTCAGGGACAGGCAGGCCTGCTGCAGGAGCATGATCACGCGCTCCGGTGGCAGGGGACCGAAGCGCTCCACCATCTTCTGGAGATCCATCCCGCCCAGGAGCTCCATCACGTAGTAGAAATCCCCGGCGTCGCTGATGCCGTAGTCGTACAGCTGCACGGTGTGCGGCGAGCGCAGGTTGGCCGTCACGCGCGCTTCGCGCTGGAAGCGTTGGACGAGCATGTCGCGGCCAAGTCCCGTCCCGGCCCGGATCAGCTTGACGGCCGCCGGTCGGGCGAGCAGCCGGTGCCTCGCGAGCCACACCTCGCCCATGCCTCCCGCGCCGATGCGCTCGACGAGCCGGTAGCTCCCCAGCGAGATCCCCTCGTCGAGTGACTCCTCCTCGATCTCCAGCACTGGCCCGCGCGCGACGAGGACGGCGTGCTCGATGACGCCGCGCAGCTCGCGGACGTTGGCAGGCCACGTGTAGGCCAGAAGCCGCCGCATGGACGGCTCGGAGACCCCCGTGATCGTCTTCCCGTGCTGGCGAGCGTGCCTGCGGACGAAGTGCTCGACCAGCGCCGGGATGTCCTCGCGTCTGTCGGCGAGGGCCGGCACGCTCAGCCGTGTCCGGTCGAAGAGCTGTTGGAGGCGGAGGTCGAAGCCGGAGCGTTTCGCTTCGACCGCAAGCTCGCGTGTGGTCGAGGCGATGACCCGAACGACGGCGCGATCGGGACCGCTGAGCGCCTCGAGGAGGGCCGCCTGGGACTCCTGCGGCAGCTCGTGGATCGCCTCGAGGTAGAGCGTGCCACCGGCGGCCAGGTCGAGCTTGTCGGGCAGCGAGTCGCCGCCGTCGGAGCCAGTGGAGTGCAGCTGTGGGCAGCTCAAGTAGATGAAGGGCCCTTCCCGGCGCGCCGACTGGTCGTGGATGGCGCGCGCCGTCGCTTCCTTCCCGGATCCAGGCGGACCGACCAGCAGCAGCGGCTCGAGGCTCGAGGCCTGGAGGGCGATCCCCTGGCGCAGCTCCCCCACCGCCGCGCTCTCCCCGATCAGCGGCCCTTCGAGGCGGCTGCGCGCGTCGTGCAGGAAGTCCTGGGCCACGCGCAGCTTGCGCTCGAGCTCGACGGTGCGTTCGCGCACCCGCTGTTCCAGCAGCTCGTTCGCTTCGCGGAGCTGCTCCTCGGCACGCCGGCGCTCTTGATAGAGCTGCGCATTGTGGATGGCACTGGCGATCTGGTTCGCCACGATGGTCACCAGCTCGCGGTCGTGCTCGCTGAAGGTCCTCTGCATCGGGCTCTCGATGGAGAACACACCCACCAGGGTGTCCTCGATCAGGAGCGGGATGGCGATCTGGCTTTGGGCGTTCGGGAGTCCCGGGACCGCAACCGGCTCCCCGAGCTCCTCGCCGCGCCCGGCCTTGAGCATCTGCCGGCGCTGAGCGGCGGCGTACGAGCGCGACTGCCCCAGGTTGTTCAAGTGCAGGATCTTGCGTTTCTGGGCGACGATCCCGATCACGCCGGTGCCGACGCGCACCTTGCCCCCCACGGCCTGGCCCTCGTAGCCTCGGCTCGCGACCGCGGTGAGCGTCTCGCCGTCCTCCGCCAGCAGCAGGATGACCGAGTGATGGAAATCGAAGAGCTCATCCATGGTCCGGAGCGCGACGTCGTAGATCTCCTCCAGCTCGAGGGTCGAGTTGATCCCGGTGGAGACCCGCTGCAGGATGCGAAACTCCTCCACCTTCTGGGCGAGCTCTGTTTCCAGGGCTTCGGCGCTCTTCTCGGTCATGGCTCCGGCCGGCAGGCCCTCGGGCTGCAGGCGCGCTCCGCGCTAGGGAGCGAGGCTCACCCTCTTGACGGACTTCACGCGATAGATGTCGGCCGCCCGCAGCTTGAAGATCCCGGACATCCCGGTCGCCGACGCGATCGCCTCGATGCGCATGTCCATCTCGTCGAAGACGGGACCGGCGTTCTCCGAGTGGTCGAACTCGAGCTGCAGGATCCAGTTGGCGGAGCCCGCCACGTCGTTCAGGCACACGAAGGCGCGGGGGTTCTCGCGAACGTTCCGGATCGTCTTGTTGAAGAACTGGAACGACAGGGCAACCTGTGTCGCGTCGACGTAGTACACCTGCGAGATGATCGTGGCGTTGGGCCAGCCGTCCCTGGAACAAGTGACGATCGTCGCGGGAACGCCGTTGTCCATGACCGGCCGGATCTCGTCGGGCAGCCTGGCGTCGTCCATCCTCAGTCCTGGCGCGGCACGATCCGGCTCCCGGCACCGGGGCCCGGCGTCTGCAAGTAGATCTCCTCCACCTTGAAGCTCACGATCACGTGCGGCTTCGGGATGAAGGCGCGCAGCAGGCTATCTGGAAGGCCCATCAAGGGACGCAGGAATCTCACGAACCGGTCCAGGCTCTGCTCGTGGAAGGACAGGTCGGCCGCGGCGGCCGGGCGATGGGCGAGGTACCGCCCCTTGAATTGATAGGTCTCGTGCGAGGGGAACTCCTCGATCGTCACCGCGATGCGCCCGTTGTCCTGAAGCGATCCGATCAGGTGCTCGGTGAACTGCTCCGGGACGCCGCACTCCATGGTTTCGCCGTCGGGGCCGACGTGCCATCCCGTGACACGGTGCCCATGAGGCACGAGATCCGTGTCGCGTGTGCCACAGGTCCCAACGTTTGCCCGCTGCTCCAGGAAGCTCGCGATCTTGCCGGGAATCACCGCCATTCGCCGGCCATTCTGGTCATCGGGGGCGCGGCCGTCAATCCGCGCGCCCGAGCTTCAGCTCGATCGCGGCGCTCGAGCGCATGAGCGCGTCGAGGATCTCCTCGCGGGAACGATGCCTGGCCGCTGGGGCGCTCGCCGGCTCGAGAAAGGGCCAGAGCGCCTGACGCACGCGGTCCGGGAGGACGCTCTCGAGGTACTCGAGGGCCGTGCCTCGGAGCGCCGCATCTTCCGTGTGCAATCCACGCAAGGCGATGCGAAGCGGCTCGCTCGGCAAGACCAGGGAGAGGAGCGTGAACACGTGCTCCAAGCTGTGATTGCAGCGCGCCCGCAGCCGCTCGTCGACGAAGGAGGATTCGCCAGGAGCCTCCGCCCAGCCGTGGAACTGACGACCCTGCCACAGCGCGGGATCGACCGAAGCCTCACGGAGGACCGCGCCGAATACCCTTTCCTCGGCGATGCGAAGGTCGGTGCTCGCACGCCGGATGCGGACGAGCGCCCGGGCGCACTCGAAGCGCACCTCGAAGCGCCGGTCCTCCAGCCCCCGGAGGAGACCATCCGCAGTCCTCTGAGTGGCCAGGCTGCCCAGCACGCGGGGAATGCGACGGCGCACCGCGAACTCCACGTTCGGATCGAGCAGAGAGTCGACGAGCTGTCCGACGATCCCCGCGGCCACCAACCGCAGCGCCTCCGCTGCCTGGCTGCTCACTTCGTCCCAGGCGAGAAGCGCGATCGCGTGGGAGGCCTCGCTCC
>DATFEN010000173.1:0-5815 GCA_035251085.1 Vicinamibacteria bacterium | reverse complement strand
CACGACCGTCCACGATCGGTTTCACGGTCCTGGTGCTCGTCGCCACCGCGTGCAGCTCATCGTCTCCCCCCTCGCCCGCCCCTGCCCCGACTCCCCAGACACTCGCCCAGGCGCTCGTCGGAGCGCGGATCGAGACGGGGGCGCCGGGCCAGTACTTCTTCTCGTACACCGACTACGTCGCTCTGGGCGCGGTGATCGAGCAGGCCTCCGGGATGGAGGTCGACGCCTTCTTCAAGCAGCTCGTCGCGGCGCCCCTCGGCCTGGACCGGTGTCTGTTCGACATGGACCCGGCCCTCGCCCCGGACGTGGCGCACGGCTTCGCGTTCGACAGCGCCAGGAGCGAGTACCACTCGGTCTTTCCGGCGGACGGCAGCGTGCCCACGCACCTCTGGGGGCCCGTCTGGACCGACCACGGGATCATGTGCGCGGCGCGTGACGCGGCTCTCTTCGCCGACGCGCTGTTCCGCGGCCAACTGTCCCGGCCAGAGACGCTCGCCTCGATGACGAGCTTCACCACCGAAGGCTATGGCCTCGGCGTCGCCCGCAAGACCGACAGCGCGCGCCCGCTCTACGGCCACGCCGGCCTGGGCGCGGGCTTCGGTGCGGCAGCCTGGTACGACCCGGAGCTGCGGCTCACGATCGTGGCGCTCGTGAACGCGGACGGCCCCGGCCTGCTCGCGGCCACGGTCTTCGAGCGCATGGACCACGCCTACGCGGGGGAAGCGCGGCCGTAGCCAAGACGACGGGCCCACATCCAATTCGGGCTCGGCCCCGTCGCAGCGTCTGGTCGGGCTTCGTCATTGATCACGCGACCGCTTCTGCTGGCGTTGATGGTGGCGTTACCGGTGCTCGGCATCGAGAAACGCGTGGTATTCGGCAGCCGGCTCATCGCCTTTCTGCGCCGTTCGGACGACCTGGATGCGCAAGCCCCGACCCCACTGGCAGTAATTCACTCCATCCAAATAGGTTGAGAGAATAATATCGACGAAACGGAACAATGGTTGTAGAGTTAACGTCGTTCATATACAGAACGGCGTTAGGGGCCGTTCGGGGGTCGATGACATGGGAACCGTCGAAAGGCGGGGGCGGGAGCGGGAGAAGGTGCGAAAGCAGATCCTCGACGCGGCCCGCGAACTGTTTGCGCGGGACGGTTACGAGCGAGTCACGATGCGAGCAGTCGCGGAGGCCATCGAGTACTCCCCGACCACGATCTACAACCACTTCGAGGACAAGGAAGACCTCGTCGAGGCGCTGTGCCAAGAGGACTTCGCGCGGCTCTTCGCCGCCCTGACGGCTGGGCCGCTGACCGAGGATTCGATCGAGCGCATTCGCCAGATGGGCCGAGCGTACGCTCGCTTCGCCCTCAACCTTCCCAACCACTACCGCTTCATGTTCATGACCGCGAAGAACCCCGACCACGAGATGAGACCGGACATGCCGGGCTGGCGCTCCTTCGAGCTCCTCCTCGACGCGTGCCGGGAGGGCGTGGCTCGCGGTCACCTCGGCGGCGACAGCCCCGAGGCGATGGCCCAGGTCCTGTGGGCCAGCCTCCACGGCGCCGCAGCGCTTCTCGTGACCTACCGGCCGGACCAGTTCCCCTGCGTCCCGGCTGTGCCCGACCTCATCGAGAAGACCTGCGAGAACGCCCTGCGCGGCTGGCTCGCGAGGTAGCCCATGGTTTCCCTGGCCAGGAAGAACCTGCTTCACGACCGGCTGCGTTTCGTGATCACGGTGGCTGGCGTGGCGTTCGCGGTCACCTTGGTGCTCGTGCAGGTCGGCCTGTTCATGGGCCTGCTCGACAAGGCGACTGTCACGATCCAGCACGCGAACGCGGACATCTGGGTGACCTCGAAGGAGACGCCCAACGTGGACTTCGCTCACACGTTCCCCGAGACGCGCGCGCTGCGCGTGCGGGGGATCTCCGGCGTGGCGCGGGCCGACAACCTCATCGTGCAGTTCATGAACATCCAGCTTCCGACCGGGGCGGAGGAGGGCTGCCTGGTCTACGGCCTCGAGGACTTCGCGGCCTGGAACCTCCCATGGCAGGTCGAGGCCGGCGACGTCCGCGACCTGAAGCGCGGCGACTACGTGTTCATGGACCGCACCGCCGAGAGGCGCTTCGGCCCGTTCAGAATCGGCGAGCACCGCGAGATCTTCGGGCGCCGGTTCCGGATCGTCGGCAGCACGCTGGGCGCGGCCTCGTTCACGACGGCCCCCATCGTCTTCATGGACTATCGGCGTGCGCAGGAGCTCCACCAGAGCCTGCCGGGCAAGGCCCAGTACATCCTCGTGAGGCTCGAGCCGGGGGCTGACGCGCAGCAGGTCAAGGCCGCGATCCAGCGCCGCCTGCCCTTCAACGACGTCTACACGAAGGACGAGTGGGCGCGCCGCTCGCGGAGCTACTGGGTCGTCTCCACGGGCCTCGGGATGAACATGGGCATCACGGTGTTCCTCGGGATCCTGGTGGGCATCGTGGTCGTGGCCCAGACGCTGTACACCTCCGCGGTCGAGCACGTGAAGGAGTTCGGCACCGTCAAGGCGATCGGCGGGTCGAATTGGGACATCTACAGGATCCTCGGCGAGCAGGCGCTCATCGCGGCTGTCGTGGGCTATGCGATCGGCGGCGTGATGTCCATCGCGATGCGCCCGGCCATGGCGAAGCTCTACCTCAACGTGCTGATCTCGCCGGGCTTCGCAGCCGCCGTCTTCGTCGGCACTTTGCTGATGTGCCTGGGCGCCGCGATGTTGAGCTTCAAGCGCGTGGCCGGGATCGATCCGGCCCTGGTGTTCCGGACGTGAGGCAGCAGACGCGACACGGAGGGAGGGCGCGCAGATGAAGGTTCTGGAGGCTCGCGAGGTCACCAAGACGTTCGACGAGGGGGCGAGCCGGGTCGAGGTCTTGAAGGGAGTATCCCTCGATGTCGCGCGCGGCGAAGTCGTGGCGCTCGAGGGGCCGTCGGGCTCGGGCAAGACGACGCTGCTGTCCATCCTCGGCTGCATCCTGACGCCGACTTCGGGCGAGGTCGTCGTCGCCGGCGAGCGCGCGCGCAGCGATCGTCCCGAGGCGCTGCGGGACATCCGCCGTCGCTCCATCGGCTTCGTGTTCCAGCAGTACAACCTGTTCCCCGCTCTGTCGGCACTGGAGAACGTCGAGTACTCCCTCAACGTCAAGGGCCTGGAGGGCAGGAAGGCGCACGCCGAGGCCAAGAGCGCGCTGGAGCGTGTCGGACTGGGCGACCGCATGCACTTCCTGCCCCGAGACCTGTCCGGCGGCCAGAAGCAGCGCATCGCGATCGCCCGGGCGCTGGCGGGCTCGCCGCAGGTGCTGCTCGCCGACGAGCCCACGGCCAACCTCGACACCGCGGTCGGGACTCAGGTGCTCCAGCTCTTCCGCAATCTGGCCAAGCAGGAGAAGAAGGGGCTGGTCGTCGTCACGCACGACCCCAAGGTGCGGGAGATCGCGGATCGCGTCGTTGGAATACGCGACGGGCGGTTGGCTGCGTAGCGCACGGAAACAAGCCACGGAGACACGGAGAGCACGGAGATGAAGAAGAGCAGCATGCTTTGGGTGATGGCCGGGGCGGGACTCATCGGCGCGACGGCGATGCAGGCGGCACGGGCGGGAGCCACGCTGGAGCCGAAGGCGGCCCAGCCGCCTGTCTTGTCGCCCCGTGACGTGGCCGCCGAGGGGCGCGTCGTCGCGTATCCGGGCGCCGAGGTGGTGGTGGGTGCCGAGCGCTCGGGACGCCTGGAGCGCGTGCTCGTCGAGGAGCGGCAGACCGTCGCGAAGGGGGCCTTGCTCGCGGAGTTCGAGAGCGATGAGCTGCGCGCAGCGCTCGCCGAGGCGCGAGCCCGAATCGGCGAGGCCGAAGCCGACGTGCGCCTGGCCGAAGCCAATCGCGCGCGGAAGCAGCAGCTCGTCACGGACCAGATCGTCTCGACCCACGACTTCGACCAGGCGACCCGCGACCTGGAGACCTCACGGGCGCGCCTCGAGACCGCGCGTGCCACGGTCGGACGCATCGAGGCCCAGCTCAGGAAGGCGCGGATCGTGGCGCCAATCGCCGGGACGATCCTGCTGCGCCACGTGGACGCAGGCGAGACCATCGAGGTCGGCGAAAGGGTGGTGACCCTCGCCGACCTGGGCCGCCTCCGCATCGAGGCCGAGGCCGACGAGGCCGACGCCGATGCCCTCGCGGCCGGCGCCCCGGTCACGATCACGAGCGACGCCTATTCCGGGCGCTCGTGGCGGGGGCGCGTCGAGGAGATCCCGGACTCGGCCACGCTCCGCCGTCTGAAGCCGCAGGATCCGGCGCGGCCCACCGATACCCGGGTGTTGGCCGTGAAGGTCGCCTTCGCCGAAGCCGTGCCCCTCAAGCTCGGCACCACGGTCGAGCTGCGCATCGCGCCCAAGCCCTGATCCACGACACACGGTCACGTCTGCTAGATTCCGCAGATGTCCGGCAGACGGGGAGCGCGTTGGTCCAGGACGCTCGTGGCCACGTTCCTGCTCGGGGCGGGCTGCCGCCCGGCCACGCCGCCGGCCGTGGTACACGACCTCGCGCGGCTGGCGGCCGCCGCGGACTTCGAAGGCGGCCTGGAGTACGTCGCCTTCGGCACGCCGCTCGCGTCGAGTTACAACGTGGCCGGCCTCGTGCTGCCCCTCGAGCCGGCAGAAACGCGCTTCGCGTGGCTGCGACCCAACGTCGAGCTACGCGTGCGGACCTTCCCGGGCGGAGCGCGCCGGCTCGTTCTCGAGCTGGAGCCGCACCCGAGCGCCGGCCGAGTAACGTTGCTCGTTTCGTGGAACGGCCGCAAGTGCGGCCGCACCGAGCTCGCGCGCGAGCGGCGGCCGTACGTCTTCGACCTTCCGGCGTCGACGCCGGCGCTGGATGGAACGAACCGCCTCCACCTGCGCTTCGGCGGCGCGGCGCGACACATCCCGGTCTATCGTGGGCGGCTGACCGCACGCCTGTTCGGCCTCTGGTTGGGCGCGCCGGGCGAGCCCGCCATCGCTCCCGACGTCGCCGCGGCCTCGGGAGCGCCGCTCAGCGCGCGCGTGGACGACGCTGCCGAGATCGTTCTCGCGCCGGGACGGCTACGCTTCGCGCTGCGGCTGCCGGCGCGCGCCGAGCTGCGCTTCACGCCCCGGCTCATTCATGGCGAGGGGGCCGCGCTCCGCGTGACCCTGGAGACGGCCGCAGGTGCCGAGCAGGAGCTGTGGCGCGGCGCGCCCTCGGAAACGGAGGCGACGGTGCCGCTTGGGTCCGGGGCCGGCACGCCGGCCCGCCTCTCCCTGCACGTCGAAGCCGCGTCGAACGCGGTCCGCGTGGCCTGGTCCAGTCCGCGCGTGCTGGGAGACGCGCCTCCGCTTCCTCCCGCGACCCATTCGGAGGCCGAGACCGCCCTGGCCGACCCGGCGCGCTCGGCGCTGCGCGGCGCGAACGCCGTCCTGGTGATCCTCGACGCCGCGGCGGCCCGTTACTTCGGCGCCCTGGGCGGGCCGAAGCAGGCGACGCCCGAGTTCGACCGCCTCGCCACGGAGGGCATCCTCTTCGAAAACGCCTTCACCCCGGCCGTATACACGTTTCCGGCGGTCTCCTCGCTCTTCACGTCGCTCGCCCCCGACGAGCACGGTAACGTCGATCCCTGGACCGGCCACCTGTCGCGGGCGCCTCTGGTGGTGGCGGAAGCCGCCGCCAGCCGCGGCATCCACACGGCCGCCTTCGTGGCCAGCCCGATGCTCGGGCCGGACCGCGGCTTCGACCGCGGCTTCGCCGAGTTCCATCCGATCTACACCTCCCACGACGACCCG
>DATFEN010000085.1:0-6148 GCA_035251085.1 Vicinamibacteria bacterium | reverse complement strand
CGCGCGTCGTGGCCGTCGAGGACCTGGGCAAGCTCCGGGACGCGCTCGGCATCGCGCCGCCGCCCGACGTGCCGCAGGCGTTCCTCGAGCCGGTGGAGGACGCGATCGCGGCCGTGATCGCGCGCTATGCCCGGACCCACGCTCCGTTCACCGTGTCCGAGGCGGCGCGCCGCTTCGGGCTGGGCGACAGCGTCGCGCTCGCGGCGCTCGAGCGCCTCGCGCGAGACGGGCGCGTGCTCGAAGGCGAGTTCCGACCGACGGGTCGCGGCCGCGAATGGTGCGATGCCGGAGTGCTCCAGACGCTACGCCGGCGCTCGCTGGCGGCGCTGCGCAAGGAGGTCGAGCCTGCGGAGCCGACGGCGTTCCAGCGGCTGCTCCTCGACTGGCAAGGCGTCAGCGGCGCCGCGATCTCGTCCCTGGAGGGTCCGGACGCGCTGCTCGATGCGATCGAGTCGCTGCAGGGCGTCGCGATTCCCGCCTCCGTGCTCGAGAGCGACGTCCTGCCGGCGCGCGTGCCGGGCTATCGGCCCGGCGACCTCGACGCGCTGTGCGGCACGGGCGAGGTCGTGTGGCTCGGCGTGAGCCCGCTGGGCGAACGCGACGGACGCGTGGCGCTGTACCTTGCCGAGGACCTGCCGCTCTTGTTCGAGGCGTCGGCGGAGCGGCCGGACGGCGAGCTCCACGACCGGATCCGTGCGTTCCTGGAGCGGCGTGGCGCCTCCTTCTTCCCGGACGTTCACGCGGGGGCGGGCGGCGGACTGGTGCGGGACACGCTCGATGCCCTCTGGGATCTGGTGTGGGCGGGCGAGGTCGCGAACGACTCGCCCGCTGCGCTGCGGGCATTCCTGTGGCGCCACGCCCGGCGCGGCCGCCGGCGACGGCTGCCGCTCTCGGCGTTTCGCTCGCGGCGCGAAGCGCCGGGCGCATCCGTTGGCCGATGGTCGCGCGTGGTGCCCTCCGATCGGACTCCGACCCAGCGCCTCCACGCGCGGGCCGAGCAGCTCCTGTCGCGCTACGGCGTCCTCACCCGCGACGCGGTGGCGGCCGACAACATGCCAGGCGGCTTCGCGTCGGTTTACCCCGTGCTGACGGCGCTCGAGGAGGCCGGCCGCATCCGCCGCGGCTATTTCATCGCCGGCCAGGGCGGCTCGCAGTTCGCGCACCCGGGCGCGCTCGAGCGATTGCGGTCACTTCGCGAAGCGCCGGCCGAGCCGGAGGCTGCGGTATTGGCCGCCACCGATCCGGCGAGCGCTCATGGCGCGGCGCTGGCCTGGCCCGAAGCCGCGAGAACGCGCCTGGGACGCCTTGCCGGCGCGCACGTGGTGCTCGTCGACGGCGCGCTGGCCCTCTACCTGTCCCGCGGCGAGGGCGAGATCTCGATGTTCCTGCCCGACGAGGAGCCGGCGCGCTCGCGCGTGGCGCGGGCCGCCGCGACGGCGTTGGCCGGGTGGGCGCGTCGCACCGGCCGCAGCTTCTTCGGTGAGACGACGGCCGACGGCCAGCCCCTGATCGCGAGTCCGCTCGCACTGCATCTCGCCGCAGCCGGCTTCGCGCCGGCCGGCAGCGGGTTTCGGGTCCTCGCCTAGCTCCTCTGTCTCCCCGCGATCGCCGACGCAATCCCGGCGAACACCGCACCGCCGACCACGGTCATGTAGATCCAGACCGTCATCTGGGGAAGGAGGCCGATCCAGAGCCATTTGACGAGCGGCGACATCGCGTCGACCTGAGGGGCGTCGGGCGGCGCCACGTCGTAGTGTGTGCCCCAGTTGGCGAAGATGGCGACGAGCATGACGATCGCCACCGGTATGCGCGCGGCGAACGCGTAGGCCAGCGCAGTGCGCGAGAAGGCGGGCCAGGTCGGGTACACGAAGAAGATCGCGGCCACCGAACCCAGGCAGAAGAGCGGCAGGACGAGGGAGAACCCAAGCTGCAACCGGCTCGCGCCGATCAGCAGCGCCGTCAAGGCCGCGATGGCGAGGATCGCGAAGCCTACTACTTTGCCTGCGCTCGGCGCGGCGTGGCCGATGCGCGCCAGACGCCAGCCGAAGTAGAGGCCGAAGACGGGTATCAGCCAGGAGATGCCCACCAGCGCGCCGCCACCCCCCGCGGCCTTGCCGAACAGTGCCGGCGACCAGTTCTGCAGCTCGCCGACGAGCCGCAGCAGCGTCACGGCCAGCGTGATCACGCTCGGGATCAGGATCAGGTCCTTGACCGGGACGGCCTTGCCATTGCTCATCGCGTCTCCTTGTTCTAGGCGCGCAGCAGCGTCGCTCCCCAGTTCATTCCGGCACCGAAGGCCACCATCAACACCAGGTCGCCGGGCTGCAGGCGGCCGTCGCGAGCGCACTCGTCCCACAGCAGCGGGATGGTGGCGGCGGTGGTGTTGCCGTAGCGCTGGATGTTGTGGACCACCTTCTCGTCGGGCAGGCCGAGGGCCTTCTGGCAGTACTCGTTGATGCGCTTGTTGGCCTGGTGCATCAGGACGAGTTTCAAGTCGGCGACGCCCACTCCGTTGCGCTTCAGGATCTCTTCGGCGGCCTCCACCATGCGCGTGGTCGCCATCTTGAAGACGTAGCGGCCATCCATCACCGGGATGTGGTCGCCGCGCTGCCATTGCTCGGGGTCGGTGTAGGGCCGGTGCTTGAAGCCGGTGCCGGGCACGTAGAGCTTGTCGTAGTCGGCGCCGTCCGTGTGCAGCAGGTGGTCCATCACGCCTCGGCCGTCGCTCGAGCCGGCCCTCACGACCACGGCGGCCCCGGCGTCCCCGAACAGCACCACGAGGTGGCGGAAGCGGGAATTCCAGTCGTAGTCCGCTCTTGGCGGCGGCGTCTCGGTCCGGCCGTAGAGGTAGTCCCAGCAGGCCGCCGTGTAAGGCATGAAGCCGGTGTGGATCTCGGCCCCGACCAGCAGCACGGTTCGAGCCATCCCCGCTCGGATGTGCGCGTCGGCGACCTGCATGCCGTAGAGGAAGCCGACGCATTGCTGCCTGATGTCCAGACACGGCACCGCAGGCAGTCCGAGCTTGGTCTGGAGCAGGCCGCCCGCGCCGGGGAAGTAGTGGTCCGGCGTCATGGTCGCGAACACGACCAGGTCGATCTCCTCGTGCGCGACCCCGGCCATCTCCAGCGCCTTGCGCGCCGCTGCGACGCCCAGGTCCGAGGTTCCGGTGCCGGGATCCACGAAGTAGCGCGTCTCGACGCCGCTGCGCTCGCGGATCCAGGCGTCGCTCGTGTCCATGATGCGGGCCAGCATCTCGTTGGTGACGCAGTTGGGCGGGATCTCGGTCCCGCTCCCGACGATGACGGACCGGAGCATTGGCGGTCGACCTCCGAAGGTGTGACGGCATTATAGTGGTGCGCGATGCTCGCGGTCGGCGACGAGGCGCCCGACTTCGCGGTCGGCGACACCACCCTGTTCAAGCTCCTGAAGCAGCGCCAGGCCGTGGTGTTCTTCTTTCCGAAGGCCTTCACACCAGGCTGAACGCGCGAGGCCGGCGGGTTCCGCCGAGAGTACTTGACGCTCCGCGACGCCGGCGCCGAGGTGATCGGCGTCTCGGCAGACTCGCAGGAGACCGCGGACCGCTTCCGCGCATCGCTGGACCTGCCATTCGCGGTGGTCGGCGATGATTCGGGCGACATCCTGCGCGCCTACCGGGTGCGCTGGCCGCTCATCGGGCTCGCGCGTCGAGTGACCTACGTCGTGGGCCGCGACCGCAAGATCCGCTCGGCGTACGAGAGCCAGCGCAAGGTGGACGAGCACGTGGCGCAGGCGTGTGCGGTCGTGGGGGTGCGGTGAGGGAGTTTCAGCGGCCCTTCATCGTCTTCATCCACAGCTCGTCGATGGCATCCTCGCGGAGGCGCTTTGCCGCGTAGACGATCTGGCCCGTGTGAACGGCCCAGTGATGGCTCACGCGCAGGATGAGCGCGAGCACCGTGAAGGGACCGCCCGGCGCGCGGTCGGTCGTCTCAGCAAGCCGTTGCGGCGTGAGGGCCGCAAAGACGGCCCGCGCCTCGCCGAGGGCTTCGTCGAGGCGACGGAGCAGTTCGGCGCGCGGCAGCGCTCCCGCGAAGGAGAACTCGCCGGGCCGATCGCGCACGAAGTCCGATCCGCCGACCGCGCGCCCCAGGAAGAGGCGGGTGGATCCGATCAGGTGGATGACGAGGTGGCCCACCGAGTTGCCCTTGGTGCTCGGCCGGAGCCAGATCTCCTCGTCGGTCATGCTGGCGAGCGCTGCCCGGATCTGCTCCGGAAAGCCCTCCACGATTCGAAAGCGCGCCTCCTCGATGACGTCCGCGGCCACGTCGCTCATCTCTGCCTCGCATGGGTTACGCTTCCGCATCGATGGCGCCGTCGATCTCGGTGGTGTTCCCGATGTGGAACGAGGAAGCGTACATCCGCCGGGCGGTCGGCGCCGCCCAGGACATCCTCGAAGGCTTCGCCGCCGACCACGAGGTCATCATCGTCGACGATGCCTCCACCGACGCGACGGCGACGATCGCCGCCGAGCTGGCGCGTGCCGATCCCAGGATCCGGGTGCTGACCAACGCGCGGAACCTCAAGCTCGGCGCGACCCTCCGGCGGGGCTTCCAAGCGGCGAGCAAGGACCTCGTGCTCTACACCGACGCCGATCTGCCCTTCGACCTACAGGAGCTGCCCCGCGCGGTGCGGCTCCTGGAGTACCAGCAGGCGGACCTGCTGTCGGCCTACCGCTTCGACCGCACCCTCGAGGGCCCGCTCCGTTCGACTTACACCTTCTTCTATACGCAGCTGGTGCGCCTGCTGTTCGGGCTGCGCGTCAAGGACGTCAACTTCGCCTTCAAGCTGTTCCGCCGCACGCTGCTCGATCGCTTTCCGCTCAAGAGCGAGGGCAGCTTCATCGACGCCGAGCTGCTGATCCGGGCCCGTCGCGCAGGCGCCCGCGTGATCCAGATCGGGGTGGACTACTTCCCGCGCAGCCGGGGCCAGAGCACGCTGGCCAGCCCCGGGGTGATCCTCAAGATCCTGCGAGAGATGCTTGGGCTCTGGCCCGAGCTGCGTTAGGCTTCGGTTCCCTCCATGCTCGTCGACCTCTCGAAGATCCCGATCGCCGAGGTGCTCCGGAGGCTCTCCGCCGAGCGCAAGAGTGGCGACCTCGAGGTGCGCTCGGGCAAGGTGGTGAAGACCGTCTACTTCGACCACGGCCGCATCGTCTTCGCCGCCAGCAACATGAAGAAGGACCGCCTGGGCGAGGCGCTCCTGGCCCTGGGACGCATCACGGACGAGGAGTTCTCCCGGGCCTCCGCGCTCGTGGCCAGCGACCAGCGGCGCCGCTTCGGCGAGGCCCTTGTCCAGGCCGGCGTGATGGACAAGAAGGAGGTCGGAAGCGCGGTCTCGCGACAGGTGAAGCAGATCGTGGTCTCGCTGTTCAGCCTCACCGAGGGAGCCGCCTCGTTCGTGGAGCGAGCCTGCCCCATCCCGCTCGACTACATGGTGAGCCTGTCGCTCCACCGCATGCTCTACATGGGCATCAAGGCCATGAAGGGCGGGGAAGAGCTGGTGCTCGCCGGGCTCGGCAACCTCGACCAGTGGGTGAAGCTGTCGGCGGTCCCGCCGTTCCCGTTCGGCGTTCGCAAGTGCTCCGCCGAGGAGCTCGAGATCCTGGAGCAGGCCCAGCGGCGAGTGACCTTGCGCCGGCTCGGCTGGGGCAAGGGGGGGCTGAGCCCGGCCCGCCTCAAGGCCGCCTACGGCCTCGTCGCGTCCGGCGTCCTCGAGGTGGCGGACGCCTTGAGCCATGCCGACCAGCCGGTGGTGCAGATGGAGACGAGCACGTTCCTGCTCTCGGCCTTGCGCACGCGTCCGGATCCCTCGGCCCGCGATGCCCTGCGCCTCGAGGTCCAGGAGGAGCTGCAGCGCTCCGCGCGCCTCGACCGCGAGGCGTGGCTGCGCGTCTCGCGCACCGCGCCCCGCGAGGAGATCGTGCGCGCCCTCGAGGAGAAGATGGAGCGCTACCACGCCCTGCTCGAGGCGGTCGGGGACGACGCCTCGTTGCGCACCGACATCGAGCTGGTCCTCGGCCGCGCTTCCACCATGCTGCGGCTCGCCCGCACGGCGCCGCTCCCCGCGCCGGCCGCCGAGGCCAAGGCTCCCGTCTCCCCGGCGGACGCCGCCA
>DATFEN010000172.1:0-30950 GCA_035251085.1 Vicinamibacteria bacterium | reverse complement strand
TGCCGATCGAAGAGCGTCAGGTAGCGGCCATCACGGGACCAGTCGACCGGAATCTTCTGACTGGCCTCGTCGGTGATCGCTTCCTCGGCGCCCGTGCCGCCCGAGGCGCGCACGTAGACGTCCGCCTGATGCTTGCGATCGGATTGGAATGCGATCCGGGAGCCGTCCGGGGACCAGACGGCGCCGGAATTGCTGCCTGGGCCGGAGGTCAGACGCGTCCGCACTCCCCGGGCGACATCGCCGACCCAGACCTGCGTCGTCTGTGTCCCGGTGTCGTACTCGTCGAACGCGATCTGCGTGCCGTCCGGAGATATCCGCGGCGCGAAGCGTGGCCCCGTGTCACCGAAGGCGCCCGTTTTCTTGCCGGCGCGGTCGAACCATTCGAGCTGCGTCACGATGCGGAACGCATCGAAGGCCAGGGTTCCGTTCTGCGAGACCGAGTAGGCGCCCACACCCAGGTAGTCGCCGTAGAGGCCGACCTGGTCGGCGACGGTAACCGCATCTCCGGTCATCTCTAGCTTCTGCGCGTCGAACGGCTGCGCGAGCAGGCTTCCGCCGGCATCGCCGCCGCGGACGACGAGGAGGTAGCCGTCGGCGTACTGCGCGTTGAAATTCGCCGGGATCAGTGGCTTCGCCTGCGCGCCGTCGAGTGAGCCGACCCAGATCCGGTTGGCCGGGTCCCGCGAGTTGCCGGTCACGTTCAGTGCGAGGTAGAGAAAATGGCGGCCGTCGGGGAGGAAGAAGGGATAGCGGTGCGCGGTCTCGTGGCGCGAGGAATCGAGGCTCGTGACCGCCTCGGCTTTCCCGCCTCCTGCCGGGAGCCTCATCACGGGGCCGGTGGACGCAGCGAAGAGGATCTCGCCGCTCGGAGCCCAGGCGCCGCCGACGCCGTCCACGTCGGAGAGGATGATCGGGGCGCCGCCAGAAACCGAGACACGCTTCAGCTTCTTGTCCGCGAAGAAGCCGACGCTGCCTCCGTCCGGGGACCAGAAGGGCAGCACGGCCCCGTCGGTCCCCGCCAGGGGCGAGGCGGAAAACGAATCGAGCGGCCGCACCCAGAGCTGGACCTTGCCGCTCGGGTCGATGCCGCTGAATACGAGCCGGCCGCCGTCCGGCGAGATCACGGCGTTGTTCAGGCGGACATTCTCGGGGAGGAGAACGTTCGCGCGCAGCGCCCGCGGGGGCGGCGCCGGTCGAGCACGGGTGAATGCGAGCCACCCCGCCACCGCCACTGCGATCGCGGCGATCCCCCAGGCGATCCGCTCGCGGTTCTTCCGGCGCGAGACGATCGGCGCCGGCGCGCCCGCCTGCGAGCCCGCCTCGGCGATCCAGCGCAGCTCGGCGGCCACGTCGTGGGCGCTCTGCCAGCGCTCGTCGGGCTCCTTCGCGAGGCACGTGCGCACGACGCGCTCCAGCGCCGGCGGCGCCATCGGCGCGAGGGCGGCGAGCGGGGACGGCTCCGATCCCATGATCGCGGAGATCAGGCTGGCCTTGCTCTTGCCTTCGAATGCCTTGTGCCCCGTGAGCATCTCGTAGAGCACGGTGCCGAAGGCGAACACGTCGGCGCGGGCGTCCGCGTCCTTGCCCTCGAGCTGCTCGGGCGCCATGTACTGGAAGGTACCCAGGAGCGTCCCGGCCTCGGTCAGGGGCCTCTCGGCGGTCGCGAGCGCCGAGACGCCATCGAGCGATTCGTGGGCGGCCAGCTTCGCCAGGCCGAAGTCGAGCAGCTTCGCTCCCGACTTGGTCAGCATGACGTTGCCCGGCTTGAGATCTCGATGGACGACACCGTGGCGGTGCGCCCTGTCCAGCGCGTCGGCGATCTCGACGCCGTGGCGCAGCGCCGCGCCGAGGGGCAGTGGCCCCCTCCGGAGGCGCTCCTCCAGCGTCTCCCCCTCCAGGTGCTCCATGACGAGGTAGTCGATGCCGTCCACCTGGCCGAGGTCGTGGAGCGTGCAGATGTTCGGGTGGCTGAGGCTCGAGATCGTCTTCGCCTCGCGCTCGAAACGACGGCGCAGGTCGGGGTTGTTCACGAGGTGCGCGGGGAGGACCTTGATGGCAACGGTGCGCTCCAGCCGCGTGTCCTTGGCTCGATACACCTCGCCCATTCCCCCGGCACCGATGGGGGCAAGGATCTCGTACGGCCCGAGTCGGGTCGCCGGAGACAGTGTCATGGTCGGTGCTTCGCGGGAGTATAGCGTGCCGCGAGCCGGCGCGTCGGTCAGCGCGGCAGACCGCGCAGGAGCGCCCGAACGCGATCCGCCTGGTGCGCGTCCGCGCGCTTCAAGTACGCGGAGGCGTCGCGGCGGAGCTGGTCGAGGTCGACGCGCTCCGCCGAGAGCCGGAAAGCCTCTCGACCGCTCTCGATCACGCGCACGCGCGCCTCGTCGGCCTCGCCCTCGGGAGCGCCCTCGACGAAGGCCCGCCACGCCTCCCGCAGTCCGCGAGCTTCCGCGATCGTGGCCGCGCGGCGCTCGAGCAGCGCCCGGAACGCCGCGGAGGGCATCGTCTTCTGCAGGGCTGCCTTGGGGACCTCACGCGTCTCGAGCGCGGCCGACTCGGGTGCGCTCGCGAAGCCTGCCGCGGATTCGGGCTGTTGAAAATTGCGCGTCTCGAGCCGCTGCTCTCGCTCCTCGACCCCCGCCGTCCGAGCGCGGTCGTCGCTTTCGAACTGGGACCTCGACTTCGCCTGCGGCGTGGGCGCTGGAACAGCAGGGGGCGGCGCTGCTGGCACAGCGGCCGTCGCCGGCGGTGGCGCGTTCAAGGCCTCGTCCTTGGGTTCGGGTCGCGACGCCGGCGTTCGCGCCGGTGCCTTCTCGGCCGTGCGATCCACCGGCTTGTCGTCGCGCTTGCTCTCGAGCTTGCCCTCGACGTAGCCGAGCTCTCCCAGTCGGTCCTGAGCCTCTTGCGGAAGCGCTGACGGCGCGGGCGACAGCGTCTGTGCTGGCGCACGATTCTCCACCGCCGCTGGTTCGTCGCGCGGAGCGACCTGGGCGATCTGCCGACGCAGCAGCATCGGCACCGTGGCGGCGAGGAGCAGCGTCGCCGCCGCAGTCAGAGCCCACATCGGGGCCGCAAACGAACGTCGTCTCGGCTTGCGGACCCGGTCACGGACCCGTGACGCGAAGCCGTCGAAATAGCCTTCGGGCGCGTCGACGGTCACGCTCGCCGCGAGCCGATCCACCGCGGCCAGCTCGTCCAGATGGGCGGTGCACTGCGCGCAAGCGTCCAGGTGTTGCGCCACGGCCGTGCGCTCAGGCTCCGGAAGCTCGCCGTCCAGGAAGGCGGAGAGCTGTTCGACCACGTGGCCGTTCACGATGCGCCTCCAGAGCCGCCGCCCGCCCGAGCGGCCGTGGGCCCGAGATACGGCAGGAGCGCCACGCGGAGCTTCTCCCGCGCGCGAGAGAGGCGGCTCATCACCGTGCCGGCCGAGATCCCCAGGGCTTCGGCGATCTCCTTATAGGATTGCTCCTCGTACACGCGCAGCGTGAACACCGCGCGCTGTTCCAGGGGCAGCGCGGCGACCGCCGCGTCGAGCACGCTTCGGGCCTCGGCGTCGAGGACGCCCTCGAGAGGGCTCTCACCGACAGAGGGCGACTCGGCGTGGCCCTCAGGCAGGCCCTCCTCGCGGGCCCGTGGCGAGCGCACCTCGTTGACCGCCAGGTTCGCGGCGATGCGGCAGATCCAGGGCGCGAACGGCCGCTCCAGGTCGAAATCCGCGAGGTTCCGCCACGCACGCACGAAGGCCTCCTGGGCGACGTCGTCGGCCGCGTCGTGGCGTCTCAGGATCCGGAACGCCACGGCATAGACCCGCCGCTCGTGGCGCCGCACGATCTCCTCGAAGGCGAAGAGGTTCCCGCCGCGGGCCTTCTCGACGAGGTCCCGCTCGACGGCATCGGGCTCGCTTCGCGGATTCTCCGTGCTGCGCCCCACGAGGGATACGGAGACGGGGGGCCGGGTATTCCGGCCCCCCGGAGGCGGAAATGGCCTACTCGAGGACCTTGATCACGACCCGCCGGTTCTGGGCCCGGCTGTCCTTCGTCTTGTTGTCGACCACCGGCTTCGCCTCGCCGTAGCTGATGACCTGCATGCGGTTCAGGGCGATGCCGTGCTGGTCGTGGAGGTAGTTGCGCACGGCCATGGCGCGGTCCTCGCCCAGCTTCTGGTTGTACTCCTCGGGCCCGGACGCGTCGGTGTGGCCTTCGATCTCGAAGTAGACGCCCTTGTTCTCGGCCTTGAGCTGCGCGATCGCCTCGTCGACCAGCAGCTTGGCGTCGTCGCTCACCTCGGAACGGTTCACGGGAAAGGTGACCTTGTCGTTGGACAAGGTCACGGTGTAGATGATCTTGCCCTTGGCGGCACGCTCGGCCTCGGTGGCCTTCGTCATGGCCTGGGCGGCGGAGCCCTTGGCCTCGCTGATGCCGGACTGCGCCGACTTGTCGACCTCGTCGAGGCGGACCTCGCTGCGCTGCACGCGCTCCTGGGTCTTCTCGACCTCGGTGGAGAGGGCATCCACCTTCTGGTTGACCTCTCCGACCTCACGGGACACGTACTTCTTGGTGGCGCAGCCTGTCGCCGCAAAGCTGGCCAGCAGGCACGGCAGGATGATCGCTCTCCTCACTAGGACCTCCCTACTCTAATGTTACGACGACGGGGGCATGTAGCCGCTCCGGGTGCGGACCGAGACGCCCTTGCGCGTGGTCCTCACCTCGATACGGCGGAACCGGGGCGGGCCCGAGAGGGGCTCGTACCCGATCCGGTACTGGTGCTTCAACTCGTCCACGATCTGGGCGGCGGCCTCCCTGAGCGCCGGAAAGTCGCTCACCGTGAACGCCGCGCCGCCCGACAGCTCAGCGTACCGGCGCAGCACGGGCAGGCCCTTGGCCTCGCCGCTCGGCCGCTCCTTGCCGGTGAAGTATTCCGACCGCGGGTCGTCGAGCGGCGAGACGACCGAGACCGCGTAGATCGGCACGTCCAGGGCGCGCGAGCGCGCGATCACATCGTCGGGGTTCTTCTGGCTGGCGGTGTCGACCCCGTCGGTGATGACCACGACGGCGCGGCGGCCCTCGCCGTGGCTCGCGATGTCGTGGGCGGCCTTGTCGAGCGCGTCGTGCAGCGCGGTCGAGCCGAACGGCTGCAGCTCCTCGAAGGCGTCGAGCAGCTTCTGCCGGTCGCGCGTGAACTGGACGATGCCCCAGTACTTGTGGTCGAACCCGGCCAGGGCGGTCTCGTCCTCCTTGTCCAGGGCCGACAGGATCTGGAGGGCGGCCATCTTCGAGCTGGCCGCCTTCAGCTCCGTGTTCATGCTCCCCGAGGCGTCCACGAGCAGCAGGATGCGCGCCTTCGACTCTCGCGCCAGCGCGTAGTGCTCGACCTTCTGCTGCCGTCCCTCCTCGAAGACGCGCCACTCCTCGCGCTTCAAGTCCCGCACAGGGCGACCGTTCTTGTCGACCGCCGTCGCCGAGAGCACCACGAGCGAGCTCGAGGCCGAGAAGCGGAGGCCTTGCGCGCTTTCGGCGAAGGGTAGGGTCGCCAGCAAGCCAGCCAGGGGGACCAGGAGCAACATTGGGGACAGGGCGCTGAAGTATAGAGCCCGGGCGCCGTCGGAGCCAGCCGTGGCCAGCGTGTCATGGCGGTTGACACGCCACGGCGGCCGGCCTTCTACTTACGCTCCCCCGATGACCGGCGAGATGACGGCGGTCCTGAAGCCTCTCCCGGCGCCCGGCCTCGAAGTCACCCGCGTGCCCGTGCCGGGCCTCGGGCCGCGCGACGTCCTCGTCAAGGTCAAGGCCGCCAGCATCTGCGGCACGGACCTCCACATCGTCTCCTGGGACAAGTGGGCGCAGGGACGCATCCGTCCGCCACTGGTCTTCGGCCACGAGTTCTGCGGCGAGGTAGTCGAGGCCGGTGCGGCCGTGACCCAGACCGAGGTGGGCGCCTACGTCTCGGTGGAGGGCCACATCGCCGACGGCACCTGCTACCAGTGCAGGACCGGCAACGCCCACATCTGCGAGAACGTGCAGATCGTGGGCGTGGATCGCCCGGGCTGCTTCGCGGAGTACGTGGCGATCCCCGAGACGAACGTCTACCCGATGGACCCGGACCTGCCCCGGGAGGTCGCGGCGATCCAGGACCCGTACGGCAACGCCGTGCATACCACCCTGTCCGGGGAGGTCGCGGGTCTCAGCGTCGCGATCGTCGGCTCGGGGCCGATCGGTTGCTGCGCGGTCGCGGTTGCCAAGGCCGCGGGCGCGCGCCAGGTCTTCGCCACGGACATCCGGCCGTACCGGCTGGCCCTCGCCACGCGGATGGGCGCCGACCGGGTGATCGATACGACCGGGGAGGACGCCGTCGCCGTCATCAAGGCCGAGACCGGCGGCAACGGCGCCGACGTGGTGCTCGAGATGAGCGGCCACCCCGACGGCGTCCGCCAGGCGTTCAAGATGTTGCGGGCGGGCGGGCGCATCTCGCTCCTGGGCATTCCGTCCCAGCCGGTCACGCTCGACCTGGCCGAGGACATCATCTTCAAGGGCGCGACGGTGCTCGGCATCAACGGCCGGCGTATGTGGCAGACCTGGTATCAGGGCCAGGCGCTGTTGCGCTCGAAGAAGGTGGACCTGACCCCGCTCATCACGCACACCCTGCCCCTGGCCGAGATCGAGAAGGGGATGGAGCTGCTGCGCGCGGGCGAGGCGGCGAAGATCATCCTGTATCCGTAGCCGCAACCACGCAACCACGGCCAACACGACCACAGAGGACACAGAGAATTCAGGGATGGGATTCCGTCCCTAATCCCCTCTGTGCCCTCTCCGTCTTCCCTCTGCGTCCTCTGTGGCTGTCCTGGCCGGGGGTGCGGCGTTATGGCGTCGGTAGCGGCGCCTCCGAGAACCCGCGCAGCGCCTTGAGCCACTGCTCCGTCAGCAGCTCCAGAGCCTTCCGCCCCTTCTCGGCGCTGGCGCGCTTCGGATCGCCGGTGAGCCCAGACTCGGAGTAGGCCGGATCCTTCGCGTCGCGCGAATAGAGGCCCGGCTCGTAGCCGGGATAGTTCTTCGCCGGCTGCCGGCCGTAGTCAGTCACCGCCTCGTCCATCTGGACGAGGTCGGGCTGCAGGAACAGGTGGATCGATGTCTCGACCTCGTCGGCGTGGCCACCGCGCTTCTGCGTCTCGAGGGCCCGATAGGCGTCGCTTTCGAGGTCGTCCCAGGAGACGACCAGCGTCGGAACCCCGGCGTCCGCGCGCAGGTCCCGGGCCACGATCGACAGCGGTAGCCCGCCCGCCTTCGAGATGCTGGTGTTCAGGAAGACGATCCGGCGCGCACCCCAGCGGACCAGCGAGCGGGCCACGGCGTCCACGTACTTGATGAAGATAGTGGGGTCGGCCACTTCGGTGCCCGGAAAGCTCCGGAAGGCCGGCAGCCAGCCGTGGTGGATCGACGGCGCCACCACCACCGGCAGCGACTCGACGGCGCGCGCGCACAGGTACTCCGCCACCTTGGCGTCGGCGTTCAAAGGCAGGTGCGGGCCGTGCTCCTTCGCCTCCGGACCGAACGGCACCACGACCAGCGGCGCCTGCCTGAGCCGGGCTTCGGCCTCGGGCCAGCGCAGCTCGCCGAGGTACGCCCCGGGCGCCGCGGGTGCGACCGCCAGGGCCAGCAGCGCCAGGATCACAGCACCCGCATCACGACCAGCGTGAAGTCGTCGCTCGGCTCGGCGTCGGCCATGAACTGCGCGTGGGCCGCCACGATGCGCCCGCCCAGATCCGGGGCGGCGGCTTTGTCGACTACGAGCTGCCGCATCCGCTCCACCCCGAAGGCCTCGGAGCCGTTCCAAGCCTCGCTCACGCCGTCGGAATAGAAGAGGAACACGTCCCCCGGATCGAGCTGAAGCTGCACCTCGTCGTAGCTCGAGGCGTCGAAGGTCCCCAGCGGCAAGCCACCGAGGGTGATCGGCTCGCAGAGCCGTGTCGACGCACGGTAGTGCAGGGGGTAAGGGAGCCCGGAGTTGGCCACGCGCACGCTCTTCGCCTGGAAGTCGAAGAGCGCATAGCCGAGGGTGCAGTAGATCCCCTCGACCCCGCGCCGGCGCAGCGTGCGGTTGACGCGGTAGAGGAGGTCGGCGGGCCTGCGCCGCTCGAAGGCGCGCGCGCGCACCGTGCCCGAGGCGAAGGCGCCGTAGAGCGCGGCGGGGACGCCCTTGCCCGCCACGTCCCCCACCGCGACGCCGATGACGTTCTCGCCGATGTCGTAGAAGTCATAGAGGTCGCCGCCCAGCTCGCGGGCGGGGCAGAAGTGGGCCGAGGCCGCCCAGCCCGGGCCGTGCGGGGCCTCCTCCGGGAACAGGCCGTGCTGGATCTGCTGCGCGATCTCGAGCTCCCGCTTCATGCGCATCTCACGCCGGCGGATCTCGTCGTACAGCTGCGCGTTCTCGATCGCCACGGCCACCTGGGCCGCGAGCGGCGTGAGGATCTTGACGTGCTCCTCGTTGAAGCGATCGAGCACCGTGCTCTCGAGGTCGAAGACGCCGACGCAGCGGTCCTTGTAGACGAGGGGCACGACCAGCTCCGAGCGCGTCTCCGGGATCAGGTTCAGGTAGCGCGGATCCTTGCGCACGTCGCCCACCAGGATCGGCTCCTTGAACAGCGCGGCGGTGCCGCACAGCCCCTCGCCCACCTTGATCGGCCGCTTCTCGGGGAACGACGCGTAGCGCACGGTCTTGCGCGCGACGAGCTCCTTGCGCTCCTCGTCGAGCAGGAAGATCGCGAACATCTCGTAGTCGATCACGCGCTTCACGACCTCCGCGATGCGCGTGAGCAGCGCGTCGAGGTCGAGGATCGAGGAGGTCTCCTTGCCGATCTCGTAGAGCGTGGCGAGCAGGCCCGCGTACCAGCGCGTCTCGCGGTAGAGGGTGGCGTTCTCGATCGCAATGGCGAGGTGGCCCGCCAGCACGCGCAGCGCCGCGATCGCGTCGGGCGTGAAAGCCGCGCCATCCGTCCCCTCCACGTTGAGGACGCCCACCAACCGGTCGCGATGCAGCAGGGGGATCGCGAGCTCGGCTCCCACGTCGGGGATCACCGGGATGTAGCGCGGGTCCTTGCGCACGTCGGGGACGAAGATCGGCTCCTTGAGGAGCGCGGCGGCGCCCACGATGCCCTCGCCGGGTCGCAAGCGCAGCGCCTTGACGGACTCGGGAGCGATGCCCTCCACGAACGCGGGCACCAGGGTGTCGTCGGCCTGCGGCAGGAAGATGTCGAGGAAGCGGTAGTCGACGATGCGCCTGAGCTGGCGCGCGATCGTCGGCATCAGCGCCTCGGGATCCAGCACGCTCGACACCTCGCGCACGAGCGGCAGGAGCTGCGCCAGGGCATCGCCGGTCAGAGGAGGAGCGAGAGGCGCTCCCTTGGAGGATCCCGACTTGCGCAAGACCCCACATCCTAACAGAAGTAAGATGACCGCCCATGAGCGACGCGCCGCTGAAGCTGCCGCTCGAGATCGAGGACATCAAGCGCATCCTGCCGCACCGGCATCCGTTCCTGCTCGTGGACCGCGTCGTGGAGCTGGAGGCGGACCGGCGCATCGTCGGCGTCAAGAACGTCTCCTCGAACGAGCGCTACTTCATCGCGGGGCCGGGCGGAGTCCCAGTGCTTCCTGCCTCGATCCTCACCGAGGCCATGGCCCAGGCCGGCGCCGTGCTGATCCTCTCCAAGCCCGAGAACCGCTCGCGTCTCATCTACTTCATGGGCATCGACCGTGTGCGCTACCGACATCCGGTGCGGGCCGGCGACCAGGTGCTGCTCGAAGGCACGGTGCTGCGCCTGCGCAGCAAGATGGGCAGCCTGCGCGGCGTGGCCCGGGTCGACGGCCGCGTGGTCTGCGAAGGTCAGATGACCTTCGCGCTCGGGAACGCGTCGCCGCCGGCGTGACGTGCGGGGAGCCGCGCGGCCCGCTGTCGCTGGCGCGCGCCCTGTCCAAGTTCGGCGTCTGCTCCCGGAGCGAGGCCGTGCATCGCATCGCCGCGGGCCGCGTCGCGATCAACGGCCGCGTCGTCACCCGCGCCGACGCCCGGCTCGACCCGAGTCGGGACGCGGTCAGCGTGGACGGCCGGCGCGTCGCGGACCTCTCTGAACGCGTGGTGCTGGCGCTTCACAAACCAGCGGGCTACCTGACGACGAGCAGGGATCCCGCGGGCCGGCCCACGGTCTACGACCTCATCGGCGCGCACGCCGGCTGGGTGTTTCCAGTCGGGCGCCTGGATCGCGACAGCGCCGGCCTGATCGTGTTGACCAACGACCATCGCCTCGGCGAGCAGCTCACCACGCCCGGCGCCCACGTGCCGAAGACCTATCACGTGCGCGTGCGCGGCCTGCCCGATGCCCAGGCGTTGCGCGCGTTGCGGGAGGGAGTGCCGCTCCGGGACGGCCCGACGCGGCCCGCGCGGGTGAAGACGCTGGGCGCGCGGAAGGATGCGACGGCGTGGCTCGAGATCGTCCTCACCGAGGGGCGCAATCGCCAGGTGCGCCGAATGTGCGCGGCCGTGGGCCACGAGGTGCTGGAGCTGACGCGGGTCGCGATCGGGGGCTTCCGGCTCGGCGACCTCGGGTCGGGGCAGTGGCGGCGCTTGGATCCGGAGGAGATCGCGCTGCTGACAACCAACGCTGCAACCACGGCCAGGACCACCACAGAGAGCACAGGGGAGAAACGGAGAGGACATAGAGGATTCCAGGAAAGGGATTCCTAATCTCCTCTCCGTGTTCTCTCCGGGCCTCTCTGCGTTCTCCGTGGTTGTGTTGGCCGTCATGCAGCGGTGCAGTAGGATCCCCGGATGTTCTCTTCGCTTTTCCTCGCCGCGGCCGCCGCGATCGCGCCCGACGCCGAGATCAAGACGCTCGCCGACGCGATGACGCCAGCGCTCGTCGAGACGCGCCGCGACATCCACCGGAACCCCGAGCTCGGCAACCGCGAGTTCCGCACCGGCAAGCTGGTCGCGGAGCGGCTCGGCGCCCTGGACGGCATCGAAGTCCGTTATCCGGTCGCGAAGACCGGCGTCGTGGGCGTGCTCAAGGGCGGCCTGCCGGGGCGCGGCGTGGTGGCGATGAGGGCCGACCTCGACGCGCTGCCGATCCAGGAGGCGAACGACGTCCCCTACAAGAGCCTGATGCCCGGAGTGAAGCACGCCTGCGGACACGACGCGCACACCACGATCCTGCTGGGTGCAGCCGAGGTCCTGTCCAAGCTGAGGGCGAGGCTGCCGGGCACGGTCGTGTTCGTGTTCCAGCCGGCCGAAGAGGGTCCGCCCGACGGCGAGGAGGGCGGCGCCGCGCTGATGATCAAGGAAGGGGTGCTCGACGCGCCGAAGGTGCAGGCCGTCTACGGGCTCCACACCGATCCCTTTCTCGACGCGGGCGAGGCCGGCTGGCGCGTGGGGCCGATCTTCGCGTCGTCGGACCGCTTCACGATCGAGGTGATCGGAAAGAAGGCCCATGGCGCGTATCCGGAGACGGGCCTCGACCCGATCCCGGTCGCCGCCGAGATCGTGGCGGCGCTGCAGACGATCCCGGCGCGCCAGCTCGACGCGCGCAGCCCCAAGGTGCTCACGATCGGCTCGATCCAGGGCGGCAACCGCTTCAACATCATCGCGGACAAGGTCGTGATGGAGGGGACGATGCGGACGCTCGACGCCTCGGTGCGGCGCGAGATGAAGGAGCGCATCGTGCGCACGGTCGAGAACGTCGCCCGCGCCCACGGCCTGACCGCCAGCGCCAGCTTCGACGGCGACGGCAACTCGCCCACGATGAACGAGGCCGCCCTGACCCGCGCCTCGGTCCCCAGCCTCGAGCGCGTCTACGGCAAGGCTCGAGTGCGGGAGGTCGAGCCGCAGATGGGCGCCGAGGACTTCGCCGCCCTCGCCGAGCGCGTGCCGGGCCTCTACTTCAAGTTCGGGATTCGCAACGAGGCCCGCGGCATCGTCGCGAAGATGCACACGGAGGACTACGACATCGACGAGGCCGCGCTGCCTCTCGGGGTGCGCGCGATGTCCACGCTGGCCTTCGACTACCTGCTGCGCGCGAAGTAGCCGATGCGCTGGCCGTTCGCCGCCGCGCTCGTGGTAGCGGCTCTCCTGGCGGCCGCCTGCCGGAGCGACGACCCCCCGCCGCCCGGCGGCGGCCTGCCACGCGGCCCGATCCTGCTCGTCGGCCTCGACGGCTTCGAATGGAGCGCGGTGCTCCCGCTGATCCGCGAGGGCAGGCTGCCGCACCTCGCTCAGCTCATCGCGCGCGGCTCGTACGGCACGATCGAATCGATCCCGGCCCGCAACTCGCCGGCGCTGTGGACCACGATCGCGACGGGCAAGTCGATCGAGAAGCACGGCATCACCGATTTCCTGAAGGCCAGGAAGCCGCCCGTCTTCTACACGAGCGCCGACCGCCGCGTGAAGGCCTTCTGGAACATGCTCAGCGAGCGCGGCCAGCACGTCTCGACGATCGGCTGGTTCGTGACCCACCCTGTCGAGACGGTGTCGGGGTGGATGGTGGCCCAGGCCAACACGTCGGAGGTGATGAAGGCGCGTCACGTGAAGAAGGGCAGCGTGCTGCCCGGCTTGAGCGGCCAGGTCCATCCGCCGGAGCGCGAGGCCGAGGTCTTCGCGGTCCTCGAGCAGGTCGAGAGCGAGCTCGACGCCATCGTCGCCGAGCGGATCCGCGAGCGAGTCGAGGATGCCCCCACGCGCTTTCGAGGGCCGATCGAGGCCAGCCGCTGGGCGTTCCGCGCCGATGCGGCCTACGAGCGGCTGGCCCTGCGCGCCGCCGCCGACGCCCCCGACGTGCTGGCCGTGTACTTCGGCTCCCCCGACGTGATCGGCCATCGCTTCTGGCCTTTCGCGCGGCCGCGCCGTTTCCCCGATCGGCACTTCGCGGGCAAGCTCGGGAAGCGCTTTGCGCCGCACGTGGCGCCGGGCTCGTGGGGCCACGCCGCATTCGGCGGGCTGTTCTGGCGTGCAATGGAGCCGGCCTTCGACGTGGCCTGGCCTGGTCAGGTTCTGGCGCGCACGTACGAGTACGCGGACACGGTGCTCGGACGACTCGTGGCAGCGATGCCGGCGGAGGCGCGCGTGATCGTGGTCTCGGACCACGGCTTCCGGCCATGGCACCACACCGACGGGCCGGACGGATTCTTCGCGGCCGCGGGACCGGGCCTCAGGGACATGGACGGACCCGAGCCAGCGCACTTGGAGCGTGGCGACCTGCGGCGGCTTGGGCGGATCCACGACGTGGGCCCGACCCTGCTGGCGCTCGCGGGCCTGCCCGTCGGTCTCGACATGGACGGCCGGCCGCTCGACACGGTGCTCGCTCCGGATCCGCGTCTGCCGAGACCGGCGCCGATCGCGACCTGGGACGATCCCGCCTGGGTCGCGAAGCGTCGCGCTGCCGGCGCTGCCGCGGCCGCGCCACCGCCGCCCACTGCCGACGCGGAGGCGGAGCGCCTCGAGCAGCTCCGCGCATTGGGTTACATCCAGTAGCCGTCAGGCCGGCGCGGCGGCCGCGTCGGCCGCCCCGAACTCCTGGTCCTTGTACTGGAGCTGGTACAGCCGCCAGTACAGGCCGCGCTGGGCCAAGAGCGCCTCGTGTGGGCCGCGCTCCCGGATGCGGCCCTTGTGCAGCACCAGGATCTCGTCCACATTGCGGATCGTCGAGAGCCGGTGGGCGATGACGATCGCGGTGCGCCCGCGCAGCAGGATGCGCAGCGCGTCCTGGATCAGGCGCTCCGTCTCGGTGTCCACGGAGGAGGTGGCTTCGTCGAGGATCAGCACGCGCGGGTCGTGGGCCAGGGCGCGCGCGAACGAGAGCAGCTGCTTCTGGCCGGTCGACAGCGTCGCGCCGCGCTCCTTCACCTCGGCGTCGTAGCCGCCGGCGAGCCGCTGGATGAACGGCTCCGCGTGGACGGCCCGGGCCGCGGCGCGGACGCGCTCGCTGGGGATATCCGAGCCGAGGCGGATGTTCGACGCGATGGTGCCGCTGAACAGGTGAACGTCCTGGAGCACGAGCGCCATGGCGTGGCGCAGCGCGGCAGGATCCCAGTCGCGCACGTCGACGCCATCGAGGCTGATCCGCCCTTGCTGCACGTCGTAGAAGCGCTGCAGCAGGCTGATGATCGAGGTCTTGCCGGCGCCGGTCGCCCCCACGAGCGCGAGGCTGCGTCCGGGCTCGACAGCGAACGTGATGTCCCGCAGCACCCACTCGCCTGGGTTGTAGGCGAAGGACACGCCCTCGAAGGCGATGCGCCCCTCGACGTGGCTCGGACGATGCGCGACGGCCGGCGCGACGATCACGGGCCGGGTGTCGAGCAACTGGAAGATCCGCTCCGATGAGGCCATGGCCGCCTGCAGGATGTTGAACTTCTCCGAGAGATCCGAGATCGGCCGCCAGAAGCGGTCGGTGTACTGGATGAATGCCACCAGCGCGCCGACGGTCAGCGTGCCCTCGAGCACGCGGCTGCCGCCGTAGATCAGGATGAGCCCGACGGCGATGGCGGCGAGCAGGTCGATCGCCGGATAGAACACCGCATAGTAGAAGATGGACTTCAGGTTCGCGTCGGCGTGGGAGCGGTTGATCGCGGCGAACAGCGCTCGGTTCCGCTCCTCGCGGCGGAACAGCTGCACGACCGCCATCCCGGTCAGGTTCTCCTGGAGGAAGGCGTTGATCCGCGCGACCCACTTGCGCACCTCGCGGAAGCTCTCCCGCGCGCCGCGGCGGAACCAGTCGGTGACCAGGAAGAACAGCGGCAGCACCGCGAACGTGACGAGCGCCAGGCGCCAGTTCAAGGAGAGCATCACGCCCATGATGCCGAGCAGCGTGAACAGGTCTCCGAACACCGTCACGACGCCGGACGTGAACAGCTCGTTCACCGCGTCCACGTCGCTCGTGACGCGCGTCACGAGGCGTCCCACCGGGTGCTTGTCGTAGAAGCCGACGTGAAGCTTCTGGAGATGGCCGAAGATCTGTCGGCGCATGTCGAGCATGACGCGCTGGCCGGTCATCTGGAGGAGGAACACCTGGCCGAAGCGGACGACGAAGGCCAGCGCCAGGGTCAGGCAGAAGAGCGCGGCGATGCGCAGCAGCCCCTGGGCATCACCCTTCTGGATGTGCTCGTCGATCGCGACCTTGGTGAGGTACGGGCCGACGAGGTCGAGCCCCGCCATCGCGACGATCAGCAAGAACGACAGGAACACCGGCCAGACGTACGGGCGCAGGTACCTCAAGAGCCGCAGCAGCAGCTTGGAGTCGTAGCTCTTTTCGAGAAGGTCGTCTTCGATCATCTAACGGTGGCCCAGGAACACGGAGGACCGGGAGACGAACAAAGAGAGACGGAGCGGGAGAACGCCACAACGGACGAGAGCATCAAAGGGCGACACGGCGAATGCCCGACTTTAGGACACGAACGTTGAAGTTGATGAGCAAACCGACACGGCGTCCGGTCGCCTTAAGGTAGCTGCGAAGTTGAGCACCGTGGATTGGATCGAAACGCTCGACGGCCTTGACCTCGACGACGACAGCGTCCTCGACCAACAGGTCGAGGCGGAGCTCTCCGACCAGCTCACCCCTGTACTCGACGCCCATCGCGACCTGACGCGCGAAGCGGACGCTCCGCTGCCCTAGCTCGAGGCACAGCTCTCTCGTAGAACGATTCGGGGAAGCCAGGGCCGAGGGTCCTGTGAACCTGGATCGCGCACCCGATGACCCTCTCGGTGATCCCGTCCAACCTAGCCTTTTCGTCCTTGGTGATTCCCATGCGACCTCGCGGTCCGTTCTCTCCGTCCTCTCCCGGTCCTCCGTGTTTACGGGCCGTGGTTGCGGTCGTGGTTGCGGCTGCGTCACGCCGTCTCGACCTCCCGCTCGAGCAGCTGGCGCCGGTTCAGGTCGGCGTAGAAGCCGCCCCGGGCGAGCAGCTCCTCGTGTGTCCCCCGCTCCACGATGCGGCCGTCCTTCAGCACCACGATGAGGTCGGCGTCCTTGACGGTCGAGACGCGGTGGGACACCAAGAAGGTCGTCCGGCCGGCGCGCACGTCGCGCAGGCCGTCGAGGATCTGCTCCTCCGTCTCGGTGTCCACCGAGGCCAGCGCGTCGTCGAGCACCAGGATGCGCGGCTCCACGGCGAGGGCGCGCGCGAGGGCGGTGCGCTGCTTCTGGCCTCCGGAGAGCGTGATGCCGCGCTCGCCCACCACGGTGTCGTAGCTCTTCGGGAAGTCGCCGACGTCCTTGGCGAGCTGCGACACGCCCGCGGCCCACTCCACGCGCTCCTTGCCGTCGGTGGCGACGCCGAAGGTGACGTTGCCGCCGACCGTGTCGGAGAACAGGAAGCTCTCTTGGGGCACGAAGCCGATGGCCCCGCGCAGCGCGGCGAGCGGGATCTCGCGGACGTCGCGGCCGTCCACGAACACGCTGCCCGGCGGCGCGTCGAAGAGCCGCGGCAGCAGGCTGACGAGGGTCGTCTTGCCGGAGCCGGTGGGGCCGACGATGGCCACGGTCCTGCCGGCGGGAACGCGCAGGTCGACGTCGCGCAAGACCGGCGTGCCGTCATAGCCGAAAGAGAGGCTGCGGAACTCCACGTCCCCACGGATCGCGAACGCCTCCCCCGCCGCGCGGTCGTCGATCTCGGTCGGCGCGTCGAGGATCTCGACGAGGCGGCCCATGGAGGCCTCGCCGCGCTCGAAGATGTTCACGACCCAGCCGAGGGCGATCATCGGCCAGTGCAGCATGGTCAGGTACGTCGAGAACGCCACGAACTCGCCCAGCGAGATCGTGCCGCGCACCACCATGCTGCCGCCCAGCCACAGCACCGTGATGACGCCGAGGCCCATGAGCAGCTGGATGCCGGGGTACAGCGACCCGAACAGCCGGATCAGGCGCTGGTTGCGCCGGAGGAACTCGCGGTTGGCCTCGGCGAAGCGCGCCTCCTCGTGCGGCTCCTGGGCGTAGGCGCGCACCACGCGGATGCCCGCGAAGCTCTCCTGCGCGATCGCGGTGATGGTCGCGAGCTGTTCCTGGACCTCTTCGAAGCGGTCGTGGATGCGGCGTCCCGCGTAGCGCACCAGCACCGACACGATCACGAGGGGCAGCAGCGAAAGCAACAGCAGGAAGGGCGAGATCGCCCCCATCAACGCCACGGCGCCCACGAAGGTGGCGCCCGTATTGGCCGTGTACATGATCCCCGGGCCCAGCACCATGCGCACGGCCGACAGATCGTTGGTCGCGCGGCTCATCAGGTCGCCGACGCGGCGCTCCTGGTAGTAGCGCGCCGACAGCAGCGTCAGGTGGCGGAACACGTCGTTGCGCAGCTCGTACTCCAGCTCGCGCGAGATCCCGATCAGGATCGTGCGCATGTAGTAGCGGAACACGCCCTCGATGAGCATCAGGACCACGATCAGGCCGGCGTAGACCCAGAGCTTCTGGCGCGTCAGCTCCGCGCTGATGTCGTCGATGGCGTAACGCAGCACCCAGGGGGACGCCACGGAGAAGGCCGTGGTGACGAGCAGGCACACGAGGCCACGCGCGATCCCGCCGCGGCAGCGCCGCAGGTAGGGAAGCAGCCGCCCGAGGTTTTTCAACGCCGCTTGTCTTTCCGGCGCTTTCGGTCGAGGGCCTGGCTCGCGCGGAGGAGATAGCGGAGGTTGCGCTTCTCCCAGGCGAGGGCCTCGCGATGATGCGGGTAGCGCGCCTCGGCGGCGCGGAAGGCCCGCGTGTGGTAGACGGTGCGGCCGGCGCGGTCGGGGACGCCGCCCATGTGGTGGTGGAGCATCTCGTGGTAGACGACGCTCTCGAGGAAGTAGCGCGGCACCTCGGGCCGGTCGAGGACCGGATGGATGCGGATCAGGCCGAGCACGGGGTCGTAGCTGCCGAAGGTGAGCCCGCCCCGGCGCGCGCGCCCGAAACCGCGGCCCCAGGTGATCGGCACCTCGAGGCGGTCGGAGAAGAAGCGTGTGTTCAGCGATTCGAAGACGCGGACCAGGTCGTGGTGGCTGCCGCGGGTCAGGAGCGCGGGCAGCTCGCGCTTCACTCGGCGCACCCGGTGCAGGTTCTCGTTCATGAAGCGGCGCACCACGGAGTCCGCGGCGCGGCTCGTCCGCGACTTGAGGCCACGCGCGATCGCGCGCACCACGTTCATGGGCGCGTGCAGGAACATGTGGTGCAGCCGCACGAACGCAGTGCCCTTCTCGCGGCGCACGGTGAGGAGCACCGAGCGGTTCTCCGTCAGAGTGAGCCTGACCGGGCGTACGGCAGCCTCGGCGATCGCGGTCTCGAGGCGCAGGCCGTCCCAGACCGGGGCGTCGTCGAACGAAAGCGCCATCTGTCTCGGTCCGGTACGCACCACGTCAGCCGGCCTCCGTGTCAGACGTAGAAGATCGTGTGCCCAACACCAAGCGCGAGTCAAGCGACCTCGCCGTCGCCGAGACCCGTGGCAGCCTCACCTCGAGGCCATCGGCACGTAGTACTGCGTGCCCTTGCCCATCGCCTGGATCTGCTTCCAGAGATCGTCGACGTCCTCGGCGCGCTTCGCGAAGTCCACGTCGGCGGTGTTGACCACGAGCAGCGGCGTCTGGGAGTAGTGGAAGAAGTAATGGTTGTAGGCGCGGTTCACCTCGGCCATGTACTCCTCCGAGAGGCGCGCTTCTTCGGGGCGCGCACGCGCGCGGATGCGCTTCATGAGCACCTCGGTCGGCGCCTGCAGGTACACCACCAGGTCCGGCCGCGGCACGTTCTCGGCGAGCAGCGCGTAGAGCTTCTCGTAGATGATCAGCTCGCTGTCCTCGAGGTTCAGGTACGCGAACAGCTTGCTCTTCTCGAACAGGTAGTCGCTGAGCGTGAACTCCTGGAACAGCGTGCGCTGCAGCAGCTCCTGCTGCTGCTTGTAGCGTGAGAGCAGGAAGAACAGCTCGAGCTGGAAGGTCGCGCCGGCCTCGCCGTCGTAGAAGCGCTTCAGGAACGGGTTGTCCTTCCACCAGTCCTCGAGGATCTTGGTGGCGTCGACGCGCTGCGCCAGCCTCTCGACCACCGTGGACTTGCCGACGCCGATCGGCCCCTCGAGCACGACGTAGCGGAACTGCATCAGCCGCGGCGCTCGGGCGCGGCGTAGGGCGTGACGCGAGAGGCGTCGGGGCAGCGCACGAGCAGCTCCCGTGCGCTCATGCCCAGGCGCGGATGGCGCGCCTCGGGAGCGATCTCGACGAGCGGCACCAGCACGAAGCGGCGCTCGTGCAGGCGCGGGTGCGGCAGCACCGGCGGGGGCGCGTCGCGCACCAGGTCTGCGAACAGCAGCACGTCGACGTCGAGCGTGCGTGGCCCGAAGCGCTCCACACGCACGCGGCCCAGGGCGCTCTCGGCCTCCAGGCAGGCCGCGAGCAGCGCCTCGGGCGTGCCGCTCCACTCGCCGCCGACGACCTGATTGAGGAAATCGCCCTGAGACGGGCCGCCGACCGGCGCGGTCTCGTAGAGCAGGCTCTTGCGCTCGATGCAGAAACCGCGAGCGTCGAGCAGGGCGAGCGCGTGTGCCAGGGTCTCCTCCCGCCCGCCGAGGTTCGACCCGAGGCCGAGGAAAGCAGCGGGCATCTTCGGTGCGAACGCATGGGATTATAAGGGACACCTCCTGCCATGGTCTGCCCCGGCTGCCACAAGCTGAACGAGGACTCCGCCGAGCACTGCTTCTTCTGCGGCCGAGCCCTCGATGCGATCACGCAGGGAGTGCTGCTGGGCGGCCGCTACGAGATCCTGCGCCCGATCGGCAAGGGCGGCATGGGCCGCGTGTACAGGGCGCGCGACAAGAGCCTCGAGGAGGACGTCGCCGTCAAGGTGCTGCGGGCCGAGCTGGTCACGGACCCCGAGATGGCCCACCGCTTCCGTTCGGAGATCAAGCTCGCCCGCAAGGTCTCGCATCCCAACGTCTGTCGCATCCACGACTACGGCGAGGACCAGGGGCTGCTGTTCATCTCGATGGAATTCATCGACGGCCCCGGTCTCAAGGAACACCTCGCCAGCCAGCCAGTCACGGTGGAGGGCGCCGTCGAGATCGTCCTGCAGATCGCCCGCGGGCTGGCCGCGGTCCATCGCCATGGCATCGTCCATCGCGACTTCAAGGTCTCCAACATCATGCTGGACGGTCGCGGTGTGGTGAAGCTGATGGACTTCGGCATCGCGAAGGACATGGCGGCCGACCGCTCGGGCGTGACGCGCACGGGCCAGGTGTTCGGCACGCCCGAATACATGAGCCCGGAACAGGCCGGCGGCCGCAAGGTTGATTTCCGGAGCGACATCTACTCGCTCGGCTGCGTGGTGTTCGAGGTGTTCACGGGCGAGGCGCCCTTCAAGGGCTCGACGCCGCTCGCGACGCTCTACAAGCAATCGCGCGAGGAGCCGCACCTCGAGCATCCCGCTCTGCCCGCGGAGCTGCGGCCGGTGGTTGCGAAGGCGCTCGCCAAGGACGCCGACGATCGCTATCCGAGCGTCGGCGGCTTCATCGACGCGCTGGTTCAGGCGCGCAGCGAGCTGGCCCCGGCCGAGGCGACACGCAGGCTCGCGCGGCGAGCCCCCGTCCAGGGCCCGAGGACAGCGACGCTCGAAGACGAAGCGATGCTGCCCTCGGCGCCCAGCCCGGTGTTCCCCCAGACGCCGCTTCCGAGCCCGATACCCGTGACGCGGCGGCGCGGCGGCCGCGATCGCGTATGGCCCGTCGCGCTCGGCGCCCTGGCCATCAGCGCGGCCTTCTTCGCGCTGCTCGACACGCCGCCACAGGCACCGACCACAGCGCCGCAGGCCTCTACTGCGGCGCAGCCACTCCCCCGACCGACGCGTTCCGCGCCACCCACCGCACCCCCGACCAACGCTCCACTCCACCACGAGTCGACCACGCCGCCGACGATGCCGAGCGCGGAGTCTCCGGCTGAGGTGCCGACGACCACGCTCGCCTCCATGCAGCCGCCCCCCGTCTCGACTCCGAACGCCGAGCTCGGGCGACTGAGGCTGCTGGTGTCTCCGGCGTCGGAGGTGACGATCGACGGCACGTCGATCGGGTCGGTCACGACCCGCGAGGTGCCGCTCGCGCCCGGGCGCCACGTGGTCCTCATCGAGAACTCCGAGTACAAGCCGCTGCAGCGCGTGGTCTCGATCGCCGCCGGCATCGAGACGTCCCTGGTCATCGACCTGCGCGAGAAGGGCATCCGCCGCTAGCCGTTACCACGGCGTGGGAAGTAGCGCTGTTCCTGAGATCGGCTAGCATCACAACGTGCGGCTCATCGCAATGCTCCTGGTCGCGGCGCTGGTTTCGCCAGCGCCTGCCGACAGCGACCTGGCGCAGGGCATCGCCTTCGTCAAGGAAGGCGACTTCGAGCGCGCAGTGCCCCGCCTCGACGCCGCGATCCAGCGCCTCGGCGGCGGCGGCGCTGGTCGCGACCTCGCCCAGGCCAATCTCTATCTGGGCATCGCCTACCTCGAGCTGAACCAGGAGGCCTCGGCACGCGGCCGTTTCCGCGAGGCACTGCGCCACGATCCCGAGCTGCGCCTCGACGCGCGTTCCTTCTCTCCCCAGACCATCCGCGTCTTCGAGGCGGCGCGCGCCGAGCTGCCGCAGAAGAAGAAGGGGGGCGCTCCGGTCTTGCTGATCGCGGGGGCCGGCGCCGCCGCGGCCGGAATCGCTCTCGCGACGAGCGGGGGCGGCTCATCGGCGGGATCCACGACCACGACACTCGGCACACCCACGACGACGTCGCCGGGATCGACCACCACTAGCACCACCAGCACCACCTCCACCACAACGACGACCACACTGCCCGCCGGGTGCCGTTTCACGCTGTCCCCGGCCATCCAGTCCTACCCGTCCTCGGGCGGGCAGGGCGCCTGCAACATCTCGACAGGCGACGCCTGTGCGTGGACCGTCCAGAGCACCGAGAACTGGATCACCATCCAGGGCGGCAAGAACGGCGTGGGCGACGGCTCCGTCCGCTTCAACGTCAAGAAGAACAACGGCAGCGCCCGCAGCGGGCGGATCCGCCTGACCGGCTCCGGCGATGCCCGTTGCGAGATCAGCCAGGCCGCCGGGCTCGCGCCGACGCTCGGACGCGTGTCGTGGAGCAGCAGCCTCGAGGTCGAGGACGGCAGGGGGCGGCTGTCCTTTGGCGCCGAAGGACGCGTCGTGGGGCGCGGGCGCGCGATGGGCGTCAGCACGCCGCGCAGCGGCCTCAACCTCGTGGAGGCGGTGCTGCTGGGCGGACGGGGGATCGGCTCGTGGCGCTTCGAGATCGCCGGCGCGGTGCCCGGCTCGCTGCGCCCCGTGTCGGGCGAGGTGCTGCTGCTCACCGCCGACGCGATCGGGTTCCGCCTGGAGGGCAAGCCCGGCGAGCGGGTGGCCTTCAGCTACGAAGTCGCCGGGCCTTGACAAACCGGCCGCCTCCAGCCGAAACTGAATGGCGGTTCATTCATCGACACGATGGCACGGGGGAAGAGCGACGAGAAGCGCCGGCGGATCCTGGAGGCCGCCGTCCGTGTCTTCGCCCGCAAGGGCTACCACGGCGCCAAGGTCGCGGAGATCGCCAAGCGCGCCGGCGTGGCCGACGGCACGATCTACCTCTACTTTCGCAACAAGGAGGACATCCTCGTCTCCCTGTTCGACGAGGTCATGGCCGAGCACATCGAGAGGGCCCGCGTCGAGATGGGCCGCGCCCGGGGAGCGGCGGCCCGGCTGCGCGTCGCCGCGGAGCACCACCTGCGCCTGTTCTCGGGCAACGAGGACCTGGCGGTCGTGTTCCAGGTCGAGCTGCGCCAGTCCACCAAGTTCCTGGAGCGCTTCACGGCCTCCTGGCTGCAGGACTACTTCGCGCTGCTCGGCGAGGCGATCGCCGAGGGCCAGCGGGAGGGGGCGATCCGGCCCGACCTGAACCGAAAGCTCGCGACCAAGGCGTTCTTCGGCATCCTCGACGAGATGGTCACGTCGTGGACCCTGGGGCGGAAGGACTATGATGTCGCCGACCTCGCGGAGCCGGTCGTGGACCTGTTCCTGCGCGGTGCGCTCGCATCCCCTCGGGCCTCCAAGGCCCGGCCCGCGCTCCACGCAGTGGCTTCCGCGCGTGGAGGCCGATGATGGAGATCCGCACGCTCTGCGAGCTCTTCTACCACTCCGTCGACACCTACCGTAAGCCGGAGCACCTGCGCGTCAAGCGCGATGGCGCGTGGCGCTCGATCAGCTCCGACGAGTTCCGGCGCGCCGTCGAAGAGCTGAGCCTCGGCCTGCGCAGCCTGGGCGTCGACAAGGGCGGCTGTGTCGCGATCCTCTCGGAGAACCGGCCGGAGTGGGCGATCACCGACCTCGCGACGCTCACCGCCGCCGCGGTCGTAGCGCCCATCTACGCCACGCTCACCCCCGCCCAGGTCCTCTACATCCTCAACGACTGCCGCGCATCCGTCGTGTTCGTCTCCAACGACACGCAGACGAGGAAGATCCTCGAGATTCGCGGCCAGGCGAAGAGCCTCACCCACGTCGTGCTGATGGACGATACGAAGCTCGACGGCACGATGACGCTCGCCGAGGTCCGCGAGATGGGGCGGCCGCTCCTCGAGAAGGAGAAGGACGCGGTCCGCAAGCGCGCCGCCGAGGCGAAGCCCGACGACCTCGCCACGCTGATCTACACCTCGGGTACGACGGGCGACCCCAAGGGCGTGATGCTCACCCACAGCAACCTGGTCTCGAACGTGCTGGCGGCCCGCAAGGTCTTCGCGGCCATGGGCCCCGAGGACGTGTGCCTGTCCTTCCTGCCGCTCTGCCACGTCTTCGAGCGGATGGCGGGCCACTACCTGATGCTGAACGTTGGGGCCACCATCGCCTACGCCGAGAGCGTCGAGAAGGTCCCCGAGAACATGGCCGAGGTGCAGCCCACGCTGATGTGCTCGGTGCCGCGGCTCTACGAGAAGATGTACGCGCGGGTCAACGAAAAGGTCGCGAACGACCCGCCCGCCCGGCAGCGGATCTTCCGCTGGGCGATGAGCGTGGGACGCGAGGTCTTTCGGCACCGTGTCGAGGGCCGCTCGCCGGGCCTGCTGCTGCGGTTGAAGTTCGCCGTGGCGGATGCCCTGGTCTTCTCGAAGATCAAGGCGCGCACCGGCGGACGCTTGAAGCTGTTCGTGTCGGGCGGCGCGCCGCTGGCCCGCGAGATCGCCGAGTTCTTCGGCGCGGCCGGGCTCACGATCCTCGAGGGCTACGGCCTCACCGAGACGAGCCCCGTGATCACCGTGAACCGCGTGGAGCGGCTGAAGCCCGGGAGCGTGGGGCTGCCCCTCGAGGGCGTCGAGGTCAGGATCGCGGCGGACGGCGAGATCCTCACCCGCGGCCCCCACGTGATGAAGGGCTACTACAACAAGCCGGAAGCCACGGCCGAGGCCATCGACAAGGACGGCTGGCTCCACACCGGCGACGTGGGCGTGATCGACAGCGACGGCTTCCTGATCATCACCGACCGCAAGAAGGACATCCTGGTCACCTCGGGCGGCAAGAACATCGCGCCGCAGCCCATCGAGAACCGCCTCAAGACCAATAGGTTCTTCACCGAGGTCGTGATGGTCGGCAACCGACGGAGCTATCCCTCCGCGCTTGTCGTGCCGAACTTCGACTCGCTCGAGAAATGGGCCAGGGAGAAGGGTGTGGGCTTCGCATCCCGGGAGGAGCTGGTCGGCAGACCCGAGGTCACCGAGCATTTCAAGCGGTTGATCAGCGAGATGAACGCGGACCTCGCGCAGTTCGAGCGCATCAAGAAGGTGGCGGTGCTGCCGCGCGAGTTCACGATCGAGGCCGGCGAGCTGACGCCGACGCTGAAAGTGAAACGCCGGGTGATCGAGGAGAAGTACAAGGAGGCCATCGACCGGCTCTACGGGTCGGGGGTGGCGGGCGAGGCGTAACGAAGGAAGGATTCATGGCAACCGATACGCAGGCCACCGTTCTCGCCGTCAAGGGCGGCAGCTTCCTGATCGAGGACCGCACCACGGACGAGGTCTTCACGCCCGAGGACTTCAGCGACGAGCAGCGGATGATCGCCGACACGGCCTCCGAGTTCGTGGAGCGGGACGTGCTCCCGCGACTCCCTGAGCTGCTCGCCCTCAAGTACGAGGCGACCCGCGAGCTGATGAAGAAGGCGGGCGAGCTCGGACTGCTCAGCATCGAGATCCCCGAGGAGCACTCTGGCCTGGGCCTCGACAAGGTGTCGGCCACGCTGGCGGCCGAGAAGATGGCGCGCGAGGGGAGCTGGGCCGTCACCTACATGGGCCACACCGGCATCGGCTCGCTGCCGATCGTCTACTTCGGCACCGAGGAGCAGAAGAAACGCTACCTGCCGAAGTTCGCCACGGGCGAGTGGATCGGCTCCTACTCGCTCTCCGAGGCCTCCTCGGCCTCGGATGCGATGAACGCCAAAGCCAAGGCGGTGCTGTCGCCCAACGGCAAGGAATGGATCCTGAACGGCGAGAAGATGTGGCTCACCAACGCCGGCTTCGCCGACGTCTACATCACCTTCGCGAAGGTGGACGGCGAGCACTTCTCCTGCTTCATCATCGAGAAGGGCATGCCCGGCGTGACGCTTGGGGCCGAGGAGAAGAAGACCGGCATCAAGGGCAGCTCCACTCGGCCGCTGATCCTGAGCGACGCGCGCATCCCGAAGGAGAACCTGCTCGGCGAGATCGGCAAGGGCCACAAGATCGCCTTCAACATCCTCAACATCGGCCGCTTCAAGCTGGGGGCGGGAGTCACCGGCGGAGCCAAGCTCTGCGTCGACGCCTGCGTCGACTACGGCAAGAGCCGCATGGCCTTCGGCAAGCCGATCACGAGCTTCGGCCTGATCAAGCACAAGCTCGGGGAGATGGCGATCCTCGCCTACGTCGCCGACTCGGTGGTCTACCGCACGGCGGGCATGATCGACCACAACCTCACGGACGTGAAGGAGCCGGCCCTGGCCCTGAAGCGCATCGAGGAGTACGACGTCGAGTGCTCGATGGTGAAGGTCTGGTGCTCCGAGATGCTCGACTATTGTGTCGACGAGACCGTGCAGCTCTTCGGCGGCGCGGGCTACGTCGAGGACTACCCGGCCGAGCGCTTCTGGCGCGACGCGCGCGTCAACCGCATCTTCGAGGGCACCAACGAGATCAACCGGCTGCTGGTCCCCGGCCGCCTGATGCGGCGCGCGCTCAAGGGCGAGCTGCCGCTGTTCCAGAAGGCCATGGCGCTGATGGATGAGCTGACCACCGGCCCGTCGAGCGTCGAGGTCGAGGACGGCTTCCTGGCGGCCGAGAGCCGCATGCTGGCGGGCGCCAAGAAGGTCGCGCTCGCCTGCCTCGGTCTGGCGGCCCAGAAGTTCGGGCAGCAGCTGGAGGAGGAACAGGAAGTGCTCGGGCACTTCGCCGACATCGCGATGGAGACCTACGCGCTGGAAAGCGCACTGCTGCGCACGCGCAAGCGTGCGGAGCGCGACGGCGAGGAGAAGGCGCGCCTCCACGAAACCGCGGTCCGCTGCTTCGCTCAGGACGCCATGGACAAGATCGAGGTCTCGGCACGACGCCTGCTCGCCGCCGTCGAGGAAGGCGACACGCTGCGCACGTATCTCGCGGCGCTGAAGCGATTCTCCAAGCGCGAGATCGTCAACACGGTCGCGTTGCGCCGGCAGGTCGCGGACGCGGCGATCGAGGCGGGAGGCTATCCGCTGGAGTAGTCCAGCGGCCATGGTAGGCTCGCCCGCGGTGACGCGGATCGCTCCTCTCATCGTCGCGGCTGCGCTCGTCATCGCCTGCAAGGGCCGCGGCGGACTGCCTCCCGAGACACCACCAGCCATCAAGGGTCCCGACGGCAAGGAGTATCTGCTGCTCGACCGCGGCCGCTACAAGGGCTTCTACGACCAGTGGGGCCGGCTCGACCACATCGAGTACGACAGCAACGGCGACGGCAAGGCCGACCACATCGCGCACCACCAGGGCGACAAGTCGCCGCGCTCGCTCGACATCGACGAGGATTTCGACGGACGCATGGATCGATGGGAGGAGTACGACCCCACGGGACGGCTGGTCAAGGTCGGCGTGTCGCGCAAGCACTCCGGCACTCCCGACCTCTGGATCACGCCGGGGCCCGGCGACCTGCCGACGCGCAAGGAGTACGACGACAACGCCGACTTGCGCGTGGACCGCGCCGAGATCCTCGAGCGCGGGCTGCTAGTTCGCGTGGAGCTCGACACGGAGGGCGACGGCAAGCCGGACCGTTGGCAGGACTGGAGCACGGGCCGCCTGAGCGCCGAGGACCTCGACACCAACGGCGACGGCAGGCCCGACCGCCGCCTCGTCTACAACGATAAGGGGCGGCTCCTCAAGATGGAGCCGCTCAAGGGTGAGTAGGGAGGCGCGTCCCGAACCGCTCCGGGACGCCCTCCGCTACATCGTCCTCGCCGCGGTCGTCGCCGGGGCATGGGCGTTCGGCGCGGTCCACGAGCAGATTTACGTTCCGTTGCTCGGGGTCGCGTACGTGGCAGGGCTCGCCTCCTGGGCGCGCGGCCACTGGGCGCGCGCGCACGGTCAGGATGTTCCGAAGGTTCCTGGAGCGCACGGGCTGCTGGCCCTCCTTCTCCTTGCTCTCATCCAGCTCGTCCCGCTGCCGCCCGGCCTGCTGCGCTTCGTCAGCCCGGGCTCGTTCGAGCACTACGACTTCGTCACTCTGGGGCCGCTCTTGAGCTGGCGGCCGATTTCGGTGAGCCCGGCCGACACGGCGCGAGCCCTCGTCTTCCTCGGCGCGATGAGCCTGCTCTACGGCCTCGCCTTCCGCGACTTCACCACGTCCGGGTGGCGGCGCATGGTCACCGCCGTCCTCGTGGCGTCCGCCACGCTCATGTCCGTCGAGGCGATGATCCAGGCGCAAAGCAAGGACCCCACCCGCATTTTCGGGATCTTCAAGCCGCGCTGGGATTGGGGCGTGTTCGGCCCCTACGTCAACAAGAACCATTTCGCCGGCTACCTGGTCCTCGCCTTCCCGCTGGCCCTCGCTTGGGCGCGCGAGGCCTTCCACGAGCTGCGCCGCGAGTGGGAGCGGCGCCGCGTGGGCTGGGTGGCGCTTGGCGAGCCCGTGGGCGCGCGGACGATCGGCCGGGCGGCGCTGGTCCTCGTGCTCGCCGCCGGCCTGCTGTTCTCGCGCTCGCGCGGCGGCCTGCTGGCCGCGGCCTTCACGACCCTGGCGGTGCCCCTGCTCCTGCGGCGTCGGACACTGGCGATCGCGAGCGCGGTGGCGCTGGGCGTCGCGATGTTCCTGCTGTTTGGCTTCGACGCGCTCCAGCACACGACCGAGCGCGGCGTGGACTACACCCGGTTCGGGCTCTGGCGCGACGCCCTGCACATGCTTCCCGACTTCCCCGTCTTCGGCTCGGGCCTCAACACCTTCGGGGTGATCTATACGGGCTATCGGACCGTCTTTGCGATCGGCTGGTTCGGCGAGGCCCACAACGACTACCTGCAGTCGCTCCTCGAGCTCGGCGTCCTGGGCTTCGTCGTCGTCGCGGGCCTGACGGCGCTGCTGCTGCGCACGGCGACGCGCCAGGCGCAGTACGGAACGATCGCCGTCGGACTGCTCGGGACGGCGCTGGCCTCGTGCATCCACGCCCTCGTGGACTTCAACTGGCAGATCCCCGCCAACGCCGCGACCTTCGCGCTGCTCGCCGGCATGGCGGTCCAGGAGCCGCCGAGGCGAGACTCCCGGTCGGGGTAGAATTCGCCTCGAGTTCCCGATGGCGGACAGCGGCGCGCGCCTCACGATCCTGAACGGCCCCCTCGCCGGCAGGGAGCTCGCCCTCGAAGAGAGCGTCGACAACGTCCTGATCGGCTCCGACGGCTCCTGCCGCTTCCACATCCCCACTCCCGGGATCAGCCCGATCCACGCGCGCATCTGGCTCGATGCCGGCGGCGTCACGGTCTACGACACCCACAGTCCGAGGGGCCTCTACATCAACGACGACCGCGTCAACGGCCAGGCGCCCCTCAAGAACGGCGACGTGCTCTGGCTTGGCACGCCCGGCGAAGAAGAGGCCGTGATGATCCAGGTGCGCCTGCCGCCGCGGGGCGGCGAGGCCTCCGCGCCGGCCGCCGAGTCAGCGTCCGGCGACGAGCCCGAAGTCATCGAGGAAACGATGATGATGGCCTCGCAGCCGACGCCGCCACCAGCCGAGGAGGCTGACGCGTTCGCAGTGGCCGAGCCCGACGACCCCGACGCCACCGTCTACGAGATGTCGGTGGAGGAGGTCGAGCCACCGGCGGCACCCGTCGAGCAGGACGCCGACGCGACCGTGGTCGAGTTCGGGCCATGGGCTTCGGAGCCGATCCCGCCGCCCGACGATGCAGACGCCTTCGCGGTGGCCGCGCCCGAGGACACGGAGGCGACGCGCATCGTGTTGGCCGCGCCAGCCGAAGAGCCGGTGCGGTTCGCCGTGGACATTCCACCTCCGCCGCCTCCCGAGCCGCCGGTCTTCGAGGACGAGACCACCACAGAGATGCCCGCTGTGGCTCGACCCGAGCCGGAGCCCGAGCCCATTTGGACACCTCCGCCGCCACCGCCACCACCGGTGGCGCCGGTCATCCGTCCCCCGGTGGCCACAACGCCGCCCCCCCGGCCAGCCCCCACGCGACCGCCGGTGCGACCAGCCCCAACCCCCGTTCCTCGATCGACCCCCGCGCGTGCCCCGTCTGCTGCCAGCCGCAACGCGGCGATCGCGGCGGTGGGAGCGGTGGTCCTGATCGGCGCCGGCCTTGCGACCTGGAAGCTTCTCGCGGGGGCCGCTCCCCCGGGCGAAGTGATTCGACCCGCGACCGCAGGCCCCGCTCCTCCGTCGACCGCCGCGCCCGCGGGTGTTCCTCCGACTCACGCCGTCGCACCCGATCCAGTGCCCGAGCTGCCGGTGGAGGAAGCGGTCACGATCGTCAGAGACACGCCGCCCACGACGCTCGCCTCGGCTCCCGCGACGCCGCGTCCCGCCCTGCCCACCCCCGTGTCCGAGGCCACCACACCGCCCCCGCCGACCACGCTGTCGCCAGAGCTCGCCAGGACCCAGCAGGTGGCGTCGCTGCTGGGCCGCGCGGAAACCGCGGCCGCCTCCTGGGACTATGCGGGGGCGGCGGGCACGTTCGACGAAGTGCTGAAGCTCGAGCCGTCGAATGCGCGCGCCACACAGGGGCGCGCCCAGGCGCAGGCGGCCCTCGCCTCGCTACGCAAGGGCTTCGTGTCGGGCCGCACCACCGTCACGGGTGGAAAGGCCGCCAAGGGCGGGCTTTCCGGATTCGACTCCGAGGACGTCAGCGTGGCGAAGGCCCTCGACTACTCGGGCCGCATCGACTTCGAAGCCTCGCCTCGCGTCGTGAAGCCCGGCGACAGCTACAACGTGCAGGTGTACCTGACGAACGACGGCAAGAAGGGCTTCAAGATCGGGAACGTCACCGTGACCACGTCCGTCAACGGATCGCGCTCGGGCGGGCCGGCGACGGTGCGCGACCGGGACGTCGAGCCGGGCGGGCGCGTCCTGCTCACCGAGGTGCCGGGGACGTGGCAGACCAGCACCACGAGTTGGTCCCTCGAGGTCGTCGTGACCTCGAGCCGCAACGACGCCTTCCGCAGCCAGTTGACCTGGCGGTAGAGGGCTTATCTAAACGGCGAGATGGGCCCCGGCAACGTGGTTGTCGTGGTCGTGCTGCTGGTGGTGCTCGTCGTGGTGGTGGTGGTCGTCGTCGTCGTTGGCGGCGGTATGCTGGGGGTGGGCGACGGGTTGTTGATGACGATGCCCCCGACGATGCCCGCGCCGACCGCACCGGCGATGATCGCCGCGATGGCGCCCGCTCCGAGCGCGCCGGCCGCGAAGCCCGCGGGCGCGATCGCGGCGCCGGTGGCCGCCGAGAACACCTGCACCGGCCCCGCCGGGCC
>DATFEN010000076.1:0-14451 GCA_035251085.1 Vicinamibacteria bacterium | reverse complement strand
TATCGCGACCGCATCCGCGCGGTGACCAAGGAGGACGTGCGGCGCGTGGCCCGCGCGTACCTCGTGCCGGAGCGCATGATCGTGCTGGTGGTCGGCGATCTGAAGGAGATCGACCTGGGCGACCCGAAGCAGCCGGTCAGGCTCGAATCGCTCGCCCCCGGCGGCGCAGTGGTCACGCTGCCGCTTCGCGACCCGCTGACGATGAAGCCTATTTCTTCTGGAACGCCGCCACGAAGTCCTTGAGCATCAATGGGTTGTTGCTCTTGATCGTGCCCAGCAGGAAGTCCTTGGCGGAGGGCGTGTACGTGCCGTTCCAGACGTCGAGGAACATCTGCTCGCTGGCCTTGAAGAAGCAGTCAGCGTCCTCGGTCTTGCCCCGCTTGACGGTGCACTTGTGCTTGGCGAGCAGGACCGTCCACTTGTGGTCGTCGCCCAGGGAGAAGTAGAAGCTCGTCTCCTTCTTCATCGAGCCCTTCTGGAAGAGCTTCGGCAGCTTCTGGAAGACCTCTTCGACATCCGACTCGGCCATCGTCACTTCCCCCCGTGGAACTTTTCCAACCGCTGGGCGTCCTGACTTCGGCCGGGGATGCTAGCAAGCGCGCCCCTGGCTTTCAAACTGGGGCAGCCGTAAGCTCCGGGAGAGGAGCGCGAGCGTGAGCCAGCCGACCGAGTTCCACGTCATCGGGAACGTCATGCAGGCTGTCGTCGTGCCGCTGCAGCCCGGGCAAGAGCTGCAGGCCGAGCCCGGGGCGATGCTCTACATGGCCGGCGACGTGGCCATGCAGAGCAAGATGAGCGGCGGGCTGCTGGGCGGCCTCAAGCGCATGGTGGCGGGCGAGAGCCTGTTCATGACGCGCTTCGTCGCTCGGAGCGCCGGGCAGGTGGCTTTCGCGGCGCCGCACCCGGGGCAGCTCAAGCGCCTGGATCTCGACGGCCGTCTCGCCTGGCTGTGCCAGCGCGACTCGTTCCTCTGCGCGACGCAGGGGATCGACGTCAGCGTCGCCTTCACCAAGCGCTTCGGCGCGGGGCTGTTCGGCGGCGAGGGCTTCATACTCGAGCGGCTCTCGGGCGTCGGCACCGTCTTCATCCACGCCGGCGGCAACTTCGTCGAGTTCGACCTCGTGCCGGGCCAGCAGCTGCGGGTCGACACCGGCTGCATCGTGGCCTTCGAGGAGAACGTGGCCTACGAGATCCAGTACGTGGGCGGCTTCAAGAACGCGCTGTTCGGCGGCGAGGGCCTGTTCCTGGCGAGCCTCACCGGCCCCGGAAAGTGCGTCCTCCAGACGCTGCCCTTCTCGCGCCTGGCCGGCCGCATCATGGGCACGACCCGAGAGGGCACGGGCGGCCTCGCCGGCGTCGGCGGCACGCTCCGGGACATCGGCAACATCTTCGGCAGGGACGAGTAGGCGTCGCGGCGCACGATTCGAGCTAGTCTCATGCCCATGTCTCGACTGGCTTCGACCCTCGTCTATGCCGGGCTCGTCTGGGCGGGCCCCGCCCAGGCCGACGACGCGTCCGCAGCCCTGAAGCCGCTCGCATTCCTCGCCGGCTCCTGCTGGCGCGGGACGTTCCCCGACGGCAAGGCGACCGACGAGCACTGCTTCGACTGGATCCTGAACGGCCGCTACATGCGCGACACGCACGTCGTGCGCGGCGCCGGCGCGGACTACGAGGGCGTAACGCTGATCGGCTGGGACCCGGGCCGGAATGCGACGTCCTACTGGTACTTCACCAACGAGGCGCACCTGAGCCAAGGGACCGTCGAGGCCTTCCCGGACGGCATCGCATTCCGCGAGACCGTCGCGCTCGCGGGCGGCGAAAAGCTCGAGATGCGCGGCGTGCTCGCGCCGGCGGGTGCGGACGGCTACCGCGTGCGCACCGAGCAACGTGAAGGCGAGGCCTGGAAGGAGCGCTTCACGATCGAGTTCCGGCGCACGCGCCGATCCCCCTGAGAGGACGCGGGGGGCTGGATCGCTGAGGCTTTACTGCGAAGCAGCCTTCGGCAGGTCCTTGATGAAGTCATCGACGAGCTGGCGCTGCACCTCAGGCGTCAGCGAGGACTTCACGATGCGCGACGCCGCCTCGACGGCGAGTTCGCCGACCTGCTTGCGGAGCTCCAGGATCGCCAGCTGCTTCTCGCGCTGCACCTGCTCCTTGGCCCGGCCGATCATGGCCTCGGATTCTGCGCGCGCTTTCGTCTGGAGGTCGGTCTTGAGCACGTCCGCCTCCTTGAGCGCCTTCTTGATGATCTCCTCGCGCTCGCGGCCCGCCTCGCGCAGCATCTCCTTGTGCTTCTCGAGGAGCTCCTTGGCTTCGGCCGCGGACCTCTCCGCGCCATCGACGGCGTCCTTGATGCTCTTCTCGCGCTCCTCGATCATGTGGAGCAGGGGGCCCCACGCGAACTTCGACAGGACGAGGGCGAAAACCACGAACAGCACGATGGTGGCCGCCGTCAGGACGAAGTTGATGTCCGTCAGCCCGCCGGCGGCGTAGAGCGCGCCGGCGAGCGGGTGGAGCGACATGGCGCTACTTGATCGCGAGCAGGATCGTCACGATCAGCGAGAAGAACGTGACGCCTTCGATGAGGCCGGCCGCCACGATCATCGCGCCGCGGATGTCGCCCGCCGCATTGGGTTGGCGCGCGATGCCCTCCATCGCCGAGGCCGCGAGGCGGCCGATGCCCGCCGCGCCGCCCATGATCGTGAGACCGGCGCCGATGCCGGCGGCGAAGTACGCCAGAGCCTTGGGATCCATGGGTTATCCTTCCTCCTGTAACTCTATCTTAATGGGCGGGATGCGCGTACATCCCGATGAAGATGGCCGTGAGCAACGTGAAGATGTAGGCCTGGATCAGCGCCACCAGCAGCTCCAGCAGCATGATGAACAGCGCCAGCCCGATCGACACGGGCGCGATCAGGACTCCGAAGGCGGTGCTGATCTGGGCCATCAGCGGGATCAGGATCAGGAGCGCCGCGATCACCATGTGGCCCGCCAGCATGTTCGCGAAGAGCCGCACCATCAGCGCGAACGGCTTCGTGAACATCGACAGGATCTCCACCGGGATCATGATCGGCAGCAGCCACGCCGGCAGACCCGGCGGGATCAGGTTGTGGAAGTGGCCGACGATGCCGAACTTCGAGATGCCCGCGTACTGCTGGGCCACGAACGAGACGATCGCGAGGCCCATGGTCACGGCGATGTTGCCCGTGGAGGTGGCTGAGAAGGGCAGCAGCCCCAGGAGCGCCGCCACCAGGATGAAGAAGAAGAAGCTGCACAGCAGCGGCACGAAGCGATGGCCGTCGTGCCCGATGCTGGGCGCGGCGATCTCGTCGCGGATGAACAGCACGAAGGTCTCGACCACGGAGCCGAGGCCCCGCGGCCGTCGCTTCGGGTCGTAGCTGCGCACGGCCAGCTGTGTCAGCAGGATCACGAGGAGGGCTGCGACGAGGAAGAAGACCAGGTGCTTGGAGGGCAGGCCGAAGATCGGCCCGTCAGTGACGTGATGCATCATCACCTGGGCGGGGTCGTGTCCAGAACCGCCGTGTCCGGCCTCGCCCGTCGCCGTGTCGACGTGCGCCGCTTCCTCGGCACCGGCTTGGACTGTATGCTCGGCCGCAGGAGAAGCCGTCGCCTGCTGCGCCGGCTCCTGGGCCATGAGAAGCAGCGCGAGGACGACGCCGTTCATCGGGCTCCTGCCGGCTTCCAGTCGCGTTGCACGATCGCCAGCTCCAGGGTCAGGAACACCACGAAATGCGCGAGCAGTCCGATCACGAGAGGCACTCGCGGCAGATCCAGGGCCACGAGCCCGAGCGCCACGGCGCCCAGCAACAGGGCCATGCGTCCAAGCATTCCGCCGAGCAGGGCGCGCAGGAACGCCGCATGCGACCGGCTGCGCGACCAGGCCAGAAGGCCCATCGAGCCCACCGCGTTGAGGCCGGCCAGGGCCGCTCCGAAGGCGAAGGCCCTCGGAGCGTCCTCCGAAAGCGATCCCTGAGCCAGGAACACGCCGAGACACGACAGGAGCGTGGTCACGGTCACGATCGTCGCAAAGCCCAGAAAGCTCAACGCCGGCTCACCGTCCTGAAGAACTGGTAAATCGCCAGGGCCAGTCCCGAAACCGCACCGAGCAGCAGCAGCCAAGGCTGTGTCCCCAGCGTCTGGTCGGCCCAGTAACCCAGGGCCACCCCCAGCAACACGGTCACGGCCAGGCTCGTTCCCAGGCTCAGGTACGGGGCCGCCTCCCGGAGGCCGCGGACCCAGTCCGAGCCATCTCCTTTCTGCTCGGGAGACACGCTCAAGTCTTCAAGGGAACAGCTCCAGACGACCGCGGAGCCTACCATACGCTCCTCGCCGGGGCAAAAGGCGCCGCGCCCCGTCCCGCGCGAGGCCCCGTCCTGTTGATGACAAGTGATTGGTCCGCTTGAGGCCCCGTCCTTGACTCGGCCGTGCCGGAAGCGTACGGTCGCTGTCTGGCGAGACACGAAGGAGGCTCGATGCCCCGCGTCGTGCGCTGCGGTCTCATCCAGGCGAGCAATCCGAAGGGCCCCGAAGCCGGCCTGCCGGCCATCAAGAAAGCCATGCTCGACAAGCACGTGAAGCTGATCGAGCAGGCCGCCCGCCAGAAGGTCCGCATCCTGTGCCTGCAGGAGCTGTTCTACGGGCCGTATTTCTGCGCCGAGCAGGAGACGCGCTGGTACGACCTCACCGAGCGGGTCCCGGACGGCCCGACCGTCTCGTTGATGCGCAAACTCGCGAAGAAGCACGGCATGGCGATGGTCGTCCCCATATACGAGGAAGAGCAGGCCGGGATCTACTACAACACCGCGGCCATGATCGACGTCGACGGCAGCTACCTCGGCAAGTACCGCAAGACCCACATCCCGCACTGCAAGCCGGGCTTCTGGGAGAAGTTCTACTTTCGCCCCGGCAATCTCGGCTACCCCGTCTTCGAGACCCAGGTCGCGAAGGTCGGCATCTACATCTGCTACGACCGCCACTTTCCAGAGGGCGCGCGCGCTCTCGGCTTGAACGGAGCCGAGATCGTCTTCAACCCGTCGGCCACGGTCGCGGGGCTCAGCGAATACCTCTGGAAGCTGGAGCAGCCGGCCCACGCGGTCGCCAACGGCTACTTCGTGGGCGCCATCAACCGGGTCGGCTGGGAGAAGCCGTGGAGGATCGGCGAGTTCTACGGACAGAGCTACTTCTGCGATCCGCGCGGGAAGTTCGTGGCCGAGGGTCCCCGGGACAAGGACGCGGTCGTGGTGGCCGATCTCAACCTCGACCTGATCGATGAAGTCCGCGCCGTCTGGCAGTTCTTCCGCGACCGTCGGCCCGACCAGTACGGTCCGTTGGTGCAGCCTTGAAGAAGGACGAGATCCTCGGGAAGTTCCGACAGTACCTGTATGGGTTGAACACGTACTACTCCGAGCCGCTGCCCGTCGTCCGCGGCGAGGGGAAGTGGCTGTGGGACGCCGACGGCAACCGCTATCTCGACTTCTTCGGCGGCATCGTCACCGTGAGCCTTGGCCACTGCGAGCCGCGGGTGGTGGCCGCGATCGAGAAGCAGGCGAAGACGCTCCAGCACGTCTCGACGCTGTTCCCGACCATTCCGATTGTCGAGCTGGCCGAGACGCTCTGCAGCCTCTTCCCCGGCGAGAAGCCGGCCAAGGCCTTCTTCACCAACAGCGGCACCGAGGCGATCGAGACCGCCATCCTCACGGCGCGGCTGCACACCCAGCGCACCGAGGTCATCGGCCTGCGCCACGGCTACCACGGCCGCTCGATGCTCTCGATGTCGCTCACCGCCCATTCGGGATATCGTCTCGGCGGCGTCCACGATCCCCAGATCCGCCACGCGGTGGCGCCCTATTGCTACCGCTGTCCTTACAAGCTCGAATACCCGAAGTGCGGCGTCGCCTGCGCCAACGACGTCGAAGAGGTCATCAAGACCACGACCTCGGGCCGGCCCGCGGCGTTCATCGCGGAGCCGATCATGGGCGTCGGCGGCTTCATCACGCCGCCCAAGGAGTACCCGGGGATCGTGGCGGACATCGTCCGCCGCCACGAGGGCCTCTACATCGCCGACGAGGTGCAGACCGGCTGGGGCCGCACCGGCGGCAAGTGGTTCGGCATCGAGCAGTACGGCGTCAAGCCCGACCTGGTGGTCGGGGCGAAGAGCCTCGGCAACGGCCATCCCATCGGGATGACGCTGGCCAAGGCTGCGGTGGCCGACTCGTTCAAGGGCTCGACGATCGCCACCTTCGGCGGCAACCCCGTGACGATGGCGGCCTGCAAGGCCGTCGTGGACGTGATCGCCCAGGACCGGCTGCTCGACAATGCCGCGATGGTCGGCACCCACTTCCGGATGCGGCTCGACGGTCTGACGGAGAAGCACGCGCTCGTGGGCGAGGTCCGCGGCATGGGTCTGATGCAGGGCATCGAGCTGGTGAAGAACCGCAAGACCAAGGAGCCCGCCCCCGAGGCCACGGCCGCCGTCATGGAGGCCGCCAAGGAGCGCGGCGTCATCATCGGGAAGGGCGGGCTGCTCGGAAACGTCCTGCGGATCTCCCCGCCGCTCAACGTCACGCCGGACGACGCAGACCAGGCCGCCGACGTGCTCGACGAGGCGCTCGGGGCAGTCTCCAAAGCGTAGCGACGGAGGCGCACATGGGCATTGATCTCTCGGTCCAGTTCACGGGGATCCGCTTCGACAACCCGTTCCTGCTCTCGTCGGCGCCGCCCACGGAGTCGGAGAGCAACATCCTGCGCGCCTTCGACGCCGGCTGGGGGGGCGTCGTCACCAAGACCATCGGGTTGCACCCCGTCGTCAACGTCGCGGGCCCCAAGACCAAGTTCCTGCGCCACTACGCCGCGGGCAACGTCTACTCGATGAACAAGGGCCGCGACGGGAGCCTGCTCGCGTCCTGGAACTGGGAACTCATCTCGGACAAGGCGCTCGACTGGTGGCTGCCGCGCATCGAGCGGATCAAGAAGACGTTTCCGAACCGAGCGTTGATCGCCTCGATCATGGCGGGCTCGGGCTCCGACCGCGAGCTGGACAACTGGCGCACCCTGGCGCGCGGCTGCCAGGACGCCGGGGCCGACGGCCTGGAGCTGAACCTGTCGTGTCCCCACATGGACCGCGAGGACATGGGCTCCAACATCGGCAAGGACCAGCAGCTGTGCTCCTTCGTCACCAAGGTCGTGAAGGACGTGGCGAGGGTTCCGGTGTGGGCGAAGCTCACCCCGGCCACGAGCGACATCGCGGTCGAGGCGGGCGCCGTCTTCCTGGGCGGCGCCGACGCGGTCGTCTCCTCCAACACCTTCCCCTCGATCCCCCTCGTCGATCCCAACACGCTCGAGTTCGAGATGAACGTGGACGGCCTCGTGTCCTCAGGCGGCCTGGGCGGCCCCGCCATCCTGCCGCAGAGCCTCGCCAAGATGGCGCAGATGACGAAGGCGTTCCCGGAAAAGGCGTTCTCGGGCATCGGCGGGATCTCGGAGTTCAACCACGCGCTCAACTATTTCCTCCTCGGCTGCGGCACCGTGCAGGTCTGCACGGCGGCCATGCTGGACCACGCGGTCGGCCCCAACGTGATCAAGCGGCTGGTGGCCGGCATGCGGGAGTTCCTGGAGAAGAACGCCGCCCGCGGCTTCTCGAGGCTCGAGGACTTCCGCGGCATCCGCCGCGACCGGGTTGTCTCCCACTCCCAGATCCGGCGCCCGGACGACAAGGAGTACGCGGGCGGCTACGAGACGCACGAGGGCTACGCCGCGCCGGTCAAGGAGTAGCGGCGGGCCAGCCGGGCTGACGGTCGCCAGAGCTCACGGCGCCACGATCGTGGCGCCGAACTGCGCGGAAGGCCATCGGAGTGGCGCATCAACTGACGGCGCTCATCGTCTTCGTCGCGCTCTTCGCCATCGCGACCCTGCGCGGGGTGCACGTCGGCGTCGTCATGTTCGCCGCCGCGTGTGGCGTGGGCGTGTGGCTGGCCGGCCTGCCATTGAAGGATGTCGTGGGCGGTTTCCCGGTCGGCATCATGGTCCTGCTCGTGGGCGTGACGTACTTCTTCGCGATCGCACAGGCGAACGGCACCATCGACCGCGTGATCGAGGCGGCTGTGGGCCGGGTGGGAGACAACGCCGTCCTGTTGCCCTTCGTGTTCTTCGCATTGACCGGCCTCATTGCAGCGATGGGCTCGCCGCTGGCCAGCCTGGTGGTAGCGCCGGTCGGCATGCCGATCGGCAGGAAGCAGGGCGTGGACCCCATGCTGATGGCCCTCGCGATCGGGACTGGCTTCAGCGCCGGGGGCTTCGCGCCCACCAGCCTGTTCGGCATCGTGAGCTACGGTACCGCGCGCCAGGCCAGCATCGATCTGAATCCACTCACGCTCTTCGCGGTCGCCGTGGGCATGAATCTCGCCCTGCTGGCCGCCGCGTTCGTGTTCTACGGGGGCGTAGAACTCGTCAGACGCCGGGGTGCCGCCGCGCTCACGGCGAGACGCGCCGAGCCTGGCGCGGAAGCCACGGCGCGCCATCCGTTCGCTCCACGCCAGGCCGCCACCATCGTCTGCACTGTCGGGCTCGTCGTCGTCATCGTCGCCGGGTCCGTCGCGGGTCTCGAGCCGGACGTCGGAGTGCTCTGCTTCGCGTTCGGCGCCGCCCTGACGCTCATGGATCCTGGCGCCGGTAACAAGGCCGTTTCCAGGATCGACTGGTCGACCGTGCTGCTGGTCGGCGGCATCGGCACCTTCGTCGCCGTGCTCCAGAAGATGGGCGTCGTCGACTTGCTCGGCGAGGCCGCCAAGAGCGTCGGCGTGCCGATCGTCGCCGCGCTCGCCATCTGCTTCGTCGGAGGGCTGGTCTCCGCATTCGCCTCGACCACCGGCATCCTCGTCGCTCTCGTGCCCCTGGCGCTGCCCCTGGTGGCCTCCGGAGCCGTTGGGGGTTGGGCGCTCATCAGCGCGCTCGCCGTCTGCTCCTCGATCGTGGACGTGTCGCCGTACTCCACCGTCGGGGCCACCCTGGTCGCTACCGCCGCACAGGAGGAGCGCGTGCGCATGACTTCGCTGCTGGCGTGGTGGGGGATGTCTCTCGTCGTGATCGGCCCACTCATCCTCGTGGGGATCCTGGTGCTGCCGAGCCTGCTGTAGGGGTGCGTCGACGGGCGCGCACCGAATCCGAAGCTCCACGCCATCGGAGGGCGTGGTAACCTCCCACCGCATCCAAATCCTCGACGGGAGAAGGCCATGTCCACGCTCGTCAAGAACGGGACGATCGTCACGGCGGCGGACCGGTATGTCGGAGACATCTTCATAGACCACGGCGTCATCACGCTGATCGGGCAGGGTCTGAACATCCCCGCCGACAGCGTGATCGATGCCAGCGGCAAGCTGGTGATGCCGGGCGGCATCGACGTGCACACCCACCTCGACATGCCCTTCGGCGGGACGAACTCGGCCGACGACTTCGAGACCGGGACGATCGCCGCCGCCCACGGCGGGACGACGACCGTGGTCGACTTCGCGATCCAGAGCTTCGGCGAAGGGCTCTATCCGGCGTACGAGGGCTGGAGGAAGAAGGCCGACGGTCGCGCGGCCATCGATTACGCCTTCCACATGATCATCCGCGAGCTGAGCGACCAGGCCTCCCACGACATGGACAAGATGACCCGCCACGAGGGCATCACGTCCTTCAAGTTGTTCATGGCGTACCCGGGCGTGTTCATGGTGGACGACGCCACCATCTTCAAGGCGCTGCTCAAGACGCGGGACAACGGCGGGGTGATCTGCATGCACGCCGAGAACGGCGGCGTGATCGACACGCTGGTGAAGGAGGCGCTGCGCACCGGGCACACCGCGCCGAAGTACCACGCGCTGACGCGCCCGACGCGCGCCGAGGGCGAGGCCACCGGTCGTGCGATCGCCCTGGCCGAGATGGCCGGCGTCCCGATCTACATCGTCCACCTGTCGTGCTCCGACGCCCTCGAGAAGGTGAAGCAGGCGCGCGACATGGGACTGCCCGCCTACGCCGAGACCTGCCCGCAGTACCTGTTCCTCTCGTACGACGACTACGAGAAGCCGGGCTTCGAGGGCGCGAAGTACGTGATGTCGCCGCCGCTGCGCGAGAAGTGGAACCAGGAGGCGCTCTGGAAGGGCCTGCTCAAGAACGATCTGCAGGTCGTCTCGACCGACCACTGCCCGTTCTGCATGAACGAGCCGCCCCAGAAGCAGCTCGGCAAGGACGACTTCTCCAAGATCCCCAACGGCGCGCCCGGCATCGAGACGCGGCTGATGCTGCTGTGGGACGGCGGCGTGAGGCAGGGGAAGATCGACGCGCACCGTTTCGTGGAGATCGTCTCGACGAATCCCGCGAAGATGTTCGGGCTGTGGCCAAAGAAGGGCACGATCGCGATCGGCTCGGACGGCGACCTGGTGCTCTGGGATCCCGACAAGGAGACCACCCTGTCCGCGAAGACGCACCACATGCGCGTCGACTACAACCCCTATGAGGGTCGGATCGTGACGGGCGCCCCGGCGGTGGTCCTCTCCCGCGGCGAGGTCCTCGTGGACCACGGCGAATTCAAGGGACGGCCGGGGCGAGGCGATTTCGTGAAGCGGCAGGCCGGGCGGCCGCTGGTTCCGTGAGCGCTCGGAACGAGCGCCACCACGCCGACGGGCGCGTGGAGCTGATCGAGACTGGTCGCATCGAGAGCAGCCCTCTGTTCAACAAGGATCTGGCCCCGGTCGCCGTCGCCTCCCGCAACTGGACCACCTACAACTACGCCGCGCTCTGGATCAGCATGGCCCACTGCATCCCGACCTACATGCTGGCTTCGGGCCTGATGGCGAGCGGGATGAACTGGTGGCAGGCGCTCGTCACGATCCTGTTGGGCAACACGATCGTGCTCGTACCGATCCTGCTCAACTCCCATCCCGGAACGAAGTACGGCATCCCGTTCCCGGTCTTCGCGCGCGCCGCGTACGGCGTCATCGGCTCGAACCTCCCCGCACTGATGCGCGCACTCGTCGCGTGCGGCTGGTTCGGCATCCAGTCGTGGATCGGCGGCGAGGCGCTCCACACGTTGTTCACGAGCCTCGCCCCGGCGTGGCCCTCTCTGCTCGGAGCCGGGTTCGGGGGCCACACCACCACCGAGTGGCTCTCGTTCCTGATCTTCTGGTCACTGAACATCCTCATCATCTACAGGGGCATGAATCTGCTGCGTACCGTCGAGAACTGGGCGGCGCCCTTCGTGCTCGTGATGACCGCGGTGCTCCTGGTGTGGGCCGTGCGCGAAGCCCACGGACTCGGTCCGCTGTTGAGCCATCCCGGGAAGTTCGAGTCGCTCGGGGAGTTCCTGCCCGTCTTCATTCCCTCGCTGACGGCCATGATCGGCTTCTGGGCGACGCTCTCGCTCAACATGCCCGACTTCACACGCTTCGGACGCAGCCAACGCGAACAAATGCTGGGCCAGGTGGTGGCGCTGCCCACCACCATGTCGGTGTTCGCTGCCATGGGCGTCCTGATCACCAGCGCTACGGTGATCATCTACGGCGAAGCGATCTGGGACCCGGTGAAGCTCGTTTCGAAGTTCGACTCCCCGCTCGTCGTGGCGGTCTCCATGTTCACCGCCGTCGTGGCCACGCTGGCCGTCAACATCGCCGCCAACGTGGTTTCGCCCGCCAATGACTTCGCGAACGCGCTGCCGCGATTCATCGGCTTCAAGACCGGCGGCTTGATCACAGGGGTCCTCGGCATCGCGATGCAGCCTTGGCGCCTGCTCGCGGACCCATCGGGGTACATCTTCACGTGGTTGCTCGGCTACTCGGGCGGCCTGGGTTCGATCGCGGGCGTTCTGATCGCCGACTACTGGGTTGTGCGCCGGCAACGGCTCACGCTAGAGGACCTGTATCTCGCATCCGGCGCGTACAGCTATCGCAAGGGCTGGAATCCGCCGGCGTCCGTCGCGACGTTGCTCGGCTGCGCATTCGCCTGGAGCGGCCTCGTCCTGCCCGTGCTGCGTCCCCTCTACGACTACGCCTGGTTCGTCGGCTTCGCCACGGCCTTCGGGCTGTACCTGTCGCTCATGCGCGGGAAGCCCGCCGTGGAGCTCGGCGGCGTGCCCTCGGCTCAGTCGGCGAGCGCGAGCCAAACGACCCCGTAGGGGGGCAGGATCGTCTCGAGGCGGCCGTCCTTGAGGGTGTTGCGCTGGCGGCCCGAGAGCAAATCTCGCCAGGCCCGCGCCGCCCCGCCGAGCGCCGCCGCGTCGAGCGCCGCCGCGTCGAGCGTCACTGGCTGCTCGCGGGCCGTGACGTTGGTCAAGGCCACCACGCGCCCGGCCCGCGCGCCCCGGCGCACGGCGAACACCGCGTCCCCGGCGTCCAGCACGGCCTGGGGCGAGTTGGGATGGAAGGCCCGTGTCGCGATGCGGCGCTTGGCCAGTCGACGCAGGCCCGAGGCCACCGCGTAGACCCACGACGCCCGGTCCTGGAGCAGGGCGAGGAGCGACGACTCGTCCAGGGTGGTGCGGTTGATGCTGCGTTTCTCGGCGCCGGCCAGCACCGCTGCAGTGTCGTTCTTCGCACCGAAGGCGCTGGGCAGGTACACGCCGGGCACGCCCTGGAGCACGAGGGCGATCGCGCGCGACGCGAGGAAGCGCTCCACCTTCAGCGCCTGGGGCTCGCCGTCGTCGTCGCGGTTCATGGCGCTCCACCAGGTGATGTTCAGCTCGTAGGGAACCTCGACACCGTCCTTGGTCCTGTAGGAGACGAAGCCACCGTGCTTCTCCGCTCGGGCCACCAGGGCGCTGATCTCGTCCGCCGTCAGGATGCTCTCGGCCCCCAGGAGCCCGATGCCGTCGTGGGAATCGAGGAAGTTGAAGAAGGTCGCGGTGTCGGAGGGAGGGTGCAGGTCGCGGGCCCACCGCGACAGGCGGGCGACGCTCCCCGTATGGAAGGTGTGGAGAACGAGGGGAGGCAGGGCGAAGTTGTAGACCATCTGCGCCTCGTTCTGACCGTCGCCGAAGTAGCTCAGGTTGTCGGCGTGGGGCACGTTGGTCTCGGTCACGAGGGCGGTCTGGGGCGCGACGACGTCGAGCACGGCGCGGAACAGCTGCACCAGTGCGTGGGTCTCCTTGAGGTGCGCGCAGCGCGTCCCGAGCTCGTGCCAGATGTAGGTCACGGCGTCGAGCCGCACCACGTCGGCGCCCTTGCGGACGTAGAAGAGCAGCACCTCGAGAACGCGCTGCAGCACCCGCTCGTTCCTGAAGTTCAGGTCCACCTGGTCCGGGCTGAACGTCGTCCACACGAAGCGCGGGCCGTTCAAGGTCGGGAACGGCGTCAGCAGCTCGCTCGTGCGGGGGCGAAGGATCAGCTTCAGGTGGTCCGCGGAGACGGCGCTCTTGGTGCCGAACGCGATGAAGAAATCCTCGTAGCCCGGCCGCCCGGACAGGAAGCGCTGGAACCAGCGGCTCTTCGCGGAGACGTGGTTGAAGACCCCGTCGAACATCATCCGGTAGCGTTGGGACAGCTCCTCGATGTCCTCCCAGCCGCCCAGGCGGGGGTCCACTTCTTCGAAGTCGGTGACCGCGAACCCGCGGTCCGAGGAGTAGGGGTAGAACGGCAGCACGTGGACCGTGTTCACCGCCCCGCGCATGAAGGTGTCGAGGAAGTGCCTGAGCGCGCGGAGCGGGCGCTTGCCCTTCGAGACGATCAGGTCGCCGTAGGTGATCAGGATGACGTCGTGCTCGCTGAAACGGTCGCTCGGATCGAAGCTGCGATCGTCCTCGATCATCTGGGCCGTCTTGTGGGCGAAATACACCTTCATCAGGCGCTCGATCTCGCCGAAGCAGGCTTCGGCGCGGGCCTTGCCGTACAGGATCTGAAGGAGCGAAAGGATGCGGCGCTTCTCCTCGGGCTTCACCTCGAGGAGCGGCAGCGTGTAATCGGCGGCGGGAAGGTGCAGGCGCGTCAGGCGGGCGGGAACGAGGGGGCCGGCGGCGTTCACGCCACGACCCGTGTGAGCCGCTCGCCACGGAGCACGGCCAGGATCGCCATGTTCCAGCCCGCCGGCCCGGGCCGGGGTGCGCGCTCGGCGCGGGGAAGGGCCTCGAGCAGCACGGCGTCGAGCTGACCATCCGGCCGGGGCACGATGATCGGCCGGTCCACGGCCTGCAGCAGGCCGACGTCGTTCCCGGCGTCTCCGAGGCCCACCGTCTCGTGGCGGCGGCCCCGCGCGGTCTCTTGGCGTAGCAAGGCCATGAAGGCGGAGCCCTTGTCCGCGGGGCCGCTCAAGTGGAAGAAGCGGCCGCCTCGGGAGACCCTGAGTCCGCGGGTGGCCGCGAGTGTCTCGACCCTGGCCAGCAGCTGCGGGTCGAAGGCCTCGAAGAGGAACGGCTCGTCGAACTCGCGCGCGGCTGCCAACTGGGCCGCGGCGCGCGAGAGCCCGGTGGCC
>DATFEN010000163.1:0-10805 GCA_035251085.1 Vicinamibacteria bacterium | reverse complement strand
CTGCCCTCGGTCACCTACCCGAGCCACACCACGATGGTGACAGGCGTGTCGCCGGCACGGCACGGCATCTTCGCCAACACCACGTTCGACCCTCTCGGCCGCAACCTCGAGGGCTGGTACTGGTATGCGGAGGACATGACGCTAGCGGCCTCGGCGTCGACGGGCGGGCCGATGTCGCATTCGTCCAAGACGCGCCCTCGCGCCGCGCCTAGACTTGGCTCCGGAGGTTCGACCCATGCGCTTGATGTTTGCGTTGCTCCTGCTCGTCCCGGCTGCAGCTGCTTTCTCGCAGGATGTCGCCTCGCTGGCTTGGATGGCGGGCACGTGGGGCGGTGCGAGTGGCGGGGTCGAGAGCGAAGAGAGCTGGACCAAGCCGGGTGGCGGCGCGATGCTGGGCGTGCACCGCGACGTGCGCGCGGGGCGGATGGTCGGCTTCGAGTTCCTCCGCATCGACAGCGAGAAGGACGCCATCACCTACTGGGCGAGCCCTGGAGGCCGCCCTGCGACTCCCTTCCGGCTCAAGGAGAGCGGGCCGCGGCGCGTCGCCTTCGAGAACCCGGCCCACGACTTTCCGCAGCGCATCCTGTATTGGCTGGGAGATGATGGGAAGCTGAATGCGCGCATCGAGGGCACGCTCCAAGGCAAACCCGGGGCCGAGGAGTGGAGCTGGACGCGCGTCGCCCCCTGACCCGTTCCCACGCCTCACGGTCCTGCTGCCCGAGATGGAGATCGCGGCGGGGCTCGTCGCCGCCCTGTCGCGCCGCGAGCTGCCGGAGCGCTACTCGTACTGGTTTCCGACCTCGGTGCGCGCCTGGCTGGATCTCTGCAGCGACGGCGCCTATCGCAATTACGTCCGTTCCAGTCGTCTCGTCGAAGCTCACGCGGAAGACGTCGCCGACCTGGCGCTGGGGCGCGGCGCGGAAGCCAGGCTCGACGTCGTCAGCCTGGGCGCGGGTCAGGCCGACAAGGACCTCGAGTTCCTCCGCGCGCTGCGCTCCAAGGGCGTCTCGCTGGTCTACCGCCCGGTCGATGCGAGCCAGGCGCTGCTCGAGCTCGCATGCAAGGCCGCGACGGATTTCGCTTGCGAAGCGGTCAAGGGCGACATCTCGCTGCCCGCTCACCTCGAAGCGATCGATGCGATGCGGGATGTGCGGCCGACGCTCTGGTTGTTCCTCGGCAACACGCTTGGGGCGTTCGAACCACGCTCGCTGTGCGCCGAGCTGCGACGCGTCGTGAAGCCGAGGGACACCCTGGTGTTGGACGCGGAGATCCTCGATGGTGCGACGACGATCGCGGGCTACGACAATCCCCTGAACCGCCGCTTCGCGTTCGCCCCGCTCGCATCGCTCGGCTTCGAGCCCGCCGACGGAGAGCTGAGCTTCATGCTCCGCGAGGACGATGCTAGCCGCGGCTTCTTCAGGCTCGTGAAACGGTTCGAAACCGCGCGGGACCGCCGACTCAGCGTCGCGGGCGAGGCGTTCGAACTGCGCGCGGGCGAAAGCCTGCACATGGGTCATTCGGGCAAGTTCAGCCGCGACGGGTTCGACTCGCTGCTGCAGAAGGCCGGCTTCGAACACCTGACCGGCTGGACCAGCGACGATGGACGCTTCGTGATGTCGGTCGTCGGGTGAGCTGGCCCCTCACCCAACCTCAACCCATGCAGCCCTCGCGTCTGGCCGACCTCGATCCGCAGCGCGAGGATGCGCGTTTCGGCGCGCTGCTGACCCGCCTCGGGCCTCGTCTATAATCCCACCCCCCAATGGACATCCCCACGCTCCACATCGCCGACATCGAGCTGCCGCCCGAGATGCACCATCTGCGCAGCCTGGCCTACGACCTCTGGTGGAGCTGGAGCACTCAAGCCACCCGGCTCTTCGCATGGATCGATCCCGACCATTGGCGCCGATACCACAACCCCGTCGAGCTCCTCATCAACGTCGAGCCGCACCAGTGGGCGCGGCTCCTGTCCGACCCGGAGTTCCGCCAGACGTACGAGGGCGTCGTGCTCGCCCACGACGCGTATCGCCAGCGCCGTCGCTGGTTCGGCGAGCGCTACCCCGAATTCCAGGGACCGATCGCGTATTTCTCGATGGAGTTCGGCCTGCACGAGTCTCTGGGCGTCTACTCCGGAGGCCTCGGCGTGCTCGCGGGGGACCATTGCAAGGCGGCGAGCGACCTCGGCGTCCCGCTCGTCGGCGTCGGCCTGCTCTACCAGGCGGGCTACTTCCGACAGACCGTCGACGCCGACGGCTTCCAACAGCACATCTACCCGCACTACGACTTCGCGCGGCAACCGGTGCTGCCCGTCGAGGCGCCGGGGGGCGGAGTGCTGACTGTGCCGATCGACTTGCCGGGGCGGGTGGTGCAGGCGGCCGTGTGGAAGGCACAGGTGGGCAACGTCCCGGTCCTGATGCTGGATACCGACATCCCCCTCAACGACCCGGCGGACCGTCCCATCACGGGCATCCTCTATGTCCGCGGCCGCGACATGCGCCTGACCCAGGAGATCGTCCTCGGCATCGGCGGCGTGCGGGCGCTCGGGGCGCTCGGGATCACCCCGACGGTGTGGCACATGAACGAGGGCCACGTCGCGCTCCTGAACCTGGAGCGGGCGCGCGAGCGCGTGCTACGGGGCGACGGCTTGAGCGATTCCCTGAAGGCCGTGGCTCGCAATGCGGTGTTCACGACCCACACGCCCGTGCCGGCCGGGAACGAGGCGTTCGAGCGCGATCTCGTGAAGCACCATCTCGAGCCGTGGGTGCGGGAGGTGGGCTGCACGCCCGAAGAGGTGCTGGCGCTCGGCTCCGAGAACGGCAGCTTCAACCTCACCGTGCTGGCGATCCGCCTGTCGCGGAGCACCAACGGCGTGAGCAAGCTGCACGGCCAGGTGAGTTCCGCCATGTGGCGCCACCTCTGGCCCGATGGGCCGGACGAGCCGGTCGGCTCCGTCACCAACGGCGTCCACACCGGTACTTGGGTCGGGCAGGAGATGCGCGGGCTCTATACCCGCTACCTCGGCGCGGACTGGGAGGATCACCTGCTGGACCCGGAGGTCTGGAAGAAGATCTACGCCGTTCCCGACGCCGAGCTGATGGCGGCGCACCGCGCGCAGAAGGAGCGGCTGATCCGCTTCGTTCGCGAGCGCGTGCGGGTCCAGAGCGCTCGCCACGGGCTGGGCCCAGACGAGCTGCGGACCGTGGAGGGCCTGCTGGATCCCGATGCCCTCACGATCGGTTTCGCGCGCCGCTTCGCGACCTACAAGCGTGCCGTGCTCCTGGTCTCCGACATGGACAGGCTGCGGGCGATCCTGGCCACACCGGACCGGCCCGTGCAGTTCCTGTTCGCGGGCAAGGCCCATCCCGCCGACCGCGCCGGACAGGACCTGATCCGGCGCCTGTTCCAGCTCACCCAGGGTGAACTCCGCGGAAGGTTCGTGTTCCTCGAGGACTACGACATGGAGATGGGGCGCATGCTGGTCCAGGGCTGCGACGTGTGGCTCAACACGCCCCGGCGGCCGCAGGAGGCCTCGGGCACGAGCGGCCAGAAGGCGCCCATCAACGGCGGCGTGAACCTCAGCATCCCTGACGGCTGGTGGGCCGAGGGCCAGCGCGGCGACAACGGCTGGTCGATCGGCGACGGCAGCGTGCTGCCCGAGGTCGACGCGCAGGACGAGGCCGATGCCGGCGCGCTCTACGACCTGCTCGAGCGCGAGGTGATGCCCAGCTTCTACGAGCGCAACGGCGACGGCCTGCCCGGCAGGTGGATGGCGCTGATGAAAGCCTCCATCGAGTCGATCGTGCCAGCCTTCTCGGCCCACCGCATGGTTCGTGACTACGTGGAGCGCGTCTACCTTCCCGCGGCGAGCCGCAAGGCGTAGCGGCGCGCGGTGGCGGCCAGCGCGTACTGGCGCTGTCCGGTCTGCCTGCGGCGCGTGCCGGGCAAGGTCGTCGAGTGCTACTGCGGTCGTATCCGGCAGCCGGGGGACGGACCTGACGAAGAGGATCGCGCCAAGCCGTCTCCTCTCGCCGTCGCCCTACCGGGGATCGGCCTCGTCGTCGTCATCGCGGCGCTTGCCGTCTGGGCGACGCGACCGTCTTCGCCTGCGCCGAAGCCCGGCACGGCTTCACCATCGCCCCGCGCGGTGAGCAACGCGCCTCCATCACCGCCTTCGACCATCACGATCGTCGAAGGCCCCGCGCTCTCCTACGACACCGCGATGCGCGACGTCCGCCGCCAGATCCGCCAGCTCGAGACGCGCCTCGCTCGCTTCGAGCGTCAGTGCCGTCCGGACGCGAGCCGCTCGGGATGCCCCTCACTGTCCGAGCAGATCGCCCGGGAGGCGGCCGCGATCGGGGTGGCGCTGGCTGCCGCCCACGAGGGAACAAGGGGTTCCGTCGACCCGGCCGTGCTCACGGAACTGCGCCGCCGTAACGGCGTGTCCGAGCGCGACGTCCAAGCCACATTGTCGCGAGCCCGCGCGGCCGAAAGCGCGACCCGCTAGCCGCCCGCGGCGTCGAGGCGCTTACGCGCCTCCTTGAAAGGCTGGTAGACGCGCGCCCGCTCGGCGCTGACGCTGCGGAAGTGGCTGTCCGCCGTCCCCACCTCCCTGGAGTTCACGACGAGGTCCGCGAGGCAGGCCCAGGCCTGCGTGCCGTCGCCCGTCTTGAATTCGTCGCCGACGATGACGAGCATCATCTCGCGCCGGGGCTCGGATGGCATGCGTCCGATGCGCTGGTAGAGGCTCTCCCTGGTTCCCTGGGCGGCCATGCGCGCGGTCACTACCACGTCGTAGACGCCCTGCTCGAGCAGGCGGCCGCCTTCGCTCGCGTCGTCGAGGGTCTCCACCTCGAAGCCGAGCCGCGCCAGCATCGCGCTGGCACTCGCCGCCTGGCCCTTGTCGGGCAGCGCGACGAGCGCCCGGCCGGCCTCGCCGGCGGGGACGTCGCGGTGGGACGGCGGCGGGGGTGGTGGCTCCGGCTCCTCCGCAGGCGCGGACGCGGATGCCGGGGCCGGCGCGGGTGTGACGGCCGCTGCGCCCTTCCCGGGGAAACGGACCAGGCTCTGGCACTTGGGACACTTGACCTGGAACGGGCGGTCCGGGACCTTGGCGTCGTCGATCGTGATGCGGTTGCCGCAGCTCGAGCAGCTTCCCTGCACGCTCTACCTCTCGATCAGGTCGTCGAAGTCGGACTTCGGCGCCGGCTTGCGCGGCGCGGGTCCCGGATCCTTGGCCTTGATCGTCGGGCCCGCGTCCTCGCCGCTCTGGCTGTCAAGGCGTAGCGCCAGGTTGGTGCGGTTGGTGGCGTAGGACAGGCCGGTGTCCTTGTCGAGCGTGCCGTTGGTGATGAGCCGCTCCAGCTCGTAGTCGAAGCTCTGCATGCCGTCGAGGATGCTGTCGTTCATCGCGTCGATCAGGCTCTTGCCCTCGCGCTCGCCCTCCTGCACGTACTCGCGGGTGCGGGCCGTCGAGCGCAGGATCTCGCAGATCGCCATGCGCCCGCCGCCCTGCTTCGGGATGAGCCGCTGGCTCACCACCCACTTGAACGCCTGGGAGAAGCGCGTGCGGATCTGACGTTCCTCGTTCTTCGGGAACACGCCGATGATGCGGTCCACGGTCTTGGCGGCGTCGATCGTGTGCAGCGTGGACAGCACGAGGTGTCCCGTCTCCGAGGCCTCCAGCGCGATCGAGATCGTCTCCACGTCGCGCATCTCGCCGACCAGGATCACCTTGGGCGCCTGGCGCAGCGCCGCGCGCAGGGCCAGGGCGAAGGTCTGGGTGTCGGCGCCCACCTCGCGCTGGTTGATGGTCGCGTTGATGTGGGGATGCAGGTACTCGATCGGGTCCTCGATCGTGATGATGTGGATGTGCTTGTCGCGGTTCAGCTTGTTGATGATCGCGGCCAGCGTGGTGGACTTGCCGGAGCCGGTCGGCCCCGTGACGAGAACGATGCCGTTGCGCTCGGTGGTGATCTCGTTGAGCTGCGGCGGCAGGCCCAGCTCCTCCACGGTGGGGATCTTGTTGGGGATCACGCGCAGCACGATCGAATAGCTGCCGCGCTGGGCGAATACGTTCACGCGGAAGCGGGTACGCCGCGGCAGCGCGTACGAGAGGTCCGTCGAGCCGGTCCTCACCAGCTTGTCGGCCAGGTCGCGCTTGCCCTGGAGCAGGCGCATCGCGATCAGCTCGGTCTGGTAGGGCAGCAGCTTCTCGACGCCCGCGTAGGCGACGGAGCGCAGCGAGCCGTCCACCTCGACCTGCGGCGGACGTCCGACCGACAGGTTCAGGTCCGAGATGTTCGGTGCGGCGTCGAGCATCGTCTCGAGAAGGGGGTCGAGATCGAAGAACGGCATGAAACCTCCGTCGTTCGCGGCCGGATGATATCAAAGCCTGCTATGCTTTCGCCCGTCCCTGAATCGAAATGCTCGAGACGCTGGACCTGCGGGCGTCTTGTCCCCGCGCGCGCCTGAGGCGCGAGCTGCCGGGCCTCCAGGAGCGCTTGAGGCGGCTTCAGTACGAGCTGCGCGAGGCCGAGTTGCCGACGGTGGTGCTGTTCGAGGGCTGGGACGCGGCCGGCAAGAGCACGGTGATTCAGCGCCTGACACGGTGCCTCGACCCGCGCGGCTTCCGGCAGTTCCCCGGCGCGCCGCCCTCGGAGCTCGAGCAGCGCTACCACTTCCTCTGGAAGTACCAGGTGCGCCTGCCCGAGGACGGCCAGATCGCCTTCTTCGACCACTCCTGGTATAGCCGGGTCCTCGTCGAGCGCGTCGAGAAGTTCGTGCCCAAGAAGCTGTGGAAGAAGGCCTTCGGCCAGATCAACGAGCTCGAGCGCTGGCTCGCCGAGGACGGACAGGTCGTGGTGAAGTTCTTCCTCCACATCTCGAGAAAGGAACAGCGACGCCGACTGCGAGCGATGGAGAAGGATCCGCTCGAGCGCTGGAAGGTTCAGAAGGAGGACTGGCGCCGCAACGAGCGCTACAAGGACTGGGTCGTCGCGATCGAGGAGATGCTGACCCGGACCGACACGCCCCATGCGCCCTGGACGGTGGTCGCGGCGACCGACTTCCGCCATCTGCGGCTCACTGTATTTCGGACCCTCGTAGAGAGGATGGAGGAGGCGCTGCGCCATCGCCGTGCGGCTCCCGCCGAGGTCAGCCGCACCAGCCTGGCGCAGGCATCCACGCGCGGGGCGCGCGAGCGCCGCGATCGCGAGGAAGCGACGCTCGTGCGTTCGGTCGCGCGCGAGGCGGGAATGCCGATCGAGGAGGAGACGGCGAACTGAGATGCTCGAGCAGGTCGACCTCGGATCGAGGCTTCCCGAGAAGCGCTACTGGAAGCGGATCGGCGAGCTGCAGGTACGGCTGCGCGAGCTGCACTTCAAGATGTACGAGGAGCAGGTGCCGATGCTCGCGGTCTTCGAGGGCTGGGACGCAGCGGGCAAGGGCGGCGCCATCAAGCGCATCACCGAGACCCTGGAGCCGCGCGGCTACACGGTGTCGTCGTTCTCGGCGCCGCGCGGCGAGGAGCGGACGCATCACTACCTGTGGCGCTTCTGGAGAGCCCTGCCCCGCGCGGGCCACCTCGGCATCTTCGACCGCTCGTACTACGGCCGCGTGCTCGTGGAGCGCGTCGAGGGCTTCTGCGCCGAGGCCGAGTGGAGGCGCGCCTTCCGCGAGATCACCGAATTCGAGTCGCACCAGGCCAGCATCGGCATGGTGATCTGCAAGTTCTGGCTCCACGTCTCGAAGGAGGAGCAGCTCCGGCGTTTCAAGGGCCGCGAGCGCGATCCGTTCCGGTCCCACAAGCTGACCGCCGAGGATTGGCGCAACCGCGCCCGCTGGGCGGAGTACGCCGCGGCCGTCGAGGACATGCTGGGGAAGACCTCGACGCCGGAGGCGCCCTGGACGGTCGTGCCCGCCGACGACAAGTACTTCGCCCGGGTCACGGTCCTCGAGACGCTGACGAGCGCGCTCGAGCGGGCGGTCGACTGAGCGAGAACCGTTTGGATCCCGCCCGCCTAGCGTGACCGCGGCACGCCCACGCGCGGCGGTTCTCCCCGGCCCGAAGCACGCGCCCGAGATGCGCGCGTTCGAGCCGCCGCGTCCGCTGCCCGGGGGGGCGGTCCTCGAGACCGTGGCGAGCGAGGTGTGTGGCACCGACGTGCACCTCTTTCACGGCCGGCTCGCCGGCGTGCCGTGGCCGATCATCCCGGGCCATGTCAGCGTCGGACGGGTGCTCGAGACTAAAGGGCCGCTCCGCGACGTCGAGGGCGAGGAGATCCTCCCGGGCCGGCTCGTCACCTTCTACGACGTCTTCGGCGCCTGCGGCTCGTGCTGGCACTGCCTCGTCGCGAAGGCCGCGACGCGCTGTCCCCAGCGCCGCGTCTACGGCATCACGACCAGCGCCGACGACGGGTTGCTCGGCGGCTGGGCCGAGCGCATCGAGCTGCGGCCCGGAGTGCGAGTGCTGCCGCTGCCCGATGGACTCGACGCCGAGGACTTCATGGGCGGCGGCTGCGGCCTGCCGACCGGATTTCACGCCGTCGAGCGCGCGGGCATCGCGCTCGGCGACACGGTCGTGGTCCAGGGCACCGGACCGGTCGGGCTGAACGCGATCGTGTTCGCAAGCCTCGCCGGGGCAGTGCGCGTCCTGGCGGTCGGCGCGCCCGCCGCGCGCCTCGAGGCTGCGCGCAGGCTGGGCGCAGCCGATGCCGTGGACGTCACGATCGTGACCGAGCCCGCCGCCCGCGTCCGATGGGTCCTCGACCGCACACGCGGGCGCGGCGCCGATGTCGTGATCGAGGCCTCGGGCAATCCGGCCGCGGTGCCCGAAGGGCTCGAGATGACGCGGGACGCGGGCCGCTACGTGGTCGTCGGCCAGTACACCGACGCAGGCGATGCGACCCTGAACCCGCATCGCCATCTGAACCGCCGCCACGTCACGCTGCTGGGTTGCTGGGGTTACGAGTACACGCACCTGCACCGCGCGGTCCAGCTGATGGCGCGCCACAAGGATCGCTTCCGATGGCGGGAGCTCATCACGCGTGAATACGCGCTCGCGGACGCGGCGCTGGCCCTCGAGGACATGGAGCGGCTGCGCGTCGTGAAAGCGCTGATCCGGCCTTAGCTCTGGCTGGCCGACCGGCCCGGCTAGGCCGCGTGGATCGCCTTGACCACCATATGCTGGGCATGCCGCGGCAAGACCAGCAGGTTCAAGTGATGGCAGCGCGGACATTCCACCGCGCGCACGCCGTCCGCGCTCCGGAGCTCCGGAACGCGGTCGGCCGTGAACTCGTACTGCACTGCCAGTGCGGCCCGGCAGCGTGCGCACAATCGCAGCGCTTGTTCGGCGTACACGCTACCCCCTCTCATGAAGCTACGTCCCAGCCCCGGCGCGGGCTGTGAGGTGGCGCACTGTCCGGTCTTATTGCCCTCGACGACTGCGCAGTCGGCACTCTCGCTATGACCGTTCCGTACCAGATCGCCCTCACCATGACGCGCTCCGTGTCTAGTCTCCCGCTGGCGCGGCGTAGACCGCGCTCCTTTGCACGTCCTCGTATCGGACCTTGGCTACGTCAAGGACCTCGATGTTGGCGCGCAGCTTCGTGAAGGTCTGGTCGAAGGAGGGCAGGGTCTTGCGCTGCTTCGTGAGGGGCGTAGTGCGTGCAAGCACGTAGTTCTTCACGAAGGGGTGCCGGATCCCGCGCTTGGCGAGTCCCGCGACGGCCTCGGCGAGGGCGATGTCCACCGCCCGCACCTTCTCGGCGCGCTCTTCGCGCTGCGGCAGGGTCTTGGCGAAAGACCCCTCGAGGAATTTGTCGACGCGCCTGAGGATCGGGGCGAAGGCGCCGCCGGCGAAACGCTTGTTCTGCTCGTAGAGCAGACCGAGCGTCACGAGGTGGGCGGCCTCGAACTCGAAGACGTAGTCCTGCTCGCCCTTCCTCGGCTCGTCCTCGGCCAGGCCGCGGTACATGCGGATGACTTCGAGGGAGCGCTCCTTGAGGTTGTGCGCCTTCTCGGTGTTGAGAGCGAGGATCTGGAATGCGACCTCGGGCTCCGGAACCAGGATCGCCGGCACTACCTTGGCCTTCAGCTTCTGGAGCACGGTCAGGCGGTGATGACCGTTCGGGGTCCAGTAGGTTCCCGGCCGCGGCGACACCACGACCACCGGGTCCACGAAGCGCCCGACCTTCCTCACGACCTCCTGCAACCGCTTCGCATGCGTGGGGGAGAGGTCGCGCTGATAGGGCGTCGGCGCGACGCGGTCGATCGGCAGCAGCACGAACGCCTGCCAAGCGTCGCCCACCGGCTCACGGTAGGCCGCCAGGACCGTGCCGCCATCGGACGCCACCTGCTCGAGCAGCTCGCGAACCTTCTTCGGCGGATCCTCGTCGGGATGCCGGCCGTAGCTCATTCCGTTTCGGATTGTAGATCGGCGCCGCGCCCCACCGGCACCGGCACGCCGCGCAGCCAGCCGGCGAGCAGCTCGATGGCGTCGACGATGCGCGGGCCAGGGCGATTCAGGTACGTCCGGGCGTAGCGCCGCCAGTCGCTCGTCGTCGAGGAAGTAGATCGGCAGGCGCTGCTCAACGATGCGCCGAACCTCGCGGTCGAGCGTCTCGCTGGGCAGCGATGTGTCGAGGCGCGAGCGCGTCAGCGGCGGAAGCTCGAGTACCTCCTCCGGGAAGTCGCACTCGTGGGAGCGGCCCACCAGGCAGTCGAGCAGGCCGAGCGCCGACACGATCTCCGTAGCGGCCGGCAGCAGCGAGACGATCTTCACTGCGGACCTTCGTCGAAGCTGTACAGGG
>DATFEN010000040.1:0-9535 GCA_035251085.1 Vicinamibacteria bacterium | reverse complement strand
GGGCGGGAGGGGGAGGGGGCGGATCAACCACGCTGATCGCTGCCTGTAGCAGTCCCAGCCGGTTGGACTGCAGAAGACGAAGTTTCTGAACCCTACGGCTATACTGGGTGACCGGTCACCCGAATTAGTAATGGCACGCATCTCGGCCCAAAACAAGCAGGCAACGCGCGAGCGGCTGCTCGAGGCCGCGGCCCGCGAGTTCGCACGCCGCGGGCTCGAGCGCGCCAACGTCGACGCGATCTCGCTGGCGGCCGGCTACGGCAAGGGCACGATCTACAACTACTTCGCCTCGAAGGAGGAGCTGTTCCTAGCGGTGGTCGAAGAGGCCTGCGCGCAGGCGACCGCGTCGGCTTCGGCGCCTCCGCAGGCCTCTGCGAGAGAGCGTCTACGGGCCACGCTCGCCGCCTTCTGCGCCTGGGCGGGCGCAAACGAAGGCTTCGCGCGGGTGCTCGTGCGCGAGTGCCTGATGGGGACGCCCGAGCTCCAGGGGCGCATGGCCGGGGCGGAAGAGCCGCTCCTGGCCGAGCTCGAGGCGATCCTCAGGGAGGGATCGACCCGGGGCGAGGTTCGAGACGATCTGCCGCCCGAGCTGCTCGCGCTCGCGCTGTCCGGCCTCGCCGATCTCGCCCTCGCGCAGCACTGGGCCTCGGACGGAACCAACCCGGTTCTCGACCAGATCCCCGAACTGGTGCTCGGCCTCCTGCTCGGCGCGCGACCGCCCGCCATCAACGCGTCGTGACCGCAACCGCAGACGTCGTCATCGTCGGCGCCGGCCCCACCGGCCTCACGCTCGCCGCACAGCTTCAGCAGTTTGGCGCCCGGGTCCGGATCGTCGACCGCCAGCTCGACCGGGCGCACGAGTCGCGCGCGCTCGCGATGCAACCGCGGACACTCGAGGTGCTGCGCGGGCTCGGGATCGCGCAGACGCTGGTCGAGCGAGGCAATGACGCCGTCCAGCTGCGCATCCACTTCGGCCAACGGGTCGTGGGGATGCGGCTCTTCGACATTGGGCTCGAGGACACCGCCTACCCATTCCTGCTCTTCATCTCCCAGGCCGCGACCGAAAAAATCCTGAACGAGCATCTCGCCGCCCGCGGCGTCGACGTCGAACGGGGCGTGGAGCTCCTCGAGTTCACGCCCTGCACCGACGAGGTCACGTGCACGCTCCGCCGAAAGGAGGGCATGACCGAGCAGGTGCGCACCCGCTACCTGGTCGGTTGCGATGGTGCGCACAGCACCGTCCGCCAACTGGCTGGGATCCCCTTCGCGGGTGGCGCCTACTCGCAGACGTTCGTGCTCGCCGACCTCGAGGTCGAGGGAGAGCTCGAGCCGCATGCCGGGCACGCCTTCCTCGGCGCCCAGGGGATACTCCTCTTCTTCCCGCTCGGCACGCCTGCGACCTGGCGCATGCAGGGCATACGGCCGACGCTCACCGGTGCCGACGGCGGCAAGCCCGAGACGGAGGACGTCCCGCTCCAGGAGCTGCAGGCGATCTGCGACGGCTTCACGGGGGGCACGCTGTTCCTGCGCGATCCGGTCTGGACGACCTACTTCCGACTCCAGCGCCGCCAGGCAGCGCGCTACCGGGCCGGGCGCGTCTTCCTCGCCGGCGATGCCGCCCACGTCCACAGCCCCGCCGGCGCCCAGGGCATGAACACCGGCATCCAGGACGCCTGGAACCTGGGCTGGAAGCTCGCCTTGGTCGTGCGCGGGGTCGCCGACGAGGCGCTCCTCGACTCCTACGAGCCGGAGCGGCTGCCGGTCGGACGCTTCGTGCTCCGCCTCAGCGACCGCGCCTCCAGGGTCGCGATCTCAGACAGCCGCCCCATCCGTCTCCTGCGAACGCAGCTCGCCCCCCGGCTCGTCCCCCTGCTCCTCCGCTTCGGCAGGGGCCGGAGATTCGGCTTCCGCACGATCGCGCAACTCGCCATCAACTACCGGGACAGTCCCGCCGTTCAGGAGGGCCCGCGCGCACCACGAAGCGGCCCGAGAGCCGGATACCGGCTCCCCGATCTCCCAATCCACCGAGACAGTCGAGAATCCTGGCTGCACGAAGCCCTGGCATCCCCCACCTTCGACCTGCTCCTGTGCGGGGACACCGCCGACTGGCCGGCAGACCAGCTCACCGCCATCCAGGAACGCTGCACCGATCTCGTCGCCGTGCACCGGCTGACACGCGACGCAGCACCGGGCGCTCTGCACGACCCGAGCGGCGAGGCGCTCCGCCGCCTCGGCGCGCAGCAGGCCGCCCACTACCTCGTCCGCCCCGACGGGCACATCGCCTACCGCAACGGCGGCACCGACACGCTCGACGCAGAGCGTTACCTCGCCCGCTGGCTCCCAGCCCTCGGCAAGCCGAGCCCGACTGACCCAGTCGAGGAACAGCGGAATAGAAGGAGCGACAAGGCGATCCCAGGTATCTAAAAGAACTCGAGAAGAAGGCGTGCGTGCACAAACCCGATCTCCCTGCAAGGCGGCAGATTCCACAGCAAGCTAAGATCACCGCTGCACGGGGCGGATGACGCCGAAAAACTGAGAGACTGGTCGTGCTGTCGACGTGGACGGGGGGATCTGCCAGACGTGCCCAGTGAGCCGGCAGTCCCCGCCGCAGTTGGCGGCTCATTGGAAGAAGGCCCTGCGATCGGGCCAGCGGTGAAGCCGATGCCTCGTGTTCGCGACCGTCCACATCGCCATCTCGGTTCCGGCCAGCTGCGTTAGGCTCGCCCTGACATGTCAGCGGGCGGCGCACGACGTGCGTCGTCCCGGCGAGGAGGTCCCATGCCGAAGATCGCGATCGTCGGCGCAGGGCAGGCCGGACTCTTGGCCGCCCACGCGCTCCGGCTGCAGGATCACGAGGTCACCCTCTACTCCGACAAGACACCGGACGACTTCCTCACCAAGTCGCGCCCGACCGGTGTCGCCGCACGCTTCGACATGGCGCTCGAGTTCGAGCGCGAGCTCGGCCTCGAGCACTGGGGAGACGTCGCGCCCCACGGTGAGGGCGTCCACCTCCACTTCCTGCCGAAGAATGGCAACGTCCTCGTCACCCTGCTCGGACGTCTCTCCAAGCCCTTTCTCTCGATCGACCTGCGCATGCAGAGCGCACGCTGGATGGAGGAGCTCGACCAGCGCGGCGGGCAGATCGAGATCGAGAGCGTGACGCTCGAGCGCCTCGACGAGATCGCCTCGAGGAACGACCTGACGATGGTCGCCGCCGGTCGCGGAGAGATCATGAGGCTCTTCCCGCGGGACGAGACGCGTTCGGTCTACGCGAAGCCGCAGCGCTATCTCGCGATGACGAACGTGACCGGGGTTCCGATGGAGGTCCCCTACTCCCCCTGGTTCCGACCCGTGAAGTTCAACTTCTTCGCGCCCTTCGGCGAGGCGTTCTGGGTTCCCTGGTACTCGAAGGGTGGGCAGGCGTGCTGGGGCATGCTCGTCGAGGCGAAGGCGGGCGGGCCGTTCGACGTCTACCGCGACGCAACGACGGGCGGCGAGGTGCTGCGCCGTTCGAAGGAGCTCATCCGCGAGTACATGCCCTGGGACTACGAGCTCCTGAAGGACGCCGAGCTCGCGGACGAGAACGCCTGGCTCGCCGGCGAGCTCACCCCCGAGGTGCGCCAGGTCGTGGGCACGCTCCCGTCGGGACGGCAGGTCATGGCGGTCGGCGACACGGCACACTCGCTCGACCCCATCGGCGGCCAGGGTGCGAACAACGGCAACAAGATGGTGCGCATCGTGGTCGAGGAGATCGCCGCCCGCGACGAGGGACCCTTCGACGCCGACTGGATGAGGGCGACCTTCGATCGCTTCTGGACGCGACACCACTGGATCGAGAAGTTCAACGACACCCTGCTCGAGCCGCTGACCCCGGCCGGACGAACGCTGCTCGTCTCCCAGTACGGAAGCGACGGCAAGCCCGGAAACTCGAGCCCGCAGCAGAAGATCGCCGACCTCTTCATCGAGAATTTCAACGATCCGGCGCTCATCACCGACGCCTTCCACGACAAGGAGAAGGCCCGCGAGATCGTCCGCGAGGCATTCGGATCCGCGCGGATGCCGTTCGTCCGGGGTGCGCTCAGGATCGCGCGCGGCCAGCTGAGGCAGAAGCTCGGCCGCCCTGCTGGACATCCCGGTACCTGAGCGGCCGAGGGAAGGAGACGAGATGAAGCTCGAGGGGAAGGTCGCGATCATCACGGGCGCGGGCAGCGGCATCGGGCAGGCGACCGCGCAGCGCTTCGCGGACGAGGGGGCGACCCTCGTCCTCAACGACATCAGCGAGGACTACCTGGGAGCACTCGAGGCAGGCCTGGGCTCGAGCCACGCGTACGTCCTGGGAGACGTCTCGCAGGAGGCCGTGGCCGAGCGCCTCGCAGCGACGGCGCGCGAGCGCTTCGGGCGGATCGACGTCCTCGTCAACAACGTCGGCGACCTCTTCATCGCCGAGATCACCGAGACTTCGGTCGAGGACTGGGACCGGCTGATGGCGACGAACCTGCGGAGCATGTTCCTCTGCTGCAAGCACGTGATCCCGACCATGCTCGAGCAGGGCGGCGGGTCGATCGTGAACCTGTCCTCGATCAGCGCGTTCATCGGCCAAGAGGCCGAGGAGGGCGGTCCGAGCTTCTTCGCCTACAGCGTCACGAAGGCGGGCGCGCGCCAGCTCGCAACGAACCTCGCGACCCGCTATGCGAAGCAGGGCATCCGCGTGAACGCCGTCGCCCCCGGAGCCACGCGGACCAGGCAGGTCCGCCACTTCATGCCCGACCTCTCGCGGGAGGCGGAGGACGCGATCTGGGAGAACGCGGGAGCGCAGGGCACGCCGATGGGCCGCGTCGGCCGTCCCGAGGAGATCGCCGCCGCGATCGCCTTCCTCGCCTCCGAAGAAGCGTCGTTCGTCACGGGGACGACGCTCCTCGCGGACGGGGGCTACACGGCGCGCTGACGCGAGCCGCGCGCGTCGCGCGAGAACCTGGTCGTGGAGATCGGAGTCTTCACGTTCGCGGATGCCCGGACCGATCCGGCCACGGGCCGGGCGACCGGCCCGTGGCAGCGCCTGCGCGAGGTGCTGGGGGAAGCGAACCTGGTCGTCTTCGGCGTCGGCGAGGTGGGTCGCTCTGTACAGCGGGTCGAGTCGCAACTACCGCCTGGCTGGCCAGCCACACGAATGATTGTCGCTCAGCTTGCGAGGCGAATCGGCCCGAACAGCGGGGCAAACAATCGCTGTGGCGGCCTCTGCGAGGTTCTAGACCTTCTTCCTACGCTCCTGACCCGTCTTCACCTCGAAGTCTGCATGGCTTCCTGCAAGTCGGGACGAGGGCTGAGCTGGCCTTACCTCGTGACGACACCCGTACGCCACATAGGTTGCAGGTACGGGCCGGCCCGTCGTAGAGTCGGGTACGCCCCTAACGAAAGGAAGGATCCACATGCCGACCTGGCTTTGGATTGTCATCGTTATCGTCGTTGTGTTGGCCGTCCTTGGCTACTTTGGCCGGGGACGCTTCTCTAGGTAGACGCACGGTCAAGCAGCGTGCGGCCCGGCGTCCGCCGGTGGACGCCGTCGTGTCGAGCGCTCCTGGTCGTGGTGCCTCTCGACGACCGCCGGTCGGTCCGCGCCGCGCCAACCTCTCGACGAACTCGAGGTACTCGGCTACGCGCGGTTGACGTCGTCGTCCGATTCTCGCGCCGGCGGTTGAGCCAATCGCTGCACTGCTCAACCCTGGATTCATGGCGACCCCGGCGGCAGGCCCCCTTCGGAGTTCCAGCTGGGATGAGATGAAGGTCTTCTCGACGGCGGTCGCGGAGCATACGATGGATCAGATCCTGCTACACGGCGCGGCCAAGGTGGGGTCAATGCGCTCGTTCGAGAAGCCGAATCCCCCGCACGTGTACGACCCAGTGGCGGAGATTGGAGCGCTGCGTCAGTACCGTGACACCGAACCGGGCAGAGCGATCCCGCCCGTGGCAGCAGGGCGTCTCCTCCTGGCCACGTGGAATGTGGCAAACCTCGGGGTACACAAGCGACCGACAGCGACTACCGCGTCATCGCCGAGATCGTCTCGTGGTTCGAGCTCGTCGCCATCCAGGAGGTCGCCGACGACCTGGCTGGGCTAGATTCGGTCCGGGCCCACCTGCGGGCGCACTTCGCCGTGATCTTCACCGATAGAGCCGGGAACGACGAACGGGCCGCCTACTTCTATGACACACGACGGGTGAGTCTCGGCTCCAAGATCGGCGAGGTAGCGCTCGCGGAGACTGAAAGCGACGAGATCATCCTCCCCGGCATTGACCGGAAGTTCCACGGCTTCAACCGAAACCCATACATCGCGAGCTTCACGGTCGAGAACACGAACCTGGTGCTGGCGAACGCACACCCCTTTTATGGCGACATGGAAACAGCCGCGAAGCGCAAGGAGTCCATCGAGCGGCGTCAACTCGAGGCGTACGCGATCGGCCGCTGGTGTGACTTGCGCCGAGAAAGCAAGAACGCCTTCACCCGGAACATCCTCGCTCTGGGAGACTTCAACCTCCCCGAGCGCAAGCCACACGACCCGATCTACGACGCGCTCACCAGAAGGGGTCTGAAGCTACCGCCCCACACAACCAGGATTCTGCGCACGAACATCGCAAACGACGCCGACTACGACCAGATCGCGTTCGTGCCGGGCCTGAAGAACCACGTCACCGAGTTCGGGGTCTTCGACTTTGACGGTGTCATCCTCTTAGGCAGCTCTGAAACCCGCCCACGACGAGCTACTGGCGGACCTGCGCCAAGTACTACATCTCCGATTACCGGGCGCTGTGGGCGAGAGTCCGACTTCCCGCGTAGGCGGCTGAGTCCGCGCGAACGCTTGACCTTGCGAGGTCGAGCCGCGCCGCGGGACCGTCAGCCTGAGCTCGCTCGGGCGGCTGAGCCGATCGCTCCGAACTCCTCGGCCCCTGAATTGAGATCCGCGACCCCAGGCCAAGAAAAGCGGTCGGCAGTCGTGATGACGCGGCTTGAGAGCAATGGAGGCGGAGTCCGGATGCTGGCGGTGAACGAGCCCCTTAGGCCTGGTCTTCGAGATCGCGCCGAAGCTCGGCGCGGGGCTCGAGGAGCGAATGGTCGAGCAGGCCGGGGCCACTCGGGAGCGCAACGCGGGCGTCCAGCTCCCGGAGCACGATCCGCTTCTGCTCGTCGCTCAAGCGGACGCCGTACTTCCCCGCCTGCCTGAGCACGGCGGCGCTCTCCGCTCCGCCCTCCGTCGTGTGAAGCCAGGCCGCGAGCTCGCGGGCGTTCGAGACGGGGACCTCAACCGTCGCACTCGAGGTCCGGACGAGCACGTTCGCCTCGGCCACGACGACGCCACGCACCTCCTCCGCGCTCGGATCGGGGTCGAAGCGCCGGACCGTGACCGTCGTGTAGCCGAGCCCGCTGATCGGGAGGAGGTCGCCCGGCTCCGGGTCGCCTTCGAGCCAGAAGTCCCCGAGCCGCCGCTCGCCACTCCACCTGTCGATCACGAGGTTGTAGACGGCACCGGCCGAGTCTAGGACAGCGTGCGTCCACGGCCCTGCGGGCGCGGCGTCCGGTCGTCGAGCGAGAGTGGTCCGCCAAGACGCGTCTGCAACCGCAGCCCGCGAGTCTGCGCAGCCCTGGCCTACCTGCGGGTCGAACTCCCGGGAATGGGCTCGGACGCCTGGCTGATCTCTACGCGCCGAGCGCGGCCGCGGCCCTCTCGTAATCCCCCGGTGCGACCCAGAGGATCATCCCGTAGCGCCCCGCACCCGCACCGGTAGCCGTTGCGGCCGTGATGTTGATGTTCGCCTCTTCCAGCGTCGCCGTGATGTCGGCGACGGCGCCCACACGATCGTCCCCCTGGATCAGAAACGCCCGCTTCGCCTCGCTGAGCGTCACCCCGGCCCGCGCGGCTGCGTCTCCGAGCGAGGCCGAGTCGTCCGGCACGAGATCGATCTGGGACTGGCCGCCGCCGAGAGGGAATCCGTGGAAGGCGGCGAGGTTCACGCCGCTGTCCTTGAGCGCCGAGAGGATCCGCCGGACTTCTCCGGGAGCGTCTGAAACAGTTATGTAGTAGTACTCGACACCTCGCACTGTGTCGGCCATGTGGACCTCCTTCTCCTTCGAACTCGGTGCAGTAGCGCCAACCATACGCCGACACCTCGGCGTGGCGGAGAGAGCCTCGCTGCCGACAATCCAGACCATGCATTCTTGAGGACCATCAGCCGGATCCGATTACGACGCCTCGACTACCTCCACCAGAAGCCACTCCCTCGGATCGCAGGAACCCAGGGCCGCTTCGTCGATCGTCGTCGTTCCCTCCCAAAAGTGGAGCACGACGTCGTGCTCGCCGCTCGACCGACTCGGTGGACGCTTCGCGATGTGCGGAACGAGATCGCGGGCTCGTAGCAAGTACGTGTTCGGGTATCCGCGTTCTCGGAGCGTGACGCCCCGACTCTCGACGAGCTCTTCGATCCAGTCGAGCCCGTCAAACCCCGTCGGCCAGACGGCTATCCGTTCGCGCGTCGCCGGCTCGAAGCCGAGAGGAATCCCATCTGCGGGGTGTCTCAGTGCCTCGCGGACCACCTCGGAATCGATCAACCGATAGACAGAGATGTTCCAGCCAAGCATGCTGTTTCCAGTGGTCGTTTCTAGTGTAGACCCGGGCTGCCATAACGGGCTGTGTCCGATCTACTGGAGCAGCGGTAGCGTCCCGCGCTAGCACCCGTTTAGGGAGCTTCTGCCGCGCGCGGCGGGCGGTTGAGGAGTCTCGCGCCGACACTTGTACGCGATCACTCCGGGCTCCGCTGAAGTCGAAGAAGCCGACGCCGCGCGAAGGCGAAGCCCGAGCCCGCCGTCGTCTCTTCTGCGCGGATGTCGGCCACCTGCGCGTTCGTCAGGCGAACGAGGTCGGCTGTCTTCAGCCGAACTGACCTCTCGTGCGAGCCGGCCTCGAACACGACCGAGTCGCGTGCAGCGAGCCGCTCGTCAACGATCACCTGGTCCTCGCGGCCCCCGAGCGGCGGCACGGCCCCGAGCTCGAAGTCCGGGTAGGAGCGCGCGATGTCGTCCTCGCTCGCCAGGTGCACCTTCTTGCCACCCACCCCGTGCACGCCGGCGACCTTGTGCAGGTCGATCCGCTCCGACGCCGCGACCACCGCCCGCACGTTGCCGCTCGGTGCGACCAGAACGAGTGTCTTCGCTACCTCCTCGGGCCCGATGCCGAGCGCAGCCGCCTCGTCCGCTGCCCGCTCCGTGCGCGGGTGCTCGAGCACATCGAAGTCGACCCCGGCTGCTTCGAGGAAACCCGTCACCTCTGCATCGATGCCTCCTTTAGCGCCAATCACCGCTCGTCTCCAGCGCGCGTGTCTCGCGCGCTCGCCAGCGCGCCCTCCTCAGCGGCTCGGGTGTGCGGGCACGGGAGGCTGAAAGGACGACGTCCGCGGCCGTGTCCGGATCCGTCCGCCAAGCCGCGTGGACGGCCAGCGGGCGCGTGCCCACCCGCGTCCGCAGCCAATAGCCGACGAGCTCGCCGCCGAG
>DATFEN010000039.1:0-9042 GCA_035251085.1 Vicinamibacteria bacterium | reverse complement strand
GACGCCGAGGACGTCGTCCAGGAGGTCTTCCTGCAGGCATGGCGGCAGGCCGACCGCTTCGATCCATCGCGCGGAAGCCCCGAGGCCTGGCTGTGCACGATCGCCCGCACCCGGGCCATCGATCGGCTCAGGCGGCGCTCGGCGCTGCGCGAGCAGCCGGAGGAGTCGGCGCCGCCGCCGACCGGCTCGCCGCGCAACGAGGAGGCGCTGGCCGTGCGCACGGCGATCGCAGGTCTCTCCGAGGACCAGCGCCGCGCCCTCGAGCTCGCGTACTACGAAGGCCTGACGCAGACGGAGATCGCCACTCGCCTGGGCGAGCCGCTCGGCACGATCAAGACACGGATCCGCACGGCCATGATCCGGCTGCGCGAAGCGCTGGGGCCGCTCCCGTCATGACCGAAGACCGCTGGCTGGAGCTCGCGCCGCTCCACGCCCTCGGTGCGCTCGACGGTGAGGACCGCGTGGGCTTCGAGGCCCACCTCCCCGGGTGCCTGGTTTGCGCAGCGGAGCTGCGCGCCCACGAGGCGGTCGTCGCCCTCGTGCCCCTGGGGCTCCAACCGGTTCGGCCGACACCGACATTGAGGCAGCGCGTGCTCGAGCGGCAGGATTCGAAGTCGGCCGTGGCAGTCGCGCCTGTCGCGTCACGGCGACCGTGGGCGACCTACCTGGCGGCGGCGGCCGCCCTGGTGTTGGGCCTCGGCCTGCTCGTGGTCCGCTGGCAGCGCGACCGTGCGCGGGTCGCAGCAGCCGAGGCGAGCGCCGAAGCCAAGCGCCTGGAGGCCGAGCTGAGCGTCACGCAACGTGACCTCGCCGAGGCGGCGGCCTTTCGCGCCCTCGTCCAGCGTCCGGGGTCGCTGGTGACGACACTCGCCGGCCTCGCTGCGGCGCCCAAGGCCCGCGCGCGCGTGGTCTTCGATCCGGTGACGCGGGAGGCCATCCTCGTCGCCTCGGGATTGGATCCGGCGCCCGAAGGCAAGGCCTACGAAGCCTGGGTCATCGCGGGGGGCGCTCCGGTGCCGGTCGGCGTGTTCCGCCCGGACGCGCAGGGCGGCGCGGTCGTCCGGCTGCCGCGTGTCGAGGCGACGGGGTCGGCGAAGACGTTCGCGGTGACGCTCGAGCCGGAAGCCGGCACGCCCTCCCCGACGGGCCCGATGGTGCTCGCGGGAGCCGTCTCATAGCCACGCTGCGTTGCCGGTGTACGATCGAGCTGTGAAGCGCATCGTCGTTGCGATCACGGGCGCGACCGGGTCGATCTACGGCATCCGCCTGCTCGAAACGCTGCGGCCGATGCCGGAGGTCGAGACCCACCTGGTGCTCAGCGCCCCCGCCAAGCGCACGTTGGCCGAGGAGACCCGATACACCGTCAAGGACGTGGAGGCGCTCGCGAACTTCGTCCACGACAACCGGGACATCGGCTCGTCCCTGGCGAGCGGCTCCTTCAAGACCGCGGCGATGGTGGTCGCCCCGTGCAGCGTCAAGACGCTGTCCGACCTCGCCACCTGCCATTCCGAGACGCTGATCGCCCGCGCCGGCGACGTCACGCTGAAGGAGGGCCGCCCGCTGATCGTCCTGTTCCGCGAGACGCCTCTCCACGTCGGCCACCTGCGGCAACTGCTGGCCCTGGCTGAGATGGGCGGCGTGATCCTTCCGCCGATGCCGGCCTTCTACAACCGCCCCGAGCGCCTCGCCGAAGTCGTCGATCAGACCGTGGGCCGCGTGCTGGACCGGCTGGGCCTCGCCCACGATCTCGTGCCGGAGTGGATGGGCACGCGCAGCCAGCGAGGCTGAGCGTGGACGCGCTGGCTCTCGGAACCGGCTTCGTGCTCGGCCTGCGTCACTCCCTCGACCCCGACCACGTGGCCGCGCTCGCGCAGTTCGCGTCGGCGCAGCCGGCGGCACGCGGCGGGCTGGTCCTCGGGCTGCGCTGGGGCGCGGGGCACGCCCTTGCCGTGGCTCTCGTCGGCGCCCTGCTCGTCCCCGTCGGCCTGGGACTGGGTGCGGGCTACGAGCGAGCGGCGGAGGTCGCGGTCGGGCTGATGCTCGTGGGTCTCGCGCTCTGGAGGCTTCGATCGCTGATCGCGACCGAGCATGTGCATCCTCACCGGCACGCCGACGGCACGCTGCACAGCCACGCGCATCGCCACGGACGCGGCCACCTCCACGCCCACGCGCCGACCGCCACCGGCTTCGCCCACGGCCTGGCCGGCATCGTCGGGGTGCTTGCGCTCACGCCGCTCGTCGAGGGCGTTCTCGGCCGGGCGCTGGTGCTCCTCGCCTTCGCTGCAGGCAGCGTCGTCTCGATGGGACTCTTCGGCGCATTCGCCGGGCGGCTTTTCGCGTCGCTCGACGCCTCGCCGAAGGCGCTGCGCGCAGCGGCCGGCCTCACGGCGGCGGCCGGCCTCGCGGTCGGCCTGCTCTGGATCGAGCGCGCGCTCTAGGCTATCGCGCTGCCGGCTTCGGCGCCTCGCCGCTCCGTTTGATGACGGTCATCGCGGTCGCCAGCATCGAGGCGGCGTCGCTGAGGTTGGCGGGCACGATCAGGCTGTTGGCGCTCCGGGCCAGGTTTCCGAACTGCGTGATGTACTGCTCCGCGACGCGGAGCTGAACGGCCTCGAAGCCGCCCTCGGCGCCGATGGACTGGGCAACCGCGCGGATGCCGTCTGCGGTCGCGCGCGCAACCGCGAGGATCGCCGCGGCCTGCCCTTCGGCCTCGTTGATCTGCTGCTGCTTCTTGGCCTCCGAGGCCTTGATGACCTGCTGCTTCTGGCCCTCGGCGTTGTTGATGGCGGCGTCGCGCTCGCCCTCGGACTGCAGGATCACCGCGCGCTTCTCGCGCTCGGCGCGCATCTGCTTCTCCATGGCCGCGATGATGTCCGCGGGGGGCGTGATGTTCTTGATCTCGTAGCGCAGGACCTTGACCCCCCAGGCCTCGGAGGCCTTGTCCACTTCCGTCACCACCTGGACGTTGATGTTGCCGCGCTCTTCGAAGGTGCGGTCGAGCTCGATCTTGCCCACCTCGCTCCGGAGGGTGGTCTGGGCGAGCTGGGTGATGGCGAAGATGTAGTTGGAGATCCCGTAGGAAGCGCGCTCGGGGTCCATCACCTTCAGGTAGAGGATGCCGTCGACCGCCACCTGCACGTTGTCCCGAGTGATGCAGACCTGCTCGGGGATGTCCATGGCTTGCTCCTTCAGGACGTGGCGGTAGCGGATCACGTCCATGAAAGGAACCAGGATGTGCATGCCCGCGTCGAGCACGCCGGCGAACTTGCCGAGCCGCTCCACGACGAAGGCGTTCTGCTGCGGAACGACCACCACGATCTTGAAGAAGATCCAGAGCGCGAACAGCGCACCGAAGAACGCGACGATGAACAGTCCCGGCCACATGTCACACCCCCTGTTCGCTGCGCACCCAGAGCGTCAGGCCGTCCACGCGCTCGACTCGGCAGCGCTGGCCCTTCGCGATCGCCGTCTCGCCGCCGTTCCGCGCGCTCCACGGTGCGCCCCGATGCTCGACCTTGCCGATGGCCCCCGCGGGCAGGTCCTCGAGCGCGACGGCGACCTGCTCGGAGAGCTGGTCGACGGGCTTGTGCAGACCGTCGATGTTGAGGCGCGCCTTGAGCGGTTTCCGCAGCGCGGCCAGGGTGACCATCGCGATGACCGTGAACAGGATCCACTGGATCGCGAGCGAGCCGCCCGCGCCGAGCGCCACGAGCACTCCGACGGCGAGCCCTGAGAGCCCGAAGAAGAGGAAGAACAGGCCGCCCGGCGTCGCGGCCTCGAGCGCGAGCAGAGAGAGTCCGATGAGGACCCAGAGCCACCAAGCCATTCCCCAACTCCTCGTGCCGTGGAACGAACGCGCGAAGGCTAGCAGATTCCTGCGGGGTGTACACTTTTCGCGCATTGACCGCCGTTTCACCGCCGCTCGCGTCGCGGCGAATTCTCGTCATCGACGACCAGCCCTCCATCCGAGGCGTCCTCCAGGTGGCGCTCGAGGAGGCTGGCGCTGACGTCTGGGCGGCGGGAGACGGAGCGAGCGCCCTTCTACTGCTGGAGTCGGCCCTGCCCGACCTGATCGTGGTCGACCTCGAGATGCCGGTGATGGACGGCTGGGCGGTCGTCGACGCGCTCCGCGCGACCAAACGCACGGCCTCCATCCCCGTCGTCGTCGTCTCGGCCGGCAAGGACTACTCGAGCTTCATGCGGGCGCGCACACTGGGCGTCGCTGCTTTCCTGTCGAAGCCGTACCGTCTAGGTGAGGTGGTCGAGACCGGCCGGCGCATCCTCGACGGCGCCCGCCCCCTCCAGGGCCAGACCGCCGCCGAGCACGAGGGACCGGCCGTTCAACTGCGTGAGCCCTCGGGCACGCTGCTCGGCGTTGGGCGGCTCCTGGACCTCGACACGCGGGGCGCCCAGGTGGACTTCGAGCGGCCCCTGGCCACCGGGCAGCTCTTGCTACTGGTGCTTGCCGAGGTCGAAGGCTCCCAGACGCGGCACGCCGAGGTCCGCTGGGTTCGCAAGGTCGGCGAGGGCTTCCACCACGGCCTCCGCTTTCAAGAGGTCTGAAGCAACCTTTCGGCCGCGCCGAGCGTCAGAGCGCTGAGCCAAGGAGGTTTCGTGCGCCTGAACCCCAGTTCCGTGACCCTTGCCTGCCTGGCCCTGATCCTGGGCCTGGCCGTCCCCGCCAGCGCAGAAGTCACCCGGACGGTCCACGCCGAGCTGACGCCGGCCGAAGCGGCCCACTTCAACATCGAGAACCTGGCCGGCTCCATCCGCGTGAGCGCCGGTCCGGGCGAGAGCGTCACGGTCGTGGCCACGGTGCACGCCGAGAGCGATTCGCTCGCCGATTCGCTTCGCTTCGAGCGCCGCACCTGGAGAGGAGGCGAGCCGGTGCTGCGCCTGAGCTGGCCGGTGGACCAGCACCGGTCGTTCCGCTTCCCCGCCGCGCCGGCCGAATCGGAGATCCGCTATGCGGACGACGGCTCGACGGACGGCTGGGACGGCGGACGCCATCGGGTGCGCGTGAGCCGGGACGAAGGCGTGCTGCTCTGGGCCGAGCTCGACGTGCGCGTTCCACGGCGCGCGCTCGAGGCCGGCTTCTACAATCGCGCGGGCGGCGTTACCGCCAGCGGGGTGCAGGGCACGCTGCGCTTCGACACCGCGGCGGGGGCCATCGACGTCGATCACGTCTCGGGCGACGTGCTGGCGGACTCGGGCTCGGGCGACGTGACCGCGGCCGACGTCGAGGGCTCGTTCCGCTGCGACACCGGCTCCGGCACATGCGACGTGCGTGGCTTCCGCGGAGACCGGCTCAGCCTCGACAGCGGCTCGGGCCGGCTGCGCCTCGTCGACGTGCAGGCCCGCGTCGTCGACGCCGACACTGGATCGGGCGACGTGGAGGCCGAGCTGCGTTCCGCCGCTCGCGTGCGCGCCGACACCGGCTCAGGCGACGTCCGCCTGCGCCTGCCCCGCGACGCCTCCTTCGAGCTGCGCGCCGACACCGGCAGCGGCGACGTGAAGAGCCGCTTCTCCGACGCCGAGCCGATCGTGAGGCGTCGCGAGGTGATCGGCTACCGCCGCGGCGACGGCGACGTCAAGATCGACGTCGACACGGGCAGCGGGGACGTGACGGTCGAGCCGCTGGGCTGACGGCTAGCTCGCTGTTCCCTTCTTCAAGATCGGCTTGAGGTCCAGGTTCTTGATCAGGCGATGCAGGTAGTTCACTCCCATTCCCAGGAGCTTCGCCGCCTCGGTATAGCCGCCGCCCGACTCCTCGAGGGCCTTCAGGATGAGCTGCTTCTTGGCCTCCTTCACCGCTTCGTAGTAGTTGCGGCTCGGCAGGCCCGGCGGTAGCGTTTCCAGCACGGCCTCAGGCAGATCCTCCGGGAGGAGCAGGTCCGTCGAGCCCAGGACGACCGCACGCTCGATGGCGTTCTCCAGCTCGCGGACGTTGCCGGGCCAGTCGTAAGCGAGGAGGCACGTGCGGGCCTCGACCGAGAGTCCGATCACGCGTCGCTTGGCCTTCTCGCTGTGCCTCGCGATGAAGTAGCCCACGAGCAGCGGGATGTCCTCGCGACGCTCCCGGAGAGCCGGCATCGTGAGCGTGACGACGTTGAGCCGATAGTAGAGGTCCTTGCGGAAGCTCCCCGATTGGAGCGCCTCCTCCAGGTCCCGGTTGGTGGCCGCCAGCAGCCTGAGGTCCACCTTCACCGGGCGTGTCCCTCCCACGCGCTCGAACTCGTGCTCCTGGAGCACCCGCAGCAGCTTGGTCTGAAGGGCTGGATCCAGCTCTCCGATCTCGTCCAGGAAGACGGTGCCGCCGTCGGCCGCCTCCAGCTTGCCCTTCTTCTGGGCGATCGCGCCGGTGAAGGCACCCTTCTCGTGGCCGAACAGCTCGCTCTCGAGGAGCGTCTCGGTGAGCGCGGCGCAGTTGATCGCCGCGAAGGGTCGGCTCGCGCGTGGACTTCCACGGTGGATGGCGCGCGCAACCAGCTCCTTGCCCGTGCCGCTCTCGCCTCGGATCAGGACCGTGGAGTCGGTCGGAGCCAGCTTAGCGATGCGCTCGTGGATCCTGAGGATCTGCGGGCTGCCGCCCACGATGTCGTGCCGGAGCTGGTCGTCCTCTCGCAGACGCTGGTTCTCGTCCTCGAGCCGCTCGAGATGGGTCACGTTCTTGACGGCCAGCGCGGCAACGGCAGCGATGGCCGCCAGCAGCCGCAGGTCCGCGTCTTCGAAGCGCGCGCCAGGCTCTCGAGCGTCCAGGTAGATCGCCCCCAGCACCTTCTCGAACGCCACGAGCGGGACGCAGAGCACGGACTCGATCCGAGCGACGACGAGGCTCCTGGCCCCGCCCAGGACTGGATTCTCCAGGAGGTCGTTGGCGAGGATCGCAACGCCCTCCCGGAGCACGCGCCCGACGATCGTACGGCTGACGCTGATCGGACCGACCGACCCTTCGAGCCGGCTCCAACCGACGAGCGATGCGAATTCATCGGGGCTCTTGCCGACGAGGAGGATGGCCGCGTGCTCGGCGGGCACGACCTCGAAGATGGCTTGGAGCAGACTCCGCTGAAGGGCATCGAGGCTCGGGCTCGAGTTCACGAGGGCGCCGACCTTGAGGAGGACCTCGAGGTCGCGGGCCGCCCGTGCCGCGGTCGGCAGCTCCTGCTGGAGCTTCGGCGGGAGATAGTGGACGTCCTGGATCGGAAGAGTGACGGTGGTCTCAGCGACCCAATCGACGTCGTCGAGCTGAACCGTATCCGGCACCGCAGTCGGGCGTTCGGCGTCTTGAAGGACGAAGACGAAGCGGTGGCTCGCGATCGCGATGCTGTCACCGTCGTGGAGCACGTGATCCTTGACCGGCACGCCGTTGACGAACGTGCAATTGCGGCTGCCGAGGTCGCTGATCCTGAACTCGCCGGACTCCGTGCGGACGACGCAGTGATTCCGGGAGATCTGGGGATCGTTGAGCCAGAGCCTGTTGGACGGCTCGCGGCCGATCGAGAAGTCGGTCTCCGTCAGCGGGAAGGCGGTCCCGCTCAGCGGTCCCGCGACGGCGATCAGGTTGGGGGGCACGGAGGATCCTCGCATCAAGCCTACACGAACGTGGAGTCCGACTTCACGATCGGATAGCTCTGACGCGTCACGCGCGCTCCGATGACGCCCGCGCGGCTCGACTCGTCTTGGGGGCACATCTCGGACCAGCACGTGAGGTTACGGCGATGACGACGCGGCACGCGTAGCCGTGGCACTGCTGTTGCTCTCTGCGAGCTCGGCAGGAGGGACGATGAAGACGAAGCACGCCGCCGCATCCCTCAACGGAGGCTGGCGCGCGCTCGCCGGCCTGCTGTTGGTCGGAACCCTGCAAGCCTCCGCGGACGACATCCAACCGTCGGGCGACGATCAGCTGCGTCGAGCGGCCGAGGAAGCCGTGCGGTCCAACCCCTTCCTCGGCGTCTTCGACCACGTGCTCGTGGAGGTCAACGGCGGGCAGGTCCGGCTCTGGGGATCGGTCGAGCAGCGCTGCCGTCGTGAGAAGGCGGCGTCCAGTGTCGCACGGCTGTCGGGCGTACTCGACGTGCAGAACGACATCGAAGTGCAGTCCTCGGCGCCCGAGGACGTGATGTTGCGACGCCGTCTCTTCGAGCGGCTCTATTACGACGGCGGTATCGGTGGCAATGATCGGCTCGAGTGGCCCGTCCGGATCTTGGTGAGCCATGGGCGCGTGACGCTTGCGGGCGAAATAACCGAGAACGCCGAACGTGAACGGTTGGAGGCGATCGCGCAAAGCGCCGGCGCCCGATTCGTCGAGACGCGCTTGCAGACCCCGATCACGCCGACGCAGGTGGCAGCGTCTCCGGACTGACCCAGTCGAAGTCCAGGAAGCGGGAGGCAAACCATGAAGGACACTGTGTTTCGGGGGCTCCTCTTTGGTGCCCTGGTTTTCGCAGCGGAAGCTGTGTTCGGTGATTCCAACGGCGCGAACCGGGCGGCGTGCCGCGGCTTACCGAGCCACGGACAGGTCAAGGCGGCCCTTGACGCCGCCGTGGCGGCTGAGAGCAGCGGCCTCAACAACCACATGTGGGCGACACTCGTGAACCGGGACGGCGTCGTCTGCGCCGTGGCGTCGTCGGGCACGGACCGGGCGACACAATGGCCCGGCAGCCGTGTCATCTCGGCGCAGAAGGCGAACACGGCCAACGCCTTCAGCCTGGACAGCGACTCGTCGAGCGGCGGATCAGGCCAGGCGGCCGGCCTCTCCCTCTCGACGGCCAACCTGTACTCGGCGGTTCAACCAGGGGGAAGCCTCTACGGGCTGCAGCACAGCAATCCAGTGTCGACGGACGCCGCATATCAGGCGCCCTCCGCGAACTACGGCAGGCCGAACGACCCATTGGTCGGAAGGAAGATCGGCGGCGTCAACGTCTTCGGTGGCGGACTGGCGCTCTACAACTCGGACCGGAAGGCCCTTGGAGGCCTGGGCCTGAGCGGCGATACCTCGTGCGCGGACCACAACATCGCCTGGCGGGTGCGCCACAACCTGGC
>DATFEN010000031.1:0-3938 GCA_035251085.1 Vicinamibacteria bacterium | reverse complement strand
GATCGCCCTGGACCGCGGGGAGGCGGCGCGCGCGGAGCTCGAGCGCGCCTGCCACGTGTTCGAGGAGCTCGGGGCCGTCGGGGACGCGAAGGGCGCTCGCACGCTGCTGCTGCAGGAGGCCGGCGGGCGGGGCGGGACCGCTGGTGCGCGAGGGACGCTGCCGGGCGGACTCAGCCCGCGCGAGGTGGAGGTGGTCCGGCTGCTCGCACAGGGGCTCAAGAATCCCGAGATCGCGACCCGGCTCGGCGTCAGTGCGTTCACCGTGAAGCGACATGTCGCCAACATCCTGACCAAGCTGGACCTGCCGACCCGGGCCGCCGCCGCCGCGCATGCAGCGCGCAAGGGCTGGGTGTAGGATCGAACGCTGCCGGAACCCAGGAAAAGGAGGACGAGCGAGCCGCCGTATGAGCGACCAGGCCGAGCGCCACGAGTTCCAGACCGAGGTCCGGGAGCTGCTGGATCTCATGATCCACTCCCTCTATTCGCACAAGGACATCTTCCTGCGCGAGCTGGTCTCCAACGCCTCCGACGCCCTCGACAAGGTCCGCTTCGAGTCGATCAGCCGGCCGGAGCTGGCGCCCGCCGGCGAGCTGCAGATCACGCTGGAGGTCGATGCCCAGGCCCGCACGCTCGCCGTGCACGACAACGGCATCGGCATGAGCCGCCAGGAGGTCGTCGAGAACCTGGGGACCATCGCCCGTTCGGGCACCCGGGAGTTCCTTCAGGCCCTGCGCGAGGCCCAGGCGGCCAGCGCGCCCGAGCTGATCGGGCAGTTCGGCGTGGGCTTCTACTCGAGCTTCATGGTGGCCGACCGCATCACCGTCGTCACGCGGCGCGCAGGCACCGAGGAGGCCACGCGCTGGGAGTCGACCGGCGACGGCGGCTACACCCTGGACGCGGCCGACCGGCCCGGCGCGGGGACCACCGTCACCCTGCACCTCAAGCCGGTGGACGAGGAGGACGGGCTTCAGGATTACACCCAGGGCCGGATCCTCAAGGACCTCGTCAAGCGCTACTCCGACTTCGTGTCGTACCCCATCCGCCTGGCGGGCGAGACGCTCAACTCGATGAAGGCGATCTGGGCGCGCGGCAAGGACGAGGTCACCGAGGAGGAGCACCGGGAGTTCTACAAGCACATCAGCCACGACTGGAACGACCCGCTCGAGCACCTGAGCGTGCACGTCGAGGGGGGATTCGAGGCGCGCGCGCTCCTCTACATCCCGTCGAAGGCGCCCTTCGATCTCCACCATCGCGACGGGGGCCACCGCGGCCTGTCGCTCTACGTCAAGCGCGTCTTCATCATGGACGACTGGCGGGACCTGCTGCCCGCTTACCTGCGCTTCGTGCGCGGCGTCGTCTCCTCCGACGACCTCTCGCTGAACGTCTCACGCGAGATCTTGCAGAAGGACCGCCAGGTCCAGGCCATTCGCAAGTACCTCGTGCGCCGCATCCTGGCCGCCCTCAAGGAGATGAAGGACCAGCGGCCCGAGAAGTACCGGACGTTCTGGACCGAGTTCGGCGCCGTGCTGAAGGAAGGGCTGGTGGCCTTCGAGGAGGGCCACGACAAGCTCCTGGAGCTGGTGCTGGCTCCGTCCACCGACGGGCCCACCCCGACCTCGCTCGGCGACTACGTGACGCGGATGAAAGATGGACAGGCCGCCGTCTACTACGTCACCGCCCCCACCCGCGAGACCGCCGAGCGCTCGCCCCACCTGGAGGCCTTCCGCGCGCGCGGCTACGAAGTGCTCTTCTTCCTCGATCCCATCGACGAGCTGTGGCTGCGGCTGCCGCGCGAGGTCGAGGGCAAGAAGCTCGTCTCGGTGTCGAAGGGCGCCGTCGAGCTCGGTACCGAGGAGGAGAAGAAGCAGGAGGAGACCGCCCGCGAGGAGACGAGCGAGCGGTTCAAGACCCTGCTCCTCGCCCTGCGCGCCGCCCTGCAGGACGACGTCCGCGACGTGCGGCTGTCGGGACGGCTCACCTCGTCACCGGCCTGCCTGGTCGGCGAGGCCGGCGACCTCAGCCCGCACCTCGAGGAGCTGCTCCGCCGTAGCGGCCAGCCGGTGCCGAAGGTCAAGCGCGTGCTCGAGGTCAATCCCGAGCACCCGCTGGTGACGCGCCTGCAGGACTTCCACGCCGCGCACCCCGCCGACGAGCGCTTCAAGCGCTACGCCGAGCTGCTCCATGGCCAGGCCATCCTCGCCGAGGGCGGCACCCTGCCCGACCCCGCCGCCTTCAGCCGGCGGCTGGCCGAGCTGCTCGTGGAGGCCACCGAGGCCCGATGAGGGATCCGTCCGTCATCGACGATGGATCCGGCGAGCGGTTCGCTGGTGGACCGCCGGGTCAGGGGTGGCGCTCGGCCTGATCCCGGGACAGGACCGCCGCGTCGGGGAACCGGTGGCGCAACACGTCGCGCACGATCTCGCGCAGCACCGGCTGCAGGCGCTCGGTCACCGCCGGGGCTGATGCACGGCCGCCTCGCGCGGCCTCGCGCCAGGCCGCGTGCAGCGCGTCGCGCCGGGCCGCGATCTGGGCGTCGACGTCGGCCGCCCAGTGGGCCGGAGAGTCCACGTCGGCGTAGTCGCCGCGGCCGCGCCCGTGATGGGCGACCAGCAGGTAGCGCAGGACGGCCTCGCGCGCCAGACGATCGAGCGCCGCCGGCTGGAACTGGATGCCCGACTCGCCGCCCGTGGCGAGCTGGTAGGCGCCGCCGAACGCGTAGCCTCCGAGCGCGCCGAGCATCGCTCCGACGATGGCGCCGCCGCCGAGCGACAGCCCTCCGGCCAGGACGTCGGCGCCGAGCCCGGCCAGGAGACCGCTGACGGCGCCTCCGGCGATCGCTCCCGTCGTGGGGTTGATCGCCGCGTGGCCCTGGACCGCGGCGTCCTCGAGACGGCGCTCGACCTGCGCCTGGCTCTCGCCCGTGAGCTGGTGCAGCTCGATCAGGCGTTCCATCAGCCGTCGGGTGGCCGCCTGCACCCGGTCGAACAGCGCGCCCATGGCGCGCTCGCGGTCGCCGCTGGACAGCGCGCGAAGGTCGGAGAGCCGCTCGCGCATCCAGGAGGCGCCCGCGCTCGACGCCGAGCCGACCGGCTCGCGATCGACGCCGATCGCCGCCAGGTACTGGGCGATCGTCTCGACCGAGGCATCGAAGACGCGCACGTTGCGGTCGTTCCAGGCGCCCAGCAGGCGGCCCATCGCAGCCCGCTTGCCACCGTCGAGCAGGCCCGCAACGCGCTCGAGCACGAGGCTTTCTTCCACCCAGGCGCGGCTGAAGGCGTCGAGCGGGAGCACCCCGCGGACGACGTCGAACCGGACGAGGTGACGGCGCCAGCGCTCCACCATCCCACCGGCGTCCTGCACCTCGACCTGGTTCAGCACGACGAGGACGGGACGGCTCATCCACGACAGCAGCTCGAGCTCGTGGGTCACGTATCCCGCCGCCTCGGGGTCCTCGGTGGCGTTCACGAGGTACAGGACGACGTCGGCCTCGTTGCGGATGTTGCGGACGGCTTCCTGGCTGCACCAGAGGGGGCGGTTGAGCGCGCGGTCCCAGGCCTGGTGCAGGAACCAGCCGAGGGGGTCGCCCTCGTGGCGGAGCCGGGTCATCAGCCGCACGGTGTCCCCGAACCCCGGCGTGTCCCAGAGCAGGAGGCGCGCGTCGGCGGTCTCGATCAGCACGTGCGCCTCGGCAATCGTGGTGACGTGCGGCTGGTCGCGCACCTCGCCGATCTCGCGGCGCAGCAGCGTGCGGGCGAGCGTCGTCTTGCCGACGTTGGTGTGCGAGATGAGGCTCAGCGTCACCGTGGTCATCGGGCTAGGCGAGCTCGATCGCCGTCAGGTGCAGATCGCGCAGCAGGCGATCCCACGTCGCCCGGCGCTCGCGCACCCGGTCGTCCGAGCCGGCGCGCTGCCGGTAGGTCGCCGTCTCGAGGACCGCC
>DATFEN010000028.1:0-8403 GCA_035251085.1 Vicinamibacteria bacterium | reverse complement strand
GGAGCGCCCAGCAGCGTGCCGTCCGGCTGGCGCTGCACGGCCTGCAGGCGGCCGCCCCAGAAGTCCCCCCCCACCTTCAGGACGTGGCCGCGGGCCTTGAGCAGGTCCAAGGTGTCGGGGGAAAGGCCGTGGCTCTCGACGACGATCTGGTCGGGCAGCCACTGGTGGTGGAAGCGGGGTGCGTCCACGGCAGCCTGGAGGTTCATGCCATGGTCGATCACGTTGACGAGCACCCGCACGACGGTGTTGATGATGCTCCGACCACCGGCGGCGCCCAGGGCAAGGACCGAGCCGTCCTTCGTCGCGATCGTGGGCGTCATGCTCGACAGCATGCGCTTGCCCGGGGCGGCGAGGTTCGGCGGCGTTCCGATCAGGCCGGTTGCGTCGGTGAGGCCCGGACCCGCGTTGAAGTCGCCCATCTCGTTGTTGAGCAGGAAGCCTGCTCCCGGTACGACCCGCTTCACGCCGTACCCGTCCTCGAGGGTGTAAGTCAGCGCGACGGCGTTGCCTGCAGCATCGATCACGGAGAAGTGCGTGGTCTCGTCGCTCTCCCTGGGCCACTCGAACGACTGCGCGGAGGACGTCGAGGCGCGGTCGTCTCGGATCGACCGGCGCAGCTCCTGCGCGTACTCCTTCGAGCGGAGCCGCTCCCATGGCGCGGCATCGTTGAACCCCGGGTCGCCGATGAAGCGCGCGCGATCGGCGAAGGCGCGACGCATCGCCTCCGCCATGCGGTGAACGCTGAGTGCCGAGCCGTAACCCGAGGCGGCGAGATCGTAGCCCTCGAGCACGTTCAGGATTTCGAGCAGAGCGGTGCCGCCCGAGCTGGGAGGCGGCATCGAGAGGATGTCCCAGCCTCGATAGCTGCCTTTCACCGGGATGCGCTTCTGGGCCTCATAGGCGGCAAGGTCGGCCTCCGTGATCAACCCTGAGCCGCGGCGCATCTCCTCGGCGATGAGCCGCGCCGTCTCGCCGCGATAGAAGCCGTCGCGGCCGCGCTCGGCGATGCGCTCTAGCGTCCTCGCGAGGTCCTCTTGCTTCAACACGTCGCCCGCTGCCAGCGGCCGACCGTCCCGGGAGAACTGCGCGAGGGTGGGCGGATGCTTCGCGAAATCCTCGCGAACCTCCAGGAGGCTGCGCGCGAGGCCGTCGCTCACGACGAACCCGTCACGGGCCAGCCCGATCGCAGGCTGGAGCAGCCCCTTCCAGGGGCGCGTGCCGCGCTCGCTCCACGCCATGTGGAGCCCGGCGACCGTCCCCGGCACGCCGACTGCGAAAAGGCTCTCGTGATGCAGCGCGGCATCGTAGCGGCCGTCCTTGAGGAACATGGTGGGCGAGGCCGCGGCCGGCGCCGTCTCCCGGAAATCGTACGCTGCGGCCTCGCCTTCCGCGGATCGGAACACGAGGAACCCGCCGCCTCCGACGTTGCCCGCGGTAGGGTGTGTCACGGCCATCGCGAAGGCCGTGGCGATGGCGGCGTCGACGGCGTTGCCGCCCTGGCGGAGCACGTCGGCTCCGACGCCAGCGGCGATTCCGTTCTCCGTGGCTACCATGCCGCCGCTCGCCCGCACCGGCTCTGCGGCGACGGCGGGGAGAGCCATCAGGACGAAGACGGCGGCATGTGCCGCGAGAGGGCGCTTCATGGAGGCAGATGCTACCCTACGCCGCCGCCTCCAGGAGGTGAAGACGTGCTGCTCGTCGCCCTGCTCATCGCCGCGTCACAGCCAGACGTCCCACGCACGCTGCGTTTCGACTACGTCCATTCCGGCAACGCGCGAGAGGAGCGCTTCGCCCAGGACGGGCTCGCCCTGGAGGGCCCCTGGCCCGGGCGGCTCGACCGCGCCATCGACGACACGAACCTCGGCAAGTACTTCTTCGAGGTGGTCGACCGCGCCACGAACCGCGTGCTCTTCTCGCGCGGCTTCGCGAGCATCTACGGCGAGTGGGAGACGACCGGCGAGGCCGGCGAGCGGGACCGGGCGTTCCACGAGTCGTTGCGCTTCCCCGAGCCCACAGGCGACGTCCAGGTCGTGATCAAGAAACGCGCTGCGCGGAACGTCTTCCGCGAGGTCTTCCAGGCCGTGGTCGATCCCAAGGACCCTTCCATCGACCGCGCCGCGTCGCCGAAGGCGGTCCGGGCATGGGCCGTGCTGGAGAACGGCCCGCCGCAGGACAAGGTGGACGTGCTGCTCCTGGGAGACGGCTACACCGCCGCCGAGATGGACAAGTGGCACGCCGACGCGCGGAAGATGGTGGACCTGCTGTTCGCCCAGTCGCCCTTCAAGGAGCGCAAGGGCGACTTCAACGTATGGGCGATCGACGTGTCCGCCGACGAGAAGGGCGTCTCGCGCCCATCGGACGGCGTGTACAGACGCTCCCCGGTGGGCGCCGCGTACGACAGCTTCGGCAGCGAGCGCTACGTGCTGACGATGGACAACAGGCGCTTCCGCGAGATCGCGGCGGCCGCGCCGTACGAGTTCGTCGAGATCGTGGTCAACGACCGCAAGTACGGGGGCGGCGGCATCTTTAATCTGTATGCGACCGCGCCGGCCGACAGCCGCTGGATCCCGTACCTCTTCGTGCACGAGTTCGGCCACCATTTCGCCGGCCTGGCCGACGAGTACTACACCTCGGCCGTCGCCTACGAGAAGAAGGAGGGTCGGCCCGAGCCCTGGGAGCCGAACGCGACTGCCGACCCGAAGGCCGGAAAGTGGGCGGAGCTCGTGAGCCGCGGCGCGGAGCTGCCGACTCGTTGGGACAAGGAGAGGTTCGAGGCTCTCCAGAAGGACTTCCAGGCTCGCCGCGTGAAGATCCGCGCCGAACACCGACCCGAGGACGAGATGGACGCGCTGTTCCGGGAGGAGCTCGAGACCATGACGGCGCTCCTGGGCAAGAGCACCAACGCTGGCGTGGTCGGCGCGTTCGAGGGCGCCAACTACGAGGCGACCGGCTACTACCGTCCCCAGGCGGACTGCATCATGTTCACCCGCGACGAGGTGGGCTTCTGCGCCGTATGCAGGCGGGCCATCGGCCGGGTCATCGACCTGTACTCGGCGCCTTCGAAGCGATGAGGGCCGCGGAATATAATTGAAAGCTATGGCTAAGACGAGCTTGCGGGCCCGCGCCGACCACTACTGGCGGGAGTGGGTCAAGCCGCTGCTGGTGATCGCGATCGTGCTGGGCTCGCTCCGGTCCTCGGCCGCCGACTGGAACGACGTGCCCAGCCGCTCGATGGAGCCAACCATCCTCCCCGGCGACCGCATCTTCGTGAACAAGCTGGCCTACGACCTCAAGGTCCCGTTCACGACCATGCGCCTGGCGCACTGGGGCGACCCGCGCCGCGGCGACATCGTCGTCCTCTGGTCTCCGTACGACGGCAAGCGTTTGGTCAAGCGAGTGGTGGCGGTGCCGGGCGACGTGATCGAGGCAAAGCACCAACGGCTGTCGGTGAACGGCAAGCCGGCCGAGTACGCGCCGCTCACCGAAGAGGAACGCCATCGGACGGCCAGCCTCGGCTACGACGCCGGCAAGGTCGTCATCGAGACCGTGGACGGCCGCAGCCACGCCGTGATGGCGGACTCCCTCGAGGGCGTCGGGGCGTCCTTCGCGCCCGTCACGGTTCCCGACGGGAAGTACTTCCTGATGGGCGACCATCGCGACGACAGCTTCGACTCTCGCTTCTGGGGCTTCGCGGACCGCAAGGCGATCGTCGGCCGCGCCTCGGCGGTGGCGCTGTCCTTCGACTTCGGGGCGTGGCGCCCGCGCTGGAACCGCTTCTTCTCGGCGCTGCGATGAGACGCGGCCTGGCCGCGGCCACGCTGCTGCTGGCCTCGGCCGCGAGCTCGGAGGACGTCTTTCTCAGCCTCGAAGCCGCCCTCCCCGAGTCTCCGGACCTCGTCGTGGAGGCGGCGCCGAGGCGCTTCGTGCTGCTGGAGGACGGCTCGGTCTACGTCGGGGGCACGCAGGACGTGGCCGCGGGCCGCCTCGAGAAGCCGGAGCTGAAGGAGCTCGGCCAGCGCCTCGACAAGGTACGCAAGGCTCCCGGGCTGGGCGCGAGCGTGACCTTCGGTGAGGGCCGCCAGCGCTATCGGTTGGTGGTGACGAAGGGCAAGGCGCTCGACGTCGTGGCGGCGGGCGACCCGGCCTCGGCGCCGGCGGCGCTCAAGCCGCTGGCGTCCCTGGTCGCCGACCTGGCCTCGTTCCAGCATCCATCGTTGCGCTCGTATCGACCCGCGTCCTTCGCGCTCCGCGCTCACGAAGCCCGGCTCGTCGGCGGCTGCCGATCGTGGTCGTTCCCCGTTCCGCTCGAGCGCGCGCTGGCCGCGCCCCAGCCCGTGCCCGCCAGCGAGGCGGCCGGCTGGCCCACCGGAGCGCAGGCCGCCTCGGTGTGTGTGGACGACCGCTCCTATGCGGTGACCTTGAAGCCGTTGCTGCCCTGGGAGCGGCCGTGAGAGCTAAGGCGACGGGATCGCTGCGCTGATCGACGCCTCGGGCCTCTCCTCCGCCTGATTGACGAGCACGACGCGCACGACGTGCGTGCCGCCGTCGTCCACCAGCGGGATCGCCGCCGCGTCGACCAGCCGGCCGTCGAGCAGCGCCTCGGACGTCCCGCCGCAGCGATGCGCACGGTTCTCCAGGGCGATCTCGTAGGTGGTGCGCCCGAAGCGCCAGCGGATTTCGAAGCCGTTCCAGGACGATGGAATGCACGGCTTCAGCGAGAAGGAGCTGCCGCGCCGTTCCAGGCCGAGGAGGCTCTCGAGGCCGACTCGGTACATCCATCCCGCCGACCCGGTGTACCAGGTCCAGCCTCCGCGCCCTGCATGGGTCGGGTCGGCGTAGACGTCGGCCGCCACCACGTACGGCTCGGTCCCGTAACGCTCGACGTCGGCGGGCGTGCGCGTGTGGTTGGCCGGGTTCAGCAGGTGGAACATCTCCATCGCCTCGTCGCCGCGGCCCATCCGCGCCAGCGCCATGACCGTCCAGATGGCCGCGTGGGTGTACTGCCCGCCGTTCTCGCGCAGGCCTTCGGCGTAGCCGCGGATGTAGCCCGGGTCGGGCTTGGAGCGGTCGAAGGGCGGCGTCAACAGGAGCAGGAGCTGCGTGTTGCGCCTGACCAGGTGCGTGCGAACGGCGTCCATCGCGCGCTCGGCCCGCCCGGCGCGCGCGGCGCCCGACAGCACGGACCACGACTGCGCGATGGAGTCGACGCGGCACTCCTCGCCCTGTGCGGAGCCGAGCGGCGTGCCGTCATCGAAGTAGCCGCGCCGGTACCACTCGCCGTCCCAGGCCAGCTCCAGCATGTCTGCGAGGCGCAGGGCCTCGGTGCCATAGCGCGCGGCCCGGGCGTCGTCGCCGCGTGACGCGCACAGCGGCTCGAAGGCGCGCAGCAGCTCGTAGAGGAAGAAACCGAGCCAGACGCTCTCGCCGCGGCCGTCCTTGCCGACGCGGTTCATGCCGTCGTTCCAGTCCCCGCTGCCGATGAGAGGCAGGCCGTGCGGGCCTGCGGTCAGTCCGCGGTCGATGGCGCGGAGGCAATGCTCCCACAGCGATGCGGTCTCGGCCGCGGTGACGGGCAGCCCGTAGGCCTCGGCCTCGCCCGGCGCGAGCGGCGCTGCCTCGAGGAACGGCGCGGGCTCATCCCAAACGGCGTCGTCTCCGGTGACGCGGACGTACTGCGCCGCCGAGTAGGGCAGCCACAACAGGTCGTCCGAACAGCGCGTTCGCGTGCCGCGGCCGGAAGGCACGTGCCACCAGTGCTGCACGTCACCCTGGACGAACTGCCGCGCTGCCGCGCGCAGCAGGTGCTCGCGCCACAGGTCGGGCCGCGTGAAGCCGAGCGCCATCACGTCCTGGAGCTGGTCGCGGAAGCCGTAGGCCCCACCGGGCTGGTAGTACCCGCAGCGGGCCAAGAGGCGCGACGCCAGCGCCTGGTACACAAGCCAGCCGTTCATCATGAGATCGAAGGAGTCGTCGGGCGTGCGCACCTGCACCGCGCCCAGCAGCGCGTCCCAGCCCTCCTCGACCTCGCGCAGCGCCTCGCGCGCCGCCTCGATCGAGGCGTGGCGCGCGATCAAGGACTGTGCGTCGGAGCGGTCGCGACCCTGGCCCAGCAGGAAGACGACCTCGTGGGTCTCGCCCGGGCCGATCGTGAGCTCGACCTCGAGGGCGGCGCAGGGATCGAGGCCGGCGCCGAAGCTTCCGGAGAGCCGGTCGCGCTTCAGGGCGGCCGGACGTCGCGGGTCGCCGTTGCGTCCGACGAACTCCGTGCGATCGCCGGTGGCCGAGCGGACCGGCCGGCTGCAGGCCGCGAACGCGACCCGGCCTGGGAACTCCTCGTTGTACGGGTTGCGCGCGAGGATCGCGCCGTCCACCCATTCGGTGACGACGTGCTGGTGCTCGCGCGGCCGCGGCGGACACAGCGCCCACTCGTTGTACGAATAGAGGCGCAGGCGCCGCGGCGCCGGCCCGGTGTTGCGCAGCTTCAGCAGCTGCAGCTTGACCGGCTCGCCAGCCGCGACCAGCACGACCAGCTCTTGATCCAGGCCGGAGCGCGCGTGCTCGAAGCGGGTGACGCCCGCTCGATGCCGCACCACGTAGCGTCCTCTCGGGTTCCGCGGGCCAAGGCCCGGCAGCGCCGACCAGGCCTCGCCGGTTTCGGGGTCGAGCACGAACAGGCCCTCGCTGGAAGGATCAGTCACCGGGTCGTTCGCGAACGGCGTCAGGCGGTTCTCGCGGCTGTTCTCGGCCCACGTGAACGAGGCGCCCGAGGACGTGATCACCGAGCCCAGTCCCGGGTTGACGAGGAAGTTGGCCCAGGGGCGCGGCGTCTGCGCATCGCCGTCGAGCACCACCACGTATTCGCGGCCGCCCGCGGCGAAGCCGCCGAAGCCGTTGGCGAACGTGAGCTCGGGCACGGGGGGCTCGCGCGCCGCCTCGACCACGGGGCTCTGCCGAAGCGAAAGGCGCGGCTCCGGCAGGCGGGGCTCCGGATACGGCCGGTCGAGCTGGTTGGCCAGCTCGCCGCGATCGCCCGACAGCACGGCGTTCGCCACGGACCGGAGAAGCACCTGGTCCGCCTCGGGGACCAGGTCGCCGCGCAGGAGGTGGATGCCGCCGGGCCGCCCCATCCAGGCGGCCCAGGGTCCGCCGGTCACCAACGAGACGAGCTGTTCCTGCATCTCGTCGCGGTAGCCGATGGGATGCTCGTTCAGCACGACCACGTCCGCCGCGAGGCCCTTGAGCCGCCAGTAGTCCTGCGCCTGCAGCACCTGGCGCACGAGGGGCAGGTCGTTCTCCTCGACGACGCGCAGCAGCAGGATCGGCAGGTCTCCGGAGATCCCGTGCGCCCACAGCCCCGGCTGGCCGCGCGTGTTGCGCTCGCGGACCTCCGGTTCGGCCCGCAGCGACGCATCGGCGTACAGCACGCGCGACGCGAGGCGCTCGTAGAGCAGGACCTGGTCCGCGGTCAACCCCAGGTGACGCAGCGCGACCTGCGCGTGCGTGAAGGCCAGGGTCAAGGTGCGCGTCGCGGCGCTCGGGTCGTGATACTTCTGGGCGAGCGCATGAGCGCCCGCCGCGCTCTCGGCCACGCCGGTCGCGAAGCTCAGGCGCGCAAAGCCCCCCGCGGGCAGGCGGACCCGATAGCGCAGGCTCAACACCGGATCGATCACCGTGCCGGTGGCGCCGGAGAGGGGTCGGCCGTCGAGCGCCTGCGGGTCGTCCGGCGCTCGGCCGCGGCCGAGGAAACGCGCGCGATCGGTCTCCCACTCCACAGCCCCGCGCAGCCCGCCTTTCACGCTCAGCACGTGGACCGCGTACAGGTCCGGATCGTCGTCGGAGCGCGGACGGCGTCGGCACAGCAGCGCCGCGTGCTCGGGCAGGTAGGAGGTCTGCAGGAAGAGCTTGCCGAAGGCGGGGTGAGCGTAGTCGTCGACCTCCGCGCCCAGGACCGGCTCGACGTAGCTCGTGACCTCGATCTCGCGCGGGCGGTCGCCGCGGTTCGACAGCGCGAGCCGGCGCACCTCGACGTCGTCCTCGGGCGAGACTGCGATCTCGAGGCGCGTCTCGATCGCGTCGTCCAGCCGGCGGAACACCACGCGCTCCGGCAGGAAGCTGACGAGGTACTCCTCGGGCTCGCGCCGCGTGGGCTGATAAGAGGCCGACCAGACCGAACCACTCCAGACGTCGCGCAGGTAGAGATACTGGCCGGCGGGATCGCAGGTCCGGTCCGGGCGCAGGCGCGTGGCGACGCGTCCCCGGCGCGTGCTCCCCCCGCCGCCGGCGTTGGTGACCACCACGGTGTAGGAGCCGTTCGACAGGAAGTGCGCATGCGGGAAGAGCGAATGCGGCGAACGAAAGCGCCGGGTCGACAGGACCGTTGGCGCGGCCAGCGCGCGCGTGGCC